>NZ_JBXBBJ010000018.1:0-87215 GCF_057221575.1 Paenibacillus sp. Y660 | reverse complement strand
CTTATACTTCATTTGTGCGCCTCTTTTCGTATGTGGGTTTGTCCTTCCCGGAACAATTCACAGTATACTAGAGGCGCATTTTTCATTCAAAGCTCAAATTACTTCATTACAGGAATGGCTCCTTATTCGATAGCATACTTAAACATAAATGAGGGTATAAACACATAAGTGTTTACGCCCTTGCACTTGTAACTATATAGATTTTTCTTCAAAGTAAATCCTTTCCATGAAAAATAATCTGTCAGGTTATCTTGCCCGTCAGTTTAATGACGCACTGTCAGTCTAAAACTTTATTTTCTCTCTGTTTTGCAAGGAATGTTACCTTTCGTTACTTATACAAAAAAAGGACCCCGAAGGGTCCTCTAATCATTGATATATCAAGGGTTTTTATGATGTTATTACATCATGCCGCCCATGCCGCCCATATCTGGCATGCCAGCGCCTGCGCCCTTCGGCTCTGGCTTGTCAGCAACAACGGCTTCAGTTGTCAGGAACATAGCCGCAACGGAAGCTGCATTTTGCAATGCGGAACGCGTTACTTTAGCAGGGTCAACGATACCAGCTTCGAACATGTTTACCCATGTGCCGGTAGCTGCGTTGTAGCCTACGCCGATTTTTTCGTTTTTCAGACGCTCAACGATAACGGAGCCTTCTTGGCCTGCGTTAGCTGCGATTGTGCGAAGCGGCTCTTCAAGGGAACGAAGAACGATGTTTACGCCTGTTTGCTCGTCGCCTTCTGCTTTAACAGCAGCAACGGCATTGTATACGTTAATGAGGGCTGTACCGCCGCCCGATACGATACCTTCTTCAACCGCTGCACGAGTGGAGTTGAGGGCATCTTCGATGCGGAGCTTGCGCTCTTTCAATTCTGTTTCTGTAGCTGCGCCGACTTTGATTACTGCAACGCCGCCGGACAATTTTGCAAGACGCTCTTGAAGCTTCTCACGATCGAAGTCGGAAGTTGTTTCTTCCAGTTGAGCGCGGATTTGGTTCACGCGAGCAACGATGTCAGCGGAGTTGCCGCTGCCGTCAACGATGATTGTTGTTTCTTTTGTGATACGGATTTGACGAGCGGAACCCAGGGATTCAACCCCAGTCGATTTCAGCTCAAGGCCGAGTTCTTCTGTAATCACTTGGCCGCCTGTAAGAGCAGCGATATCTTGAAGCATTGCTTTGCGACGGTCGCCGAAGCCTGGAGCTTTAACCGCTACGCAAGTGAATGTTCCACGAAGTTTATTCACTACTAGTGTAGCTTGAGCTTCACCTTCAACATCCTCAGCAATGATTAGCAATTGCTTGCCGGATTGTACGACTTTCTCAAGAACCGGAAGGATCTCTTGAATGCTCGTAATTTTTTTGTCAGTGATCAGGATGTAAGGGTTGTCGAGAACCGCTTCCATCTTGTCTGTGTCCGTAATCATGTAAGGGGACACGTAACCGCGGTCGAATTGCATACCTTCAACCACTTCAAGCTCTGTAACGAAGCCTTTCGACTCTTCTACAGTGATAACGCCATCGTTGCCCACTTTTTCCATTGCTTCTGCGATCAGTTGACCAACTTCATCGTCAGCAGACGAGATCGAAGCTACTTGAGCGATCGATTGTTTGCCTTCGATTGGTTTCGAGATCACTTTCAGCTCTTCAACAGCAGCTCTAACAGCTTTCTCGATACCTTTGCGGATAACCATAGGGTTAGCGCCTGCAGTAACGTTTTTCAAGCCTTCGCGAATCATCGCTTGTGCAAGAACAGTTGCGGTAGTTGTACCGTCACCTGCTACGTCATTTGTTTTTGTTGCTACTTCTTTAACGAGTTGAGCGCCCATGTTTTCAAAAGCGTCTTCCAGCTCGATTTCTTTCGCGATGGATACACCGTCATTCGTGATGAGCGGGCTTCCGAATTTTTTCTCAAGTACAACGTTGCGGCCTTTTGGACCTAGTGTTACTTTAACTGCATTTGCAAGAGCGTCAACTCCGCGCAGCATTGCGCGACGAGCATCTTCACTAAATTTAATTTCCTTAGCCATTAACGTAAAACCTCCCAAAAATAGTTTAAGTAGAACTGCTATGTCTTGCCTTCTATGTGACCCTAATCGGGCTGCTATTCAAAAATCGCGTGAATTTCGCTTTCTTTCATAATCAAATACTCTTTGCCTTCGTATTTGATTTCAGTACCCGCATATTTGGAGAAAAGAACGCGGTCGCCTTCTTTAACTTCCAAAGCAATACGAACGCCATCTTTCAGCGTACCGCTGCCAACTGCTACTACTTTGCCTTCTTGCGGCTTTTCTTTCGCCGAATCCGGCAATACGATACCGCTAGCGGTTGTTTCTTCTTTCGCGATTGCTTCGATCAATACGCGTTCACCCAAAGGTTTGATCATTGAAAATAGCCTCCTTCAAAATTTTTGCTTCTTTTATTCTCGTTAGCACTCGTAACCTTCAAGTGCTAACAACTATTTTTATCATACTCATTTTCAAAGTTAATTTCAAGTGCTTGGTTTTAATTTTCCGATAATTTACACTATACCCAAAGGGACAACATTCATTCCTGACTCATTCTATTGCTTGCACCAAACTTACGTCACAAATATTTTTTATCGTTTGTTCCGCACCGAGCAGGACTTCTTCATCGTCTTTCAGCCATAAAGCAGGCAGTCGCTCGCCTTTTGCATGCTTATAAATTGTATCAACAGTTAGACAATAATAGAAGGCTGGCTGTTCTTAAAAAAATACCGCACAGCGATTTCTCGCGTACGGTATTTGTTGATTTTTGCTATATTTCCTTATATTGAAGGCCGCCCATAATGAATGTAGTCAAATCCTCGCTCAACGCCTCAAACGATGGATGCTCTTCCTCAAGCAAAATCGCCCAATAATCCGTATGTCTATGAAATAATAAGGCGCCGACAATAGACATCAATGCGGTATCAAGCGAGCGGAAATGGAACAATCCCTGTTCTTCACCTTGCTTTAGCCAGTGTCTCAGCAGCTTCCACATCGGCATGACATGCTTGCGGATTTTCTGAATGCGTTCCGTATTCATGACGATTTCCTGCTGGATGATACTGATCAGCTGTTGGTCGCTATAACGAAACCTTGTTACCTCGCGAATAATGAGATTTACACCTTTCACAGGATCAAGGGAGGGGTCAATCTTGGCGATTTGATCATTGGGAAAAAAAGTCTCGAATAATGCACCGAACATATTTTCTTTCCCGCCAAAATGATACGACACGAGCGCGACGTTAGCTCCTGCCTCCTCGCATATTTGCCGAACGGTCGTTTTTTCGAAGCCGTACTTTGCAAACAGCTTTTTGGCAGCTAACAGTATTCTGATTTTTATATCCGCGTCTCCTGTTGTCATGATCGTCCTCCATGAAAGCCTATTTCTTTTATTTTGATGTATTTCTGGACAAACAGCAAGACCAAGCTTCGCTTTACTGTCTCTGACCGGCAATAACGGCTGAAGGCTGCTGCTGCTGAACAGCTTGCCGCTTTATCGCTACAGCAAGTACGCTGACTGCAAACGCGACAATCGCGATAACGACGAGCTTCAGTGCGTCAGGCGTTGCAGCCGGACCTCCGAACAAGATGTTCATCGTTCCATCTACCGCATAAGTAGCCGGAAGGATGTCACCTAGCTTAACGTAGAAGTCCGACAATAATTCACGCGGTACGATGGCGCCTGAAGTAACAAGCTGCGCCGACAAAAACATAATGTTAAACAGCATGCCCGCCATCCCAAACAAGTATAGAAACATCTGGGATACGAAAATGAAGGTTAGCAGGAACAGCAGCTGGAACAACCAAATGTGAAGGAAGCCTTGATCCATTTGGCCGCCTAATGAAGCAAGCAAGGTCGAACCAACCAATGATACAAGCACAGCAGCCGCAATATTAATGATGCTTCTAGCACCAAATCGGCGCCATCTGCCGACAGCAGCGCTCGCAGCCATCGAAGACTGCTCGAAATTCATGCCCATGATCATGGCTCCAACATATGACGCAAGCACCATCATCATCGGAACCATCTGATTGTTCATTCCTTGAACCGCATTCGTGGACTGAATATCCGACGTAACGCGCTGCGACAATCCTTGAGCCGCTGCCGCCGCTTGCTCAGCAGGCATGCTCATGTTGCCAAGCATCGATTGAATGCCGCCTGTAACAGCCTGACGATTAACCTCTGCTGTAATTTGAGCAGCCGCTCCGCTCATAATGCTTTTGATAAGCGCAGGATTAGATTCATTAATGATATATCGAATGGATGCTGTACCGTCCGCCGCAGCCGCCTTCTGCGAGAAATCTGCCGGTACGACAACAACCATTTGAAGCTCACGCTCGTCAAGCAGTTGCTTTGCCTCTTCAAAGCTGTCTACCTTCTTCATGTCAAAAGGCAAATTTTGAATTAATCCGCTTGAAATCTGTTGACCCATTTGCTGGTCCTCATTCACAACCGCTATTCGCAATTGATCCACGCGATCAGTGACGCCGTTATAGCCCGTCATCCATATCACCGAGAATATAACTTGGAACATCAGAGCAGTAATAATGCCCACCCAAGTAGTCGGTCTTTTCATAAATGCTTGCAGTGCATGTTTCATCTTTATCCACTCCCGCTCTCTATTTAAACAACTGTTTTAAACGATTGTTTAATTATTGCGCAGGCAGGCTTGTTTTGTCAACAAAAAAAGAAGAAGAGAAATTTCCTCTTCTTCCTTCTAAGCATGATTAGGTGATTCTCCATACTCCGCTTCCCATTTGGCATCTGCCGCAAGCTGCTTTTTATACACCGTTCCGGATAGAAATACGCTAATTTCATACAAAATGATCAACGGGATCGCCACTAAAATATCGGAGATGAAATCTGGCGGCGTGATCATAACTCCGATAAGCACCATAATGAAATAGGCAAGGCGACGCATTTTGCGCAGCCGCTTCGGATTTACCAAACGAATAGCCGTCAAAAACATAATAACAAGCGGCAATTCGAATAGGAGCGATATAGGAATCAATAAGTTAAACATAAACGTAAAATATTGAGCGATGCCATACGTTTCCTCAAGGTTTAAATGCTGCGAGACCGTTCTTGTAAAGTTGAACGCGAGCGGAAACACAACAAAATACGAAAACGCCAGTCCGATCAAAAACATGATTAGAGCGAAAGGAACATATTTCAATGTGGAGCGCTGCTCGTTCTTTCGCAATGCCGGCTTTACGAATGCCCATAGCTGATAGGCAATAACAGGCAATGCCAAAATCAAGGCGATAACAAATGCAAATTTCATATACATGCCGATACCATCCCAAAGCGAGAACGTATGTAAGGAAATCGTATTGGCTGGCTTCTGGCTCATTAGAAAGTTATAGGTAGGCTGCGCGAGTATTAGCCCAACGACTAAGCCTAAGGTTAGTATAATGAGCACATATACGATTCGTTTCCGCAGCTCGCCGAGATGCTCTAGAAGCGGCATAAGCCCTTCTTCGCGCAGAAGCGCCTTGCGTGATTTTTGGTCCGAGTGGTTGTTTGCTTCCGATCCCACCTGCACTTACCTCCTTCGCTTAGCGTTTACACCCTTTTGTTCAAGAAAAAAGCGGGCCCGATTAGTCCGGAAGCCGCTTATTGTCTTTCTCGATATTTTCCGAGCGATTCACTTCAACACGGCTTGAATCCTTGTCCTTGCGATCGTCGTCATCCATGATATCCTTTGCTCCTGCTTTAAATTCACGCAGCGTCCGCCCAAATGCACGTCCAAGCTCTGGCAGCTTGTTCGGTCCAAACAAAAGCAAAGCAACCAAGACGAGCAAAATAATACCCGTTGCACCTATTCCTGACATGATGTTACCTCCTCAAAGCTTTACGCAGTAATGCTACCTCGTAAGCGTTATACACTAGCAGCCATAAAGCCCGCCGTATCCCATGCTCATAATATCTTCACGAACGATTGTATCCCCCGCCAAAATACGAGGCAGCAGCACATCGAAAGACGTATAAGGATCATGCATGACACAGCCCGGCAAGCCCATAATTGGCACTCCGTTCAAATATCCGATGAGCAGCATCGAACCTGGCAGCATCGGCGTTCCATAGCTTACGATATCCGCCCCAGAGGCTTTAATCGCGCCTGGCGTGCGATCGTCGGGATCTACCGACATTCCGCCTGTTACTAGTATCATATCATACCGCTGCTCAAGCAAATAGTGTATTTCCTTGACAATTGTTTGTCGGTCATCAGGCGCAAATCGCTGCTCCCCAACCTCTGATCCAAGCTCCTCCAGCTTGCTTCTTACGGCCGGACCAAATTTATCTTCAATTCTGCCATTAAAAACTTCTCCGCCGGTCGTTAACAATCCCGCGCGGATTTTTCGGAAGGAGCGTACCTGAATCGGCGACGCTCCACCGTTAGCCAAACGGTATTCGGCAGCAAGCCTCTCTACCGTCTCGACCTTCGCTTTCGACACTACCAGCGGAATTGCTCTCGTTGCCGCAAGCTGTTGCCTTGGCTTGACGACCGTATTTGTCTTAATCGTAGCCAGCGCAATTTCTCCTAGCTCGTTAATGGCATCAACAATGCCTTTATCTATAGATGCTAAGCCAAGCATATTAGACTTTATGCTAACTTTCCCCTCATGCGGTTCAGATAATATCAACTGATCCCCATATAGAGCCTCTGCCATGCGAATCGCTGCATCATCCTCATGGAGCTCGTTCTCGCCAAGCTCCATAACATAAATATGCTCTTTACCGATATCGAGGAGGCTCGGAATATCGGCTTCCACTACGACATGCCCTCTTTTGAATAAACGACCCTTGAACTGGCCTGGAATAATGCGCGTCAAATCATGGGCAAGCCGCATTCCAATCGCATCATATACGGACACTTCTCTAAGTATAGTGGTGCCAAGCTGCTCTGTTCCGTCCTCTGCATGCTCAAGGTTTTGACTCATAAGCTATGCTCCCCCAGCTGTCCGGATAAAATGCCCAAAGCATGCGGCAATTGATCCATGATCGCCATCAGACTCTCGTGTACGCCCTTCGGACTTCCTGGCAGGTTCACGATAAGCGAGCTGCCTCGAATACCGCATACTCCTCTGGAGAGCATCGCTCTTCTCGTCTTTTGGAGCGCTCCCATCCGCATCGCCTCTGCAAGTCCCGGAACAGCGCGGTCAATGACCTTCAGCGTCGCTTCAGGTGTAATATCGCGCTCGGCAAGACCTGTTCCGCCTGTTGTAAGCACAAGATCAGCATGGAAATACTCGGTCATTTCTATGATAGCAGCCATAATTTCATCCTGCTCATCCGGCACAATCCGGTAATCGACAATTTCTCCGCCAAGCTCTTCCTCAATTAACTCACGAATAACCTGCGCGCTTGTATCTTCACGTTCCCCGCGTGAGCCTTTATCGCTTGCTGTTAATATTGCTACCTTCCACCGCATTTACCATTCCTCCCATCCCTAGTCCGCTCATGGGTTTGACGAAATTCGGTAATCACCGCTTTTGCCGCCCGTTTTGGAAACCAGCTGCGTAGGTCCAATAACCATATCCTTTTGCAGCGCCTTGCACATGTCGTACACCGTTAAAGCGGCGGCTGATACAGCTGTCAGCGCCTCCATTTCGACACCGGTTTTTCCAGTCGTTTTTACCGTGCCTTCTATGTAAAGCTCATCCGTTCCATTATCGCTGAATACTACATTTATGCCTGTGAGCGGGAGCGGATGACACATTGGTATCCAATCAGCTGTTTTTTTGGCGGCCATGACTGCTGCAACCTGAGCGACTGCCAGCACATCGCCTTTCCCTACCTTGCCTGCTTTGATTTGTGCTAATGTGTCCGGATTCATCGTTACTTTGGTTTGGGCAACCGCTGTGCGAGAAGTGACTTCCTTCTCAGAGATGTCTACCATCCGCGCCCGTCCCTGCTCGTTAAAATGCGTCAGCTCCACCTCTATCGCTCCCTCTAGCGTAAACGACTGCTGCACCAGGTGAAGGTGTAAGCCGTTTCGTTATTATAGCTTGCCTCTATTTTTTGTTAAAGCATAAAAATGCCTGATTCCGTTATCCATCCATCCATTTTGAGATCATGCTCCAATGTAGGGACATCATCAATGAATTGTACCTCATACGACACGCCTATCCATAACGTTTTTGTCGCATTATTGATATTGGCACTTCTAATTGCCGCTTCCGCAAATCGGTCATAATATCCACCGCCGTAACCTAAACGTCCTCCTTGTCGATCGAAGGCGAGCCCCGGAACCAATACGATATCTGGTACGTAACCATCGTCGATCGGCAGTGTAACAGCGGGATTAGGCTCCATGATGCCATAGGCACCAGGCATAAGGTCGTCAAAGCTGCGCAAATAATGCAGCGTCATCGATCGATCAGTTGCGACGCATCTTGGCACGATAACATCTCTGCCTGTTCGCCAGCACCATTCAATGAGTTTGGTTAAATCAAGCTCGCTCCGAAAAGAGACGTAAACCATCAGAGCTGCTGCATTGTATTTCTCAAGCCATTTTTCCGCGTTCGCGCATGCCTGCTCTGACCATAATTTCCGCTGCTCCGATGACAAGCTGTTTCGCTTCATTGCCATCTGATTGCGTATATAAGCTTTATCGTCAAGTTGATTTTGCTCTGCCAAAAGCATTCACCTATTCTGCATCCCATCATTTTCTTTCATTAATAGTAGTTTACCACTGTTATGCAACTTTCGCCAATGTTAGCGCTCGTTTATGGTACACTGTTGAGTAGTGAAAGCATACGTTCTTTACAATTTTTTTGTTGGAGGTTTCAAAATGCTGCTGCAAGTTTCTAACGTAACGAAGAGCTACGGCGTAAATGTCGTATTATCCAATATTTCTATGCAGGTACAGGAACGGGAACGAATCGGTCTCGTAGGCGTTAACGGCGCCGGCAAATCAACGCTTCTAAAAATTATCGCTGGCGAAATGTCCGCTGATTCTGGCGCGATCCACAAAGCGAAAGAAACCAAAATCGGCTATCTCGCTCAAAATAGCGGCTTGCAATCCAATCGGACGATCGAGGCGGAAATGCGCGCCGTTTTTTCCCATTTAATCGAAGCAGAGCAAGAGCTTCGCGACCTCGAAGTCAAAATTGCTGATCCGGCGCTGCATGAAGATGAGAAGCGTTATGCCGATACACTCGATCGATATGCCAAGCGCTCAGACTGGTACCGTGAGCAAGGCGGCTTCGAAATCAACACCCGTATAAACAGCGTCCTTCACGGGATGGGCTTTGGGAGCTTTCCGCCCGATACGTTAATTGCAACTTTAAGCGGGGGGCAAAAGACACGGCTCGCACTCGCCCGCATTTTGCTTCAAGCGCCTGATTTGCTCATGCTTGATGAGCCTACCAACTATCTCGATATTGAGACATTAACATGGTTGGAATCTTATTTGCGCGGATATTCGGGAGCGATCCTAGTCGTATCCCATGACCGTTACTTCCTAGATGCTCTCGCTCAAACCATTATTGAAATCGAACGTCATACGTCCAAGCGGTACACCGGTAACTATAGTCGCTATATGGAATTGAAAGCTGCCGAATACGAAATCAATATGAAGCAGTTCGAGAAGCAGCAGGATGAAATTTCGCGTATGGAGCAATTCGTTCAGCGCAACCTTGTGCGTGCTTCGACAACAAAACGAGCGCAAAGCAGGCGCAAGGCTTTGGACAAAATGGACCGTCTCGACAAGCCGCAGGGTGACCTGAAAAAGGCTCATTTTACTTTTGAAATCGAACGTCAGACCGGCAAGGATGTACTGGCTGTAACGGATGTTTCCGTTACTTTTCCCGGCAAAGACTCGCCGATCTTCCGCAATGTCTCATTCCAGCTTACTCGTGGCGAGACTGTAGCATTGATTGGGCCAAACGGTATTGGAAAATCTACGCTGCTGAAGGTGATCGTCGGTCAGAACGAGCCCACAACAGGAACGATTCGATTCGGAACCCATGTAAAGCTCGGCTATTATGATCAGGAGCAAACGAGGCTGAACGGCCAAAACACCGTTCTTGAAGAGGTTTGGGGCAGCTATGCCCATATGGAGGAAGCTCGTATCCGAACCGTTCTCGGCAACTTCTTGTTCAGCGGCGAAGATGTGCTGAAACGGATTTCATCGCTGAGCGGCGGTGAGAAAGCACGTGTTTCGCTAGCCAAGTTGATGCTTGCTGGCGCCAATGTGCTTATTTTGGACGAGCCTACGAACCATCTTGATCTCTTCAGCAAGGAAGTGCTTGAAGCCGCTTTGCTTGATTATGAAGGAACTCTGCTCTTTATTTCACATGACCGTTACTTCCTGAACAAGATGGCAGAACGAATTGTCGAACTTAAACCGTCAGGCACGGATCATTTCCTAGGAAATTATGACGAAATGATAGAGAAAAAAAATGAAATCGAGGAAGCTCGGCTTGAGGCGCTGTCAAAACAAGCTTCAAACTCGAAATCTGCAGCTGTTTCCGACAATTCGCCTGTCAGTTCCTACGAGGCTGACAAGCAAGCGAAACGGGAGGAGCGCGCAAAGCAGCGCAAGCTCGAGCGGTTGGAGCAAGAAATCGCCTCTCTAGAGGAGAAAATAACAGAGCTAGAGGAGCAGCTTGCTGATCCTGCGATTTTTAATGACTATATCCGAATTCAAGAAATCCAAGCTGCTATTGAAGCGCGCAAAAATGCTCTATCGGCCGCTTATGAGGAATGGGAGCAATATATGTAAGGGATTCCTTTGCGAAAGCGAGACCCAAGAATGGAGGCATATTCGATGAACGCTGATTTTAAACATGAGCTTTCTGATCGTTTGCTTCAGTGGGTAATCCATGCTGTGCACCCGCAGGCAGCCATTCAGTCCATTCATCGCCTGCATGGCGGCATGTCGTCTATCGTCCATAGCATCGTACTGCAAGTGAATGACGTCGATTCAAAAGTAATATTACGGCAATTCGACAACGCGGATTGGCTGCGCGAAGAACCGGATTTGCCTAATCATGAGGCAGAAAGCTTGCGATGGGCAGAGCAGGCGAGTATTTCGACACCACGAATCCTTGCTTTTGACATGACTGGCGACGAATGCGGAATACCTGCTGTATTGATGACACATCTACCTGGTACCGTTGAGCTGCAGCCGCCTAGTATGGAGAAGTGGATCAATGGCTTGGCGGAAGCTCTCGTTCAGATTCATAAGGTTGAAGCCGACCGCTTTCCGTGGACATACTTCACATATAACGACATTTCAACCTTACTGGTTCCCTCTTGGTCATCCTTTACTGAATCTTGGGAAAAAGTCATTGCGATTGTAAAAGGTCCGCAGCCTGAGGTGAAGCACAATTTTATTCATCGGGATTATCATCCGACCAACGTGCTATGGGAACTGGGCAAAGTGAGCGGTGTTGTCGATTGGGTAAACGCATGCCTGGGACCTGCTGGCATAGACATCGGTCATTGTCGATTAAATTTAGCCCAGCTGTACAATGTAGAGACCGCTGATGCATTTTTGACTGCCTATAAGAAGCATGCCGGCCCTTCCTTCAAATATGAGCCCTATTGGGAACTCTTAGCCTTGATCGATATTTTGTTCGGACCACCTACCGTATATGCTGGCTGGCCAGCATTTGGTGTTACTGGGCTTTCCGATGCATTAATGGTCGAGCGGTTGGACAAATATATGCTTAGCTTACTAGAAAGAGCCAATAACCAGCAGCACAGCCTAAGAGGCGACAAACTCACATACAAAACGGCAGATCAAGGATTGCTCCTTAATCTGCCGTTTATTATTGATCTGATAAATGGTTAATTTCATAAACAACGGAACGATTATGAATCTAGTATTGCTCTAAGCTTATTAAGCCTAGGCGCTGCGCCTCTTTAATGGCTTCCGAGCGAGAGCGTACATTTAGCTTATCGAAAATGCGCGATAACTGATATTCCACATTTCGCTGACTTACATGCAGCATCGCTGCCAGCTCTTTGTTGCTAATGCCCGTAGCAACCTCATGCAAAATCGTTTGCTCTTTTTCGTTGATGGAAACATCCTCGATCGTCACTTCTGAACGACCAATGGTAACCTCATGACGTCTAAGCTGCTTTAACAGCGAAATCGGAATAACGGTGTCGCCTCGCATCGCGCTGCGTATAGCGTTGTGCAGCTGCTCTCTGGATACCGTCTTGGATATAAAGCCGGATACCCCTGACTCAATGAGCAAATTAAAATGTGATCCGATCTCGTAACCGGAATAAATAATGACCTTGCGTTCGGGATCCTGCTGAATTAGACGCTTAGTCAATTCTAATCCACTAATGCCAGGCATATTCAAATCGCACAAAATCAGATCAAAACGCTCAATTTGCACGATATCAAGTGCTTCAATAGCTGAGAGAACAACCGAAACCGACATTTCACCATCTTGCTCAATCATGTTTTTTGTTCCTTCCCCAACGGAAGGATGATCATCAACTAATAAGATACGAATCACGCGATATTCCCCTCTCCGATCTGCCGGTTGTCATGTCTTCTGGCAACAAAATAACAACCTCTAGGCCGTTACCGCGTTCCGAATAAAATGAGATGTCACCTTCTAGACCTGTCACCCGCTCTTTAATACCCGACAAGCCCATATGCTCAAAAGAAACAATCATTTGATTGACATCCATTCCGATTCCATCGTCCTGATATCGGAAATATATCGTTCCTTTACGTAGCTCGAGCTCGAGAGTAACTAGTTTTGCCTGTGAATGCTTGTCCGCATTGCGCAACAATTCTTGCACGATACGATAAATAGCTGTAATTTGCTCCTCGTTCAGTGGACGGCAGAATGCATTTGCACGGAAATCAACTGCAAAGTTCACACGCATTTGCGTATGCTCAATGATCGACTCAACAGCCTCAACAACGCCCATCTCTTTCAGAAGAGGCGGCCGCAGCTCATTGCAGGTTTCGCGAATCTGATGGATGACATCTAGCAGTCCCTCTTTGATGTCCTCCAGCTCACGCTCCAGATTATCAGAAATCGGATAGTCCATCATAATGGACTCAAGCTTTCGGTACCATAGAAGCTGATCCTGAAGCGCAGAATCATGCAAATCCGCAGCAAGCTTTCTTCTCTCGTTCTCAGAAAGACAGAACAGCAGTCGTAGCACCCAAGGCGATGTAGAATGCTCTTTGCGAACCTCAGACTCCAGATCCTCGATCAAACCTTCAATTAAATACAAGTTCTCAAATACGATGCTCGCGTAGCTGGACATCGTCTTTAGCCAACGCAGCTCATCCGAGTTAAAACGGGTATGGTTCGTTTTCATCCCAATCCATAAAATATGGTGTCTTGACCGCTGTCTGCCTATAACAAGACCTAAGCCGTAAGGCAGTTCGATTAATTCGCCAACTTGAAGGGAATTTACCGTCCCAAGCAAAAACTCTGCAGTGATGAGCTCCTCAGGGTGCTCTCCAATCGGATATACGGTATTCTCCGATTGCTCCACGATCATAAAATCAATTCGTTTTACCGGCAGCAGGTCTGAAATTTCTTGCATCAGAACCGCTTCCAAATCGGCTTGCTTCATTACTCTCGCAACCTTGCGTGAGAACCGGTCAAGGCTGTCTTGATAGCTGTACATCGCCTTAAAGAGCTTTGGTCTGAAACGCTGGTCAATTTGTTCCTTCGCATATAGAAATAACGTCATACCGACGTAAATGACAAAAAATACGCCAAACCATACGGACCATGACGGATTATTCTCACCTATTATTACAAATGTCACAAGAGCGGACACAATAAAAGACGGGATTAATGCAAGCGCTGTATAATACTTAAATCTTGTTAATATAAAATCGATGTCAAACAATTGATTCGAGGTTGATAGATAAAAATAGACGATTGGCAAAACGAATAGGAAGAGAGCTGTAAATGCAGCTGGCAAAACCTGATCCTTGCCAATGATTTGAGGCAATAAATTCAATAATGCAAATGGAGTAAAAGCTACAAGATGAGAGATCAGTGTAATGGTGAACAAGGAATGCATCTTTGTACGTCGATGATTAATAAACTTTCGAATTAGCATATAAACGCATACAAAATTACCTACCAGCACAGAGCTGCTATAGGCTATTTGGATATAAGTATAAATATGGCTGGATGCCATATTTGTCCATATATAAAGCAAACTTCCAATGCCAACTAATCCAACAAGAGCGTAGAGCGTATTCAATGCTCGTTTGCTAATAAAAAGAACATCAAATCTCTGCAAAAAGATATTCATAAAGCTCATAAACAACAATGGGATATTTGGTAGAACCAAATAAATAATAGTAAGTCCAACCGGATCGCTGCGACTTGATGCTGCAGAACTAAAGTAGCTCAAGCCAATAGAACTAAAAAACAAAATTAGGAGGATTGCTGCTGTATCATTTCTCCGTTTAGCATACAAAAATCCTGAAAAAGCGCAAAAAATAATGAGTGAAACGCCAGGGATATATAATTGAATAAACAGCTCCCACAACGAATGGTCACCTGTCCATCCCTTCGGAAATTCAATCATTTGAGTCCCATTATCCCTATGTAAAACTAGAACATTATCTGCATATTCAATTGAATTATATTTTCTAACATTTTCAAACTCCTGAACTGGCTTTCCATTCACTTCTAAAACTTGATCCCCAATTTTAATTCCTTTTACTTCTGCTTGTCCCGCTGGTTCTAATGACTTTACAAAATAACGGTGACCGGTCTCCTCCAACAGTACAGCACCAATAGAAGGAATTCTTACGATCACTGCAGTTAAATATAAAATAGAAGCTAGAAAGACAAGCAGGAAGAGGATGGCTATAATGCGGTTAAAAAAATTCTGTCTCATGCACTCCTCTTCCCTTCTGACAAAATCATTATGCTAGTTCCACATGTATGCGTATCCGCTGTTTTTTTCGTTTTTGTTCTTTAGTTCACCAAGAAGAGCTTTTTGTTCTGCAGCAGAGACACCTGCAACTTGCAATTGTCCACCCATAGCCATAGACATTTTTTCTGTACTGCTTACCAACTGACGAATCGCTTCTTTTAACATTTTAACTCCTCCGATTCTCTACTAAAATTTTGAAATCATATTACTTCTCTACTATAACAGGAATAGAATCGACAATAAACGCAAAAGTGATTCGTATTTACCGAAATGACTTTTGCGTGGTTTGTAATTATGCAATTTTTTGGTTTAAAATATGTAAAAATGTCGATTTCCAAGGACCTATCTCCTGAATAGTGTCTACTAACTCTTCAAATCTATTGTAGTGCATCCTGCTCATGACTGAACCATACAGTATAGTTCCGGTTCTTTCGCATGTTTCGAGAAAAAGCTCACGCTTCATAGCTACTTCCTCTATAGAAAGCCGACCCTCGAAATAATCTTTAATCCATCGATCCTCGTCTGCCTCGCTCTCTATTAAATAGAGAGTGAGCAGCGTACGCTTGCACTGGAGGAAATCGCTCTTATCATCCCATCTCAGCAAATCCCGAAGATCATTTTGAATTTGGGCAGCTACGCCAATCTCAATCGCATACTCCGCTACTATGCTATTCCAGGGCTGGCCGGCAAGCATAACACCGGTCATACAAGCGAGCTGCAGCAATGTCGCTGATTTTTGCTTAACCATGTCCAAATAGGACTGCTCGTCCGCAATATCATTCATAATGTCGAGCATTTGACCGTTCGCTGACTGAAGCAGCAGCCTATTCATCATTTCCATAAGCGCTATTCTCATCTCATCATTCGTCGCACAGCTCAACATCGCTTGCTGGGACAACGTTAGCAGCGATGAGGCGACATGAATCGCAATAGGCTGTGGAGCCTGCATCCATGCCTTATGCGGGGCGTCCTGATCCTGCAAATCATCCAATATATCCGAAGCCAAAATAAACAGCTCTACGGCAGCTGCAGCCTCGTATACTTCGTCGCCAATACCGCCAAACATGCGATAGTGAATGACGGTCATCTGTCCAAATCGAATCGTTTCAGCCAGCTTGTCTTCAATAAAAACCTCAGCAAATCGCGCAAGAGGCTCAGCAGTAAAAAACCGCTGAACCATCCTTTGCATTTGTTGACCAATGAGTGGGATACAATCGTTCACAAGCGAACCTCCGCTAAATCAAGATCATTCTATTATACTATGAAATTATAACGTAAACATACGGTGAACCATAGTAACAAAATGAGTTAACGAACGATGTTTAATTATGCCGTTGCAGTCGCTGAACCATTTGCGCTTTTTTTCCGTCGGAATTTCCTCTTTCTTATTTCCCCCCTCGCTCATTTGATTTATTAGGGTTGCAATCATCTCCATTCTTAATTCAAGTAATTCCCTGCGCTCGACTGACGGACTTTTGATGCGATCGCGATGATCCATTTCTAAAAAGCCCTCCTTGAAGTAAACAGATCCATGTGATGTCTTTTTCTTAATTTTTGATTTTCCTTATACGCTGACACTCCTATTCAGTTCAACTGCGTGATGCATATACACTGCTTCCATCGTCATGCCGCCGCCTGGCAGCTGTGCGATAAGCGACGAGGGATTATCGCATGTAATAAACTCACCTTTTCGCATAACGCAAACACGATTGCAATTTCTTTGAATTTCCTCCATGTCATGAGAAGCAACAACGATTGTTTTCCCCTGTTGCTTAAGCAGCTTAAGAAGAGTCCAATATTCTTTTTTGGCTTGCGGGTCCAGACCCGTTGTTGGTTCATCCAAAAATATGATTTTGGGATCATTTACTAATGCAATTGCTAGTGCTGTGCGCTGTCTCCAGCCGCCGGACAGGCGCTTTACTAATTTATCCGAATATGGGCTAAGTCCAAATTGTTCAATGATACGATCCAAATTATTTTTCCGTTTATAGAAGCCTTGAAAAAGCTCCATTGCCTCGCGAACATTCATTTTATCGACTAAGGACGTGCTTTGCAAATGAATCCCAATATCTTCCTTCAACCGTTCTGCATCATGAACCACATCGTGGCCGTATATGCGGATGCTTCCTTGGTCTGGCATACGAATACCCATTAGCATTTCGAGCAGCGTCGTTTTTCCTGCACCGTGCGTACCGATAATTCCGAAAATCTCTCCTTCATTTACTTTGAAGGATACCCGATCCACTGCCTTATTCGCGCCATAGTACTTGCTGACCGAGCTTACATGAATGATCGTTTCCTTTTCCATTCCTTGGTTAACCTCCATTCACACTTAAACTTTGCGTGAGTTATTCGTTATACGGTGAGATATATGTTTTAAGTATGCGTCATAGTTTCACGATAACGCATATCGCAAACTTTTTCACCGAAAACATGACTAGTAATTCACGCAAAAATTTTGCGCGACCGCAATGTAAGCGCAACCATAAGCAAAAGAAAACACATCATTCCAAAATAACTAAAAATTAGCTAATTATATTTATCCACAAAAATATCAACAACTCTGTATAAATTGTTAGTTAATTCTGTCGATAATACGCAGGCAATATGGTAGCATTTTCGCGGTTTTCGTCGTTTCATAGGTACAAACTCATACAATCCCAATTATTTATCCATGTTATACACATTATCCACAACTAAATCATGAAAAAACTATCCCCTTTTCGCTCACAATATGAAGGTTGAGTAAATCCAGTGTTTTCAGGCTTTTCACAATCTTATACACAAAACAGCACTCGATTGTGGATAACTTTGTGCACAACACTAAAATTGTCAAATAGATGGTGTTATTTTCTTCTGCCGATATACAGCAAATGCGAGGAGGTTCCTAGTAGATGAACATTGTCCGCGGAAGCGCAAATAAGCTCCATGCATTTCGCATACTCGCCCTCTCCAAGCGATTGCCAATAATCGAATTGCTCCTGCGATAGAGCGCCGGCAACACTCGATGATCCAATCAATTTGACTGTTTTAAAGCCGTGTCCTTCCATTAATGGCTTAATATCTTCTATTAAATGATAGTAGACGCCCGTGAACCTGCCTTCATCCGAAATTTACGATAAACTCAAGGGGCGCTCTTTCGAGACGCCCCCATTCATCAAATTGGTTGTAGTATTGAATGATTTTATTCATTATAAACCACTCCCCTTATGGCTTGAGCCAAAAATCATTGAACCGCTTTAGCTTTAGTTTTAGCCGCACTAGCCTCAACATGTCTGCTTCCCGTCGTCATAACCGCCTGATTACAAGCTGCGATGTAGGCTTGTGCCGCGGCAAGGACAATGTCTTTATGGATAGAAGTACCGCGGAAACGCTGCTCCATGTGCAAAATGCTGACAACCGCTTCTCCATGGGCATCCTCGCCTGTTGATAAAGAGTGAAGCTCCAGATCCTCGAATTCAGCTGCTACCGGAATCGCTTGCTGAATTGCATGGATAACCGCTTCCAAGGGACCTGCTCCCATCGCAATATACGACTGCTCCGTGCCAAATTCATTCTCACGGATCGTTACTGTAGCTGTCCTCGAGCGCTGCGTACCGGCACTGACATGCAGATCTACCATCACGTAGGGATCTGGCTGCGTCTGCGTCAGCTCGCCTGCAATACGGATCAGCTCGTCATCCGTAACGATTTTTTGCGCATCTGCCGTTTCCTTGAATTTGTCGTACACATCCTGCAGCTGAGCATCCGTCATGTCGATGCCGTATTCAGAAAGGCGGTGCTTAATCGCATGGCGGCCGGAATGCTTGCCTAGTATAATCATGTTCCGCGGGATACCCATCGCTTCCGGATCCATGATCTCGTACGTATTGCGGTTTTTCAGCAAGCCATCCTGGTGAATGCCCGATTCATGCTGAAAGGCATTGCGTCCGACGATCGGCTTATTGTAAGCAATTGGGAAATGCATGGCGCGGCTTACCATTCGTGACGTTTCAAAAATCTCTCCGATTTGAATGTTGGTTTCCGCTTGAATCGCATCATTGCGCGTTTCGATAGCCATTACCAGCTCTTCCAAGGAGCAGTTGCCCGCCCGCTCGCCGATTCCGTTTACCGTTACTTCGATTTGTGTAGCGCCTCCATGGATTGCCGCAATGCTGTTAGCTACCGCTAGACCAAGATCATTATGACAATGTGCGCTGTATCTTACCGTCTCGCCGCCTCTCGCTTGCTTCCGCACAGCGCGGAACAACTCGCTCATTTCCTCTGGCATGGCATAACCAAGCGTATCAGGAAGGTTGATGATCGTTGCTCCTTCGGCAATAACCGCTTCTACGAGCTGAATGACAAAATCTCTGCCTGACCTTGTGGAGTCCATTGCCGAAAACTCAATTTCATCAACGAATTGTTTCCCGTATGCCACCATATCGCGGGCGATTTTGACGACCTCGTCCCTTGATTTGCGCAGTTGATGATTAAGATGAATGTCCGACGAGGATATAAATAAGTGAAGCCGTCTCCGCGCCGCATCCTGAGTCGCTTTCACTGCAGCGTCAATATCCACCTTTACCGCTCTAGCGAATCCAGCGATCTCCACATGCTGCAGTTCTCGGGAGATTTGCTGTACCGCTGCAAATTCGCCGGGGCTGGATACCGGGAAGCCGGGCTCAATGACATCGATGCCAAGTTTCCCAAGCTGGCGGGCAATGATGATTTTACGTTCAGGATCAAGGGAAGCACCTGGCGATTGCTCGCCATCACGCAAAGTTGTATCAAAAATTTGAATTTTTTTCATTTCGTTTGTCATCGTTAAGTCCTCCTAAAGGTTGGTTGGATTGTTTTTGGGTACAAAAAAAAGCTCGACGTCTCCTTGTAAGAGACGACGAGCTTTACGCTGCCGTGGTACCACTCTAATTGGCCAGTCCTTGCTGCAGAAGCTGGCTGAGACTGCCTCAAAGAGGGAAGCCTGCTGCTTGCTGCGGGGATCTGAGCCCGCTTAAATGCCGGATGACGGCGGCTAGCCGTAACGATGTAGTCATTTTGTCCGAAGACAACCCGATTCCACCGTTCCGCTCCCAGGCGAGATTCAAACCTCAGCTTCGACTGCGTCGCACCACCCCGCAGCTCTCTGCGCGATTTCGATCGATTGTCTCATCACAGTATGATGAGACAGCTTCGAAATTCGCTTTGCCAGCCTATTGTTCTACTGCTCCTGTTCATAGCGTTTCCACTCTATGTTGTTTGTTCCTTATCGTATTCATGCTGGATACTTCAATTCCTGGACAACAAGAAAAGCCTGTCGTCTCTTGAATCAAGAGACGACAGGCTATGAAAGACCCGCGCGGTACCACCCTTGTTGACACCCATACGTTCGCAAACGAGCAGGGACGCCCAACTTAAGCATATGGCCAACTCCGGATGTTGACTCACATGCACCCGATTACGGTGGTTAACCGTAACAATGTACCTGCATGGCTATTGGCAATTGACTAATTGCCGCCATCGTTTCCACTGTTCCGCTCCCAGGTGAGCTTCAAGCATCCTTCGACTGCGTTGCACCATCCCGCAGCTCTCTGCATCTCAGCGATGGATGAATGAAGCTCATTCATACCCACCCTGCCGACATTCCCGGACAAGCTTTACTGTTCCTGTTCCTTGCGTTTGTAAC
This sequence comes from Paenibacillus sp. Y660, assembly GCF_057221575.1. Taxonomy (NCBI): domain Bacteria; kingdom Bacillati; phylum Bacillota; class Bacilli; order Caryophanales; family Paenibacillaceae; genus Paenibacillus; species Paenibacillus sp. Y660. Next base: position 66,649 of record NZ_JBXBBJ010000018.1, on the reverse strand, counting down.
GTATGAGGTTGAAGTTTGTAGTATTGTTGCTTATTATATGCCCTTCAAAATAGTCTGTCAATTCCATATCCAAATATTTTTTTGAATAGAATCATCTGCCCACAGACCAGCTCTCCAGCGAGAAGCCAGGATCCGCCTTCATATCGAGGTCGGTAAATTCCGAATGCTTTAGCTTAATATAAGCAGCCGCACCAATCATGGCAGCATTATCCGTGCAGAGCGAATTCGGAGGAATGAGCAGTTGCACCCGTTCCGACTCGCAGCGAGCCGTTAGCGCCGTTCTAAGGCCCTTGTTAGCAGCTACGCCGCCGCATAGCAGCAGCTGCTTCGCACCAAATTGGCGTACAGCGCGCAGCGCTTTTGTAACGAGCACCTCCGTAACCGACTCTTGGAAGCCGCGTGCCAAAGCTGGCTCATTAAGCACTAGCCCCTTCATTCGCGTCTGGTTAATAACGGCAAGCACCGCTGATTTCAAGCCGCTGAAGCTGAAGTCGTAGCTATCCGCCTCAAGCCATGCCCTAGGCAAAGCAATCGACTCCTCCGCTTCGACTGCAAGCTTGTCAATATGCGGACCGCCTGGGTACGGCAAGTGAAGCGCACGCGCAACTTTATCGTATGCTTCACCGACCGCGTCATCTCTTGTGCGGCCAACGATACGAAAATCACCCTCGCTCTGAAGCAGCACAAGCTCGGTATGACCGCCAGAGACAACAAGCGCCATACTAGGATAAACGATGTCATGCACAAGCTCGTTAGCATAAATATGACCTGCAATATGATGTGTGCCGATAAGCGGAATATTAAGTGCCATAGACAAGCTTTTGGCAGCTACAACGCCTACGAGCAATGCGCCTACGAGTCCGGGTCCCTGCGTCACCGCAATGGCCGACATATCCTTTAGCGTAAGGCCTGATTCCTTAACAGCCTGCTCGATGATCAGTGTAATCGACTCCACATGCTTGCGTGAAGCAATCTCCGGCACTACGCCTCCGAAGCGTTCATGAATCTCGATTTGACTGGATACCACGTTCGATAAAATATGCTTGCCGCCGCGGATAACAGATGCCGATGTCTCATCGCAGCTTGTTTCTATCGCCAAAATAATATCATTCGCCCGCTCGGCGTTTGCTGTTCTCTCTAACTGACTCACGTTCATTGCTCCCCTGTCTTCAGCTGCTCATGGTCAAGCTCTGCCCACATAATAAGCGCATCTTCATTGTTATCCGAATAATAGCGCGGGCGAATGCCTGATAGCTCAAAGCCGTATTTTCGATAAAGCCGCTGCGCGATTTCATTGGAAGGACGAACCTCAAGCGTCATTTTGACAGCGCCAAAAAAGACAGCCGTCCGCTGCAGCTCCATCAACAAGCAGCTGCCCAGCCCTTGTCCGCGATAATCCGATCTTACCGCAATATTCGTGACATGCGCCTCGTCCATAATGACCCACATGCCGCCGTAGCCGATAATTTGCTCCTCATATTCCATAATCATATATCTGGCAAATAAATTGTTCATCAGTTCATTCGTGAACGCCTCTGTCGTCCAAGGACTCGAAAACGCCTCCTGCTCAATCGCCACTATTGCTGGAATGTCAGCCATCGTCATCGCGCGATAAATGAGCTTGTTCACGTCGATATTCATACCTTCGCTTCACCTTCCTGCTTTGCCTTCCATACGACTTCAGCTTCGGTTAGCTGCGTGTAGTTAGGAATAAAAGTATGGGGGTTCTCGGTCAGACCTGCCTCCAGCCTCATGCGTCCAAGCCAAGCGATCCATTTTCCTTCTTGGACAAAAGGCTGCAGCCGGACGGTTACCCCTGCTGAAGCGCCGATTTGCTGCAGCCGCTCTGCTTCCTGCCCATGAAGCGACAAATCTCCCACCAAGGAGATGCTTCGAACTGCACCCGCCGGCTGAACAGCCAAACGCTGCTCCAGTTGATCGACAAAACTCTTCATAAGCCGCACGCCATCTTCTGTCCAGCGGCTCCATTGATTCTTATTCGTCATCTGGAAACAAGACGAATAAACTTGACCGCGCCTAGCGTCCATGATTGGGAGCACCCAATGTTCTCCATCAAGTGCTTTCGTCTCTTCCGCTTCCGCGTCCAATGATTGATGCCACGCTCCGTAAGCAAGCGCCTCAAGGCTGGATACGCCTACAAGAGGCTTATTCCATACCCAAGCAAGCGTCTTCGCGACCGATACCGCAATGCGCATTCCCGTGTAGGAGCCCGGCCCGTTGCCAACAGCAATCGCTTCGATGTCCGTTTCCGCAATACCGCTATTTTGCAGCATATCCTTGATATGCGTCACCACATGAACCGAATGATTTCTTTCCGCTAACGTTTGAATTTCAGCCAGCACGTCATTTCCGTTAACGATAGCCGCAGCCATCGATGCCGTCGACGTATCTAATGCCAAAATCGCTCCCGCTTGATTGTTCTGTTCCAATCTCATCTGCCCGCTCCTATCTCATTCACGGATTCGCACCAGCTTGCGTACAGTTGCCCGTAGCCAGTCAATTGAATACGCCGCGCTTCATCGCCAAGATGCTCGATATACAGCTCCAGACGCTCGACTGGCAGCAGCTCTTTAATCAAGCTTGCCCATTCCACGATCGTTACGCCATCGCCATAAAAATAATCATCCAAACCCAGCTCGTCCGCTTCCGCAAGCGAAAGCCTGTATACATCCATATGATAAAAGGGAAGCTTATCCCCTTCGTATTCTTTAATAATCGTAAATGTCGGACTGTTTACAATGCCCTTTACGCCTATAGCTTCGGCAAAAGCTTGCGAAAACCTCGTTTTGCCAGCGCCAAGATCGCCGTCCAGCGCAAGCAGTGCGCCTGCATTTGCCAAAGCAGCAAGCTGCCGAGCCAAAGCTATCGTATCCTGTTCCGATTGTGCCATCCAAGTGGCCTTGCCTACCTGCTGTTGCATGCTTTTTCACCCGTTCATCACAAAAAATGATTGTATCCGCGCTTCTTAAGATTTACCCGCTTCTCGTTTTGAGACTGTTGTCCATTTCCCTTGCCCACTTGATTATAACGTATAAGCTCTACGCCCGGCTCGCCCGGCTCGGCCTCCCCAATGATAAAAAAAGGAATGCCTTCCTGCTGAAAGACAAGCTGCATCATTTCGGCATCCTTGGCTGCCATCGTACCTAGCAATACATAATCCTCTCCGCCATAGAGCATCCATTCTAGCGGATCAACGCCTACGCTTGAAGCGTAGGCCGCCATGCTTCCGCTCCTTGGGAGCAGCTTCTCCCGCAGCACAAGCCGCAGTCCCGAAGCCTCCGCGATCTCCCACGCCTCGCTCGCTAGACCGTCGCTCACATCATTGAGCGAACGACAGCTTCCCCGCGCAAGCAGCAGCCTACCTGCCCGCACCGATGGACTTGGCCGCTGATGCGCCTTCACCAAAGCGCCTAACGCCTGGTCCGCCCCAGCCGCGGAAGCGTCAGCTGTACCTCGCGCCTCCTCGGCAAGCAGCGCGTGCAAGCCCGCCGCCGACATGCCGACCGCGCCGGTCACAAACACCGCATCGCCCGGCATAGCGCCCGAGCGTCGCAGCTCGCGCCCCGCTTCAACGGTTCCCGTCACCGTTACCGCCACAACCAAATGCTCCGGCGACGACGTCGTATCGCCTCCCGCAACAGCAACCCCGTAGCGCTCGGCGCACTCGTACAGCCCATCATACAGCCTCCGCATCCGCTCCGGCGTATACGCGGGCGGCACGCTGACCGAGACGAGCGCATGCAAGGGCACGCCTCCCATCGCGGCAATATCGCTGATGTTCGCGGCAAGCGCCTTATAGCCGACATCCTCGTCCCTCATCGTCGACTGCTTGAAGTGGACGGTCTCCACCATCGTGTCGACCGCCAGCAGCAGACGCTTCGGCTCGGCTACGCCATCCGCGGCCGCGGCTGGATCAACAACGGCGGCATCATCGCCGATACCGACTACAATGCCTCGCTGCCGCTGCCACTCGTCCTCTTGCCTGCCTGACGTCCAGTGATGAATGCTCTCAAACTCGTCCAATGCGATGATCTCCTTCGTCCCTATTCGATAGCCTGTCGATCGATGACAAGCCGAAGCGGCTCCGCCGTCCCTCTTCGAGGACTACTATCATCATTAGTGAATATCCCGTTTCTTAAACCGTCCGCCCTTCACATCGTGAATATTGCCGACTGCGAGGAAAGCGACAGGGTCCAGCTCATGCACGATCGACTTCATTTTCGCTTCCTCAAGCCGCGTAATGACACAGAAGATGACGCGCTTGTTTCCGCCCGTAAAGCCGCCCTCACCGTGCAAATAAGTAACGCCGCGACCAAGCCGGCTCATAATAGCTGCGCCGATTTCCTTGGCTTCGTCACTAATGATCCACACTGCTTTCGATTCATCAAAGCCCTCCATCGTAGTATCTATCATCCTAAACGCAATGTAATACGCGATAAGCGAGTACATCGCCCGATCCCAGCCGAACACAAAGCCCGCGCTGCCAAGTATAAATAGGTTAAAGAACATAACCGTCTCGCCGACCGAGAACGGCAGCCGCTTGTTAAACAAAATGGCGATGATTTCCGTGCCGTCAAGCGATCCCCCGAATCGAATAACCATGCCGACTCCGACGCCTAATATGACACCGCCAAAAATAGCAGCCAGAAAGGGCTCTACCGTAAGAGGCGGCACCGGATGAAGCAAAAACGTTCCCAGAGACATAACCGATACGCCATACAGCGTCGAGATTGCGAAGGTTTTGCCAATTTGCTTGTACCCGAGAAACAAAAAAGGAAGATTTAATACAAATAGAAACAAACCAAGCGGCACTTTCGTTAAATGCGAGGCCATAATCGATATACCAACAATACCGCCATCAATAATGTGATTTGGTACAAGAAAAATTTCCAGACCAACCGAGACCAGCGCCGCACCGAGTGTAATAAACAGCACTCTTCGCAGCACTTCCAGCTTGGATAGCTTGTGGTGCTGTAATGTTCCCATAATAGAATGCACATCCCTTACTAGCGCTATTTCTCATTATTTTACCTTAAACACTAGCAGAGATAAAGCAAGTCTACCATTTAGGCAAAAAGAAACCTTCCATCTCAGCAGCAAAATAGCTGCGAGTGGAAGGTTTCTCTGGGCGCTCATTTAACCGATAACCGCGAACGCTTCTACGCCTGCCGGTATCAATCTCGTACGATACACTCTACCTAAGCTATCGTAGACTTGAAGCGTATAATTGACTGTCGTCAAGGTCGGCACTTGACCCGATTTGCCATCCTGCCACTACTTCCAGCATTTATACTAGAGTATGCGAGAGGATGAAGCGCGGTATGGTCAAGCTCCTATGCCTGATGCCTATATTTAATCTGATGAATTAAAGCTCTTTCACAATCGTGATGAAAAGCTCGTCCTTAAGATCGATCTCATACTGCGAAGCGGGCTGCGTGCCGTTCGCCTCCATAATAATACGTACGCGTGGACGGTGGACGGCCAGCTCGTTGTTTTCTGATACGACGCCTACCTGACCGGTACTGAGCAAGAGCGAAGTGGAGATCGGATAGATCGATATATGTTTACAAAAAAGCTTGATAAGGTCCAGATCGAAAAAAGTACCGCCGGCCGCAAACAAAAATTCGATTGCTTCGCTTGCCGTGTAACGCTTTCGGTGCGGCCTCGGCGAGGTCAACGCATCAAAGGTATCGGCTAGACCAACGATTTGAGCATACATATGTATTTCGCTTTCCTTGAGCCCGCGCGGGTAGCCCGATCCATTAAAACGCTCGTGATGCTGAAGGGCACAATGTGCGGACACGATTGATATATCATGATACTTTCGTAAGATATCAAAGCCTTCCTTGGCATGGCTATGAACGATTGTACGGTCATCCGCCGATAAGTTGCCTGTGTTGGCTAGAAGCTTCGGAGGCACCTTGGTCATGCCGATATCGAAAAGAAGCGCGCCAATGCCGAGCTCTTCGAGCTGATTGCGATTAAAGCCTTTCGCTATGCCCATGATACCCGCGAGCACTGCCACGTTAAACGAATGCTGAAACAAATAAGCATCCTTGGCATGAATGCTGGTTAAGTTGACGAGCATATTAGGTCGTGTAGCTAAATCCTGCATGATTTGCCCGAATACCGCCCGGAAATTTCGGCCCATATCAGGCGCAATCGTTCGTCCTTTTGTCACGGTCTGGTCTTTGAAGGAGTTCATCGTCTTGTAAATGGTATCGACAGCTTGCTTGCGCGTTTCCTCACGGATCGTATCCTCGGGAACTAAGTCCTCCGTCAATCCATCCTCTATGAACAGAAAATCGATGCCCAAGTTTTGCAATCGCTCAATGTAACGATCATTTAGCTCAACCCCTTCTCCTAGAAGAACGTGGCCGTTTTCTTGAAAAATGGGTTTCGCCACCTTGTCTCCCGGCTTGACCATTCCAATTTGCACTTTTCTCATTAGATTAGTTCCCGCCTTCGATAGTAATAGCGCTTTAAACCGGATAGTTTCTATTTTATCAGAACATTCTCGGACTGACTATGGAAACTGTACTAAAAAAAAAGCCTGAACAGTGAAGTTCAAGCCTCTATGCTAATTTGCGTTTGACGATTCGGTTTCGGCCACTATATTTTGCCTCATACAACGCTGCATCTGCTTGGGCTAGAAGCTCCCGCAGGAACCCTTTCGGATCTGTAAGATCGGAAGGCTCAAAGTGCTCAATCGAGATGACGCCCATGCTGACTGTAACGGATATCGGATGCTCGCCAATGCCTGTATTCACCTTGTTGTGCTCTACCGTTTGCATAAGAAGCTCGGCAATATGGTCAGCTTGCTCACGGTTCGTATGCGGCAAGTACACCGTAAACTCTTCACCGCCGTACCTAGCCAATATATCGGTGAACCGCAAAGCTCCCCTGACCGCATCAACCGTACTGCATAGCACCTCATCGCCAACCAAATGACCATACTTATCGTTGATTGATTTGAAATGATCCAGATCAAATAAAAAGATTGAGAAAGGAATGCCGCAACGAATGTTGGTTACGACCTCTTGCTCCAGCTGATAGAGCAAATATCGACGGTTAAAGCAGCCTGTCAAACCATCCGTAACCGCCATATGCTCCAGCTTCTTGTTGGCTTGGAACAGCTCATCCTGCATAATAAGCAAATCTCGATTGCGATCCTGCAGCTGCTCATTTTGAATATTCGTTTCTTGAACGAGCAATCTTAGCTCTGTCACATCTTGAAAGGTCAGCACTATTCCTACAGGCGTCTTCTTATTGTTGAGAATAGGAGCGGATTGTACGATCACATGGCGATATTTGTCAAACTGAATGGCAATCTCAATTTCATGCCTGTCCAGCGGGCGCGCGCGCTGCGCATCCATAAATACCATAAACACACTCAAAGGTTCTCCTTTGAACTGGGGACCAAGGAGAGCAGGATTAAATTTATCCCCTATACGAAGACGGATAATCGATCTGAGCACTTTATTCACTTCAATAATCGTATCGTTCTCATCCAGCACAATAATGCCCATCGACATCGTATTCATAACGTCCCGTTGAACGGTTTGAATAATATCGAGAACTTTGTTGCGCTTTATGGCATGGACCAAATAAACAGCTGCAAACGCCATGCCTATTGATATGAGCGGAATATATCGAATGAATTGCTCGATTATAAAGATATTGAGAACTAAATCAGCGATGGAGAACAAAAGCAGTACGAACATACCGTTGAACGCCGTCTTGATTTGTGTACGCTGCCGATCCGCCTTTTCCACTCGCAGCTTGTAGAACATTATAATAAAGGATACGACCATATATAGAACCAGTTGCGTGACCATGATCCAATATAGAGGTCCATGCTGAAGCTGCTTGAGCGGAGTAAGCTGGGCATTAATTTGAAGAAACATTCCATTTGGGTTCACAACGACTGCAGCAACCGAAATAAGCGCAGGCGCAGCTAAAAGGAATAACCGGCTCTTTCGTATTACATACGACTGGCCGGTAAGGAATACGATAAAGACGAACCAACCGATTCCTAGCAGCGAGAGAGCTGTATATGAAATGGAAAGATAGAAGAGTTTGAAGTGCGCAGCAGAAGTTGTCTGCGAAACAAACTGAGAGAGCGTCCAAATCATAAATACGGTATGTAGAAACAAATAAATGCGATGCAAAACGGTAACCGTACTTGAGGTCAAAACGTAGAAAAATAAGCCGAACAGCACTAGAAACATACTAAAGTCTAGCCAGATCATCCATCCCAATACGGTTCACCCATCCATTTGACAGCCATCTTCTTCCATTGTAGCAAATGTTACTTGTATCGACAATTATTTAATTTTAAACCTCCTGCTGGGAAGAACGTTTCGGCAATCGATCGGCAAGCATATGCTCCAGCGACGGAGATATGCTCAAAAACTGGCGAAATTGCTCATATTGCTCCCATTTTTTCATAGCTAATCCTTGCTGCCCCTGCTGCTCCGATCGCACAGCGCGAATTAGCAAATTTTTTGGCGTATGCTCCGGGTCTACAAATTCCAGCATTTGCACCTTGTAGCCAAGCACCTCAAGCAGCGTTCCCCGGGCCGCATCGGTTGCAAGCGCCGAGAAGCGCTCCTTCAGCAAGCCTTGCGTGAGAAGCGGAGATAAGACATCGTTGCTGACCTGCTTGAACAGCTCATGCTGGCAGCATGGGACCGACATAATGACCGAGGCGCCCCAATTTACTGCTTTAGCAAGAGCGGCATCCGTCGCAGTATCGCAAGCATGAAGCGTAACGACCATATCCGCAGCCTGCAGCTCCTCATACTCCGCAATGTCGCCAACGAGGAATTGGAGCTTATCGTAACCAAGCTTCTCGGCCAGCTTCGAGCAAAATGCAATGACATCTGCTTTCAAGTCGAGGCCTATAATCTTGATTTTCCGCTGCTGCTCAACGGCAAGCAAATGGTAAAGCGCAAACGTCAAATAAGATTTTCCGCAGCCAAAATCAACGATCGTAAGCTCCCGTTCCGTCGGCAAATAAGCAAGCACATCGGTAACCATCTCAAGAAAGCGATTGATCTGCCGGTATTTGTCCTGCTTTTTCGCATGGACGAGTCCTTCCGGCGTCATGATGCCCAGCTCGACAAGAAACGGCGCTGCTTTGCCTTCGGCTATTATGCGCTGCTTTTGCCGGTTATGCTCCAGATTTGCTGGACGCGATCCCCCTGTGGGAGGCTTCTTCAAAATAGCAGCCTTGCCCTTCTTGCTGAAGAGCAGCTGTACATCAGCCTCAGGCGTCTTCACCAGCGCTTGCCGGTAATTTTCCTGAAGAAGATCGATGACTCTCTCGGCAGCCTGAGGCTCCGCAACATTTTCATGGGTAACTTTATTTGCAAAATGATATTCAAACTGATAAAACAATCCGTTCTTCAGCTTCGTTGGGCGAATGATTGTTTTCGGCGCAGACGAGTCGTCCTTGCGCCTTGGCTGGCTTAGTGTAGCCTGCAGCAGTTCTCCGCTTCCGATCCAATTCGCGATATCCAGCTGCCATTGTTCCGTCATGCTGTACCTCTCACTCCTAAAAAAAAAGTATTATGGAGCCATGCTTGCTTTCGCAAGTCTTATGCTTGAATCTGGTCTATCCCTTCTAAAGGGCATTAAGCGCCTGCTCGATTTCCTCGCGCGGCAAGCCGCCCGCCACAAGACGCTCATCATGCTGCAGCAGCATCCGTCTATAAATGTCCTCTGCCGCAGCTGAGCTTAGGGCGTTATCGCCAAGCAGCTCGTGCATCACATTTTCCACTAAATCGTATTGACCCTCAGCCTCATGCCATTCCATTAGCAGCCGCTTGGTTGGCAAAGGGAGCTCATAAGGCAGGAGCCGCTCAAGCAGCTCCTTGATTTGGCCGCGAGGCTCCACAATCGTTGGCTCGGCATCTACAAGCGATAATCGCAAAAACAAATGCAATGATTTCACATAGGCGAAGAAGCTCTCGTCCTCACGGCCCAGGTCGCCGCTCAGCTCTGCCTCTTGCTTCATCAATATCGCGATAGCCTGCATATGATCGGTTTCAAGTAAGCCATTTGTCGTCATCATTCTCATTAAATCCTCGTCAGATAAGGAACGAATAAGCTTGCTGCTAAGCCGGAAACGCTTATCAAGCAGCTCGTCAATGAAGAGCAGCGCTTCCTCATGCTTGCGCTCGCGCCTCAAATTCATAATTTGACCGACTGCCTCCGTCATCTGCTCAATCATTCTCATGAAATAATCCCGCTGAAACATATGACTCTCCTCCCCGCTTGCCGCCCTACCGCTTTGATTTCATGAAGCTGCGTATAGCAGTGATCAATTCCTTCGGCTGCTCGACCATCCCCATATGGCCTGCGCCGTCCAGCACTGCCTTTACTGTTGATCCGTTTACGGCTGCAAATGTGCTTTCGGTTGGAATCACTTTATCGCTTGCACCGCTTACGAGCAGCACGGGAAGCTCGGATTGCTCGATAATATGCGTGCGGTTGGCACGGATCTTCATGCCTCTTGCCGTTCCGATCGCTCCTTGCAGCGCCGTTCCGTATCCGATTTGTTTCCCACGCTCAACCTCATCAGACATAGCCTCCGCATTCGCCGGTGCAAACAGCTTTGGAATAAGTCCGTCGACGAATGGCTGAACGCCGCTTTGCTCTAGCGCAGCAACCGCTTTATCGCGATTTTCTTTGGCCGCATCGCTGTCTTCGAGCGCTGTCGAATGAATTAACCCAAAGCCCGACAGCTTCTTCGCATACTTTTCGGCAAGCGCAAGCGTAATATAACCGCCCAAGGAGTGTCCAAGAAGCACCGCATTATGAATTTGCAGGCTGATGAGCAATTGAGCAACATCCTCCGCATGCATTTCCATCGTATAGATGTCGTCGCTCGGCGCAGAGCTTCTGCCATGCCCGCGAACATCTGGTGCTATAATGCGCACATATTGCTCAAGCTCATCTATGATAGGCTCCCAATAAGCAGAGCTTCCGCAATAACCGTGAAGCAAGACGACAACCTCGGTAATGCCATCCGCTGCGCCTCCGTCATCCGGATGGGAATCATAATAAGCAAGCTCTAATCCGTTATTCATAAATAGTTTCCGCTGCGCAATCGAAATCTTCTCGACGTTTGCTTCTTTCATTTGCTGCACGCTCCTCTATCCATTTTGGATTTGAAAATAATCTTTACGTGTCGTCTGCGAACCCTCAGTCTTGCTCCATGCTGAGTCAATTGCTCCCGCAATCACTTTGGCCATTCGCATCACATGATAAAGGGAAGTGGTCTGCAGCATCCAATATGCCTTCGGACCATTTGCATTCACAACGCCTGCAACACTGTAATGTCCGATTGCCGGCAGCCTTCTCCCAATCGCCTTTCCTGGCTGAATCGGTCCTTCGGCTGCGATAAACCGCCCAACCGATGTTGGCTTGCCAAGGCATGCATCGATCGCAATGACGATCGCATCCTTATCTATCGCTTGAGCAGCCCGCTCAACGGCATGCGCATCGCAGGGCTTCTCTAATGTGCCGATTACGTTCGGCCATCCGCCCTCTTGCAACATGGTACCCACTAGCGGACCAAAGGAATCTCCCGTAGAACGATCGCTCCCGATGCAAATAAATACAATGCTGCCGCGACTGCTATGCCTCTCTGCAATCGTTTCAAAAAACGATTCTATATCACTATTCGCTGCTTGTTCCGTTGCTCTGCACCTGCCCTGTGATCGATTGCGGTTCATTTCTTCTTTTAATTGTATCCAATTTCAAGATCGTGTTCAATTTGTGGGCATTCATATTTGAATCATGGTACAATTGCACCAATGCAAAACGTACGAATAAGCCTATGCTTTCGAGGCCGCTTTCGGCTCGCAAAAAATTTAGGAGGCACTCTATGAACAATTTACATTTGCAAACGCAAGAAAATGTGGAGTTTATGATTGAAGTTATCAAAACAAAGCTAAAAATGGCTTCTGCCGCAGCCATGCAGGCTGCAAACTTCGACCTCAATAAATACGAGGATATAAAAGACCTGTACGAGGTCGTTGCATCGAAGGATAAATTCAGCATCAGTGAAGTCGAAGCACTCGTATCCGAGCTCGGTAAGCTGCGAATTCAATAAAGTTTTTATTTAAGAAAATTATTCCAGTATCAGACATTTCTTTTCATTATTCTACAAAATAAGAACCGAGCCTGGCAACTTAGCCTAGCTCGGTTCTTATTTGTTTGGCGAGTGGCCTATTCCTGCTCTTCAGCCTCTACTTCTGCAGCTTCTATGGATAGCTTAATCGTAACATCCTTAAGCTCTCCCTTGAGGAAATGCGCGATTCTTTCCAGCTTATCCGCAAGCTCAGGCCCGCTCAGCGTCGTATTTAAATGATAATCGAAGCTGTCGGTCAGCCTGCGTTCCGAATAAGCGTTCTGGCCGCCCCACGCTCGATCTCCGCCCGCATTCGCTCTAGCGAGCAACTGCTCTTGGACAGGATAAAACTTATCGGATTTATTCACGACTCTTTCGTAAATACGCAGCTTCTTCAGCAGCATGTAATATTGAGCGGAATGCTTAAAATTCCATGCTTCCCGAATGTCTTTAAGCGTGTAATCCATCTTCCAGCGCTTTAATTTTTCTACTTGCTCATCTGTGCTCAACTGCAGGAAATCGTCCAGCGGCAGCATTTTTTCGGACATCTTGACCCCTCCGCAAAATAGTTTATAGAGTAATGAAATAATAATTCAAAAAGATTTTTATATCATATAAAAAATACCATAAATTTTGACTGTTTACAAATTAATATAATTTCACAATGCGATTTATCATTCATTTTATAAAAAGTGAGCCGACCAACAGAAAACCCCCATTCGTCCGCTTTGCGTTCAGCGGTGATGGAGGCTCTGCTTTTTGATGCTGTTATGCTCGCTTAAGCCCAATCGACGTCAAGAACCGTTCAAAGGCTTCGGCGCCGGCTGCCGTGCGCTTGTACACGCCTGCATCCTTCAGCACCTCAATAAACTTGCTTCCGGTTTCGGATTCTACGATCGTTTTTGCCTGCTCAGCCGTGTTCGCTGTACCGAAGCGCTCGGTAAGCGACAAGATCCAAGCCTCATGCTTATGGAGAGGATGCGAGGCATCCTGGAGCTCCTCTGCAGCAGCCGACGATGCGCCGGTCAAATAAGCTGCAATTTGCTCCAGCTCATCCTTCAAGCGGCCTGGCAATACCGCAAGGCCCATCACTTCGATCAAGCCGATGTTTTCTTTCTTCACATGATGCAAATGCTGATGAGGATGGAAAATACCGTCCGGATGCTCTTTGCTCGTACGGTTGTTGCGAAGCACCAAATCAATCTCGTACTCGCCGTTATCCCGCAGCCGTGCAATCGGAGTAATCGTGTTATGCGGTACAAGGGTGCCGTCAGATTGCTCGGTGAAGGCCAGAACTTCCGCAGATGCATCGCTGTAAGCGCGCCATTCATCCAGAATACGGCAAGCAGCGCTAAGAACGTCGGCCTTGGAAGTGCCGTTGATCCGAACGACTGACATCGGCCAATTGACGATGCCAAAACGAATGCCCGGAAGGTTGGCATCAACAAATCGCGTATCTGTTGAAGCAGCCTCCATCGGAAACAAATGGCGACCGCCTTGGAAATGGTCATGGCTTAGAATCGAGCCGCCAACGATCGGCAAATCGGCATTAGATCCGATGAAATAATGCGGAAATTGCTCAACAAAGTCAAGCAGGCGCGCAAAGGAGGAACGGGAAATAACCATTGGTTCATGTGCGCCTTTGAAAATAATGCTGTGCTCATTGTAATACACGTATGGCGAATATTGGAAAAACCATTGCTCATTTTGCAGCGTCAGCGGCAATACGCGCAGGTTTTGCCGTGCAGGATGATCGGGACGACCGGCATAGCCCACATTTTCGACGCACAGCAAGCACTTCGGGTACTTCGCCTGCGGCATCGTTTTGAGCAGTGCGATTTCCTTCGGGTCCTTCTCGGGCTTCGATAGGTTGATCGTAATCTCGAGGCTGCCGAATTTCGTCTCATGCAGCCAGTATAGGTTTTTGCGGATACGATCCATACGGATGTAATTGGAATCGATGCTAAGGTTGTAGAAGGCATTCGTTGCCGCTTGCAGCCCTTCCTCCTTCACTTGACGCGAGAAGGCTGCGCTTGCTTCTGATGGCCTTGGCAATAACAAGCCCATAATGCGGGCATCGAGCAAATCGCGGTAAGTCGTCGTATTATCTGGAATCAAGCCGATTGCATAGCCGTAGTCGAGCAAAGGCTCAAGCAGCGGAACAGCGCTGTCCAGCCTCTCGTCCGCTACCTCGCCCTCGCAGGGCTCTGTGAAGCCGAATAAGCTGAGCAGCTCGTTTCTGGCTGCATGCGTATCCAGCGGGTCGTTCAGCAGCTTGCGCTGCAATGCGAATTGCAATAGCCGTTCTATTAGAATCAGCGCATCGTTTGCTGATGTTACTTGTTGTTCATTTGCCACGTGATGCAGCTCCTTTCCGTTAAACGGCGACTTTAGCCGTTATAGCCTTTTGGGTTAGCCTCATGCCAGCCCCATGCGCTCTTTATAATGTCCTCCAGCTTGTCGCGCTTCGGATTCCAGCCAAGCTCCTTGCGGGCGCGATCCGATGATGCTACAAGGATGGCAGGGTCGCCGGCACGGCGTGCTTCGAACACGGCCGGTATTTCTTTGCCGGTAACGGCGCGCGCGATATCGATGACTTGCTTCACGGAGAAGCCCGTTCCGTTCCCTAAATTGTATACGGCGCTTTCCGCGCCGCTGCGTAGACGATCCACCGCAAGCACATGCGCATCTGCGAGGTCGCTCACATGAATGTAGTCACGGATGCAGGTGCCATCCGGCGTTTCGTAATCTTCTCCGAATACCGAGATATGCGGACGCTGGCCAAGCGCTGCTTGCAGCACGATTGGAATCAGATGTGTCTCCGGGCTGTGGTCCTCGCCGATTTTGCCGCTCTCATGCGCGCCTGCCGCATTGAAATAACGCAGCGATACGAACTTGATGTTATGGGCGACATCAAACCATTTCATCATTTTTTCCATCGCCAGCTTCGTCTCGCCATAAGCATTGGTCGGAAGCGTGCGGTCATACTCGTCGATGGGTACATTTTCCGGCTCGCCGTAGGTTGCAGCTGTCGACGAGAAGACGATTTTTCGAACATTGTATTCATTCATTTTCTCAAGCAGGCAAAGCGTGCCGAATACGTTGTTGTGATAATATTTGCCGGGATCCTTCATGCTCTCGCCGACGAGTGAGTTCGCCGCAAAGTGAATGACTGCATCAATCTCATTTTCTTGAAAGACGGTATCCATGAAGGCTGCGTCACGAAGATCGCCCACATACAGCTTGCCTCCAAGCAAAGCCTCGCGGTGCCCCTGCTGCAAATTGTCGACGATTACAATCTCCTCGCCGCGCTCCTGCAATGCTGCTACGGCATGAGAACCAATATAGCCTGCTCCCCCAGTTACCAATACTGCCATGTTTCATTTCCCCTCTCCATATGGTTATTGCTTTTTGTTTGTTTTATTATACAAGACGTTCTACGCCATTGCCGATCGTGCATACGTAGAAATCAGCCGTTAAACCGGTCGCTTCGTTGTATTTCCGTCCAACCTCTTCCTGGAACGCTTCAACACTATCCTCATGGACAAGGGAAACGGTACACCCTCCAAAGCCTGCGCCTGTCATACGTGAGCCAAGCACGCCCGGAACAAGGCGAGCTGCCGCAACCATCGCATCAAGCTCAGCGCCCGTCACTTCGTAAAGATCGCGCAGTGAATCATGCGATCCATTCATCAGCTGTCCGAATTGCGCGAGATCATTCTCTTTCAGTGCTTTGATCGATTGCAGAACGCGGTCGATTTCTTCCACGACATGCTCAGCGCGTTTTCTAACCGTTTCATCCTTGATCAAGTGCTTCGCGGAATTGAATTGCTCCAAATTGATTTGACCAAGCAGCGTGATCTCTGGGAAAGCTTCTTGTAAATCCACTACGGCTTGCTCGCACTGCGCACGGCGCTCGTTATAGGCGGAGTCAACTAGGCCGCGGCGCTTGTTCGTATTGCCGATCACAAGCTTGTAGCTTCCCGAATCGAATGGAACAAGCTCATACTCAAGCGTATCGCACATAAGTAAAATCGCATGATCCTTTTTGCCGTTTGCAACCGCGAATTGATCCATGATGCCGCATTTCACGCCGTTGAACTCATTTTCGGATTTTTGCGAAAGCAATGCGATTTTCACCGTATCTGTCGGCAGCCCTTCAAGCGATTGAAGCGCATAAGCCGTTACGACTTCAATGGAAGCCGAGGAGGATAGTCCGGCGCCGTTAGGAATTTCGCCATGATAAAGCAGATCGTAGCCGCTGCTGAATTGCACGCCGCTTTGCTGAAGCTCATGAACGATGCCCTTCGGATAGTTCATCCAGTCGTCAGCATCGTCATATACGATCGTGTCCAGTGAAAAGCTCTTCGAAGCCGGGAAGTTGGTCGTCGATAGTCCCAACTGATTGTCGGAGCGCTTGCGGATTAGCAGCGTCGTACCAAAAGTTAATGCAGCCGGAAATACGTAACCGCCATTATAGTCGGTGTGCTCGCCGATCAGGTTTACGCGGCCTGGAGCATGGAATACAGCGATGTCGCTCGCGTCTCCGCCGTATTGTTGTATAAATTGCTGTGTTAGCGCGTCAATGTTTGCCATTTGCTATCACGTTCCTTTTTTGTTAATTTGGTATGGTTTGTTTTCAACTTCAGTATAAGGCAGCCAACTGCAAAACGAAATGGCGCTAAGTGCTTATTATATGGATTAATGTGACTTAACTCACGACCATAGGACATGCTATGATAGTGCAAACGCTACATTTGACCCCTTTTCCATTCAAATATAAAGCAGGTGTAAAGTAAAATGCAACTGGATATGTATACGGTAGCCTCCAATCCGATTATCAGCAATGACGATAGTGCACCTCTTAATGTATTGTTCGCGGGCGAGAGCCAAACGAAGCCGTTCCACCGGCTTGGCCCAAAGGTTTACGATTTCTATTTGATGCATATCGTGCTGAGCGGCAAAGGCCTCTTTATTTGCGATGGCATGAGACATGAGCTGCGCGAGGGTCACACGTTTCTGATCGAGCCGGAGCAGTTGATCAGCTATGAGTCCGATAGCGATGTGCCATGGCGGTATCGCTGGGTCGCCTTTAATGGCATGCAGTCAGCAAAGCTCGTCTCTTCAGCGGGCTTTGCAGCGGAACAGCAGGTCGTCTTCAGCTCGGATAAGCGGCGGGCCGCCGTCCTCTTCAGCCAGATTTACGAAACGTTTCGGCATGGTGGCCCGGCGGCGGATATGAAGGCAGCTGGTTACTTGCATCTGCTGCTGGCCGAATACAAAAGTGTGCTGCATGCCCATAGCGGCAGCTCGCTCCGTACTGCACAGGCAGAGAGCGACCTCCTGCTCCAGCAGGTCGTACACTACTTATCGACGCAGTATGCCCACCCTGTCTCCATTGAGCAAATGGCAGAATCACTAGGCTACAATAGAGCGTATTTGTCGCGCTTGTTCAAGCAGCGAATCGGCGTCTCGCCTGTCACTTTTCTGCTCAAGCTCCGTATCGACAAAGCGCGCCGCATGCTTCGCGAGCGCCCTGAGCTGACGATTGAACAAATTTCCGCATCAGTGGGGCTGCAGGATGCTCTTTATTTCTCCAAGCAATTCCGCCGTTTCCATGGCCAGTCTCCCACATCCTATCGCGAGGCGATGAGAGGTTTTGGGGAATAACAAAGCTCAGTTAGTATCAACAAAGCATCGCTTCATATTCGTAAATTCGGGTAATACTATCGTAGGGAGTGATGACCTATGAAAGAGCTGCATACCGGCAACCTTTATTGGCCGGATACTCTGGGCAATACCAGGGAATTCGAACCTCTGCGGCAAAACAAAAAAACTCAGGTGGCCATTATCGGAGGAGGCATGTCAGGAACGATCTGCGGCTCAGTTTTCAATAGCAGCGGACTCTCGACTATCGTGCTTGAACGCGGTCAGGTAGCAGGCGGAAGCACCTCTGCGAATACCGGGTTGCTTCAGTTTTCCAACGATATTATGCTTTGTGATTTAATCGATCAAATCGGGGAGCGGGATGCGCAAGCCTTCTACAGAGCATGCAAGGATGCCGTCAATATGCTCGCGAAGACAGCAGATTCACTCTCGATCGATGTCGGTTTCAGAAGAAGAAGCAGTCTCTATTATGCTTCGACCGAGCAGGATTTGCCCAAGCTTAAAAAGGAATACGAAGCGCTTAAGGCTTGCGGCCTAGATGTTGAATTTTGGTCGCCGGATGACATCATGAAGCATTTTCCGTTCCGAAAATCAGGCGCTATCGTTACACACGGCGATGCCGAGGTGAATCCTTATCAATTTGTTAACGGTGTTGCGAATGCCGCCGCTTATGCAGGACTTGAGATCCATGAGCAAACTGATATCGTCGTGCATGATACGCTGCCAAACGGCCTTCATCGTCTCCGCACCGCGGATGGCTATGAGATTGAGGCAGAGCATGTCGTATATGCCGTCGGCTATGAACCAGAGGAGCTTCGCGGAAAGCTTATCAAGGCGGAATTAAACCGTTCCTTCGCGCTTGTCACCGGCGTACAGTCAAATCTCCAAAGCTGGCATGACCGATTTCTGATATGGGAAACAGCTCGTCCTTATTTATACATGCGCACGACAATTGACGGACGTGTCGTTATCGGAGGCTTGGATGAGGATTCGGAAATGCCGCTGCGGAGTGAACAAGAAAGAGCCAAACGGTCAATTAAGCTGCACGAGCGTTTAATGGATTTGTTTCCCGATCTGCAAGCTCCTATTGCATTCGAATGGAGCGCCACCTTTGGGGAGTCGCGAGACAATTTGCCTTTTATAGGCGTCGACCCGGCATGGAAGAACGTCTATTACAGCTTAGGATATGGGGGAAACGGTTCTGTGTATGGCATGATCGCAGCCCAACTGCTCCGTGACCTTATTCGCGGAAATACCCATTCTTTAACGGATGTCGTTAAGCTGGATCGCGGTTCGCTCGCTCACTAGTGTATAAAATAAGAAGCCTCCATCCAGTCGCACGGAATTCACTGCGCGAAAAATGAGGCTTCTTCCTATTATGTGTGCGCGTGTGCGGAATGCGGGACTCTAGGCTCCGTCAGCTATGGAAGAAGCGTTGCATGTGCGAAAGACGGCCTCTGCCGCGCCCAGTCTCGATAAATCGGGTCCGCCGTCCTTATCGAGCAACGATTTGCTTTCATCGGTTTCTACGATTACGATTAATGATCCGCTTTGCAGCGCCTGACTGCATACCTTTGCTTCATTGTCGTCAAGACCCAGCGCCTGCAGCGTATCGCTATGCTCGTCCTCACCAAGCAGCATAGCTGCTGCAAATGGATAACCCCCTGCAACATAGGGTGCTGATCCATAGCCTGCTGCTCCATAAACAGCATTAACGCCAGCTCCGCCAAATCCGGATGCTGCAGCCATGCCTAGGACTCCAAGCCCTTGACGATCCGGCATATCCTCAAGCTCGCCGATCTCGTCGACATGGACGTCGCTCTCTGCTTCTATGCGACGGGAATGATAGGAATCCTTCGCCAGCACCTTTAGCTCGCCTTTGACGAATCCGGCCTGCTCCAGCTGCTCAATTGCCGTTATTGCTTGCCGTTCTGTATCGAATATTGCTATTTTTCTTGCCATGAATGTTCCCTCCTGAGAGCCTTTGCGAATGCAAAAGCGAATTTGCATGCGGCCGCTTGGCAGGCGTAAGCTGTCTTAAGAGACATGCTAATCTTGGTATGCCCTGTTTTTGATTGAATAAGTCGTATTTTGTTCGTTTAGGACATTAACGTGTAAAGGATTTGTCTATTCCGCTGAGCAGGTTGTGCAACCCTTCTGTTCGCGGTATGATGGAGAAATAGATATTGGAAAATCGGACAAGCAGGAGGCAAAGCGATGATCCATCGGATGCTTCGCTATCCCGCAGGATGGGAATGGCATGTGCTTCAGCAAGCGAGGGGGCAAGTTGTTAGGAAAGAACCCTTGCCAAGCAGAAAAAACACACAAAGACAGACCACGTCTTCACGCGAAGAACAAAGAGCCGTCAAGGCCATTTCAAAAATAGAGCAGGATAGCATAGAGCATCAAACGGATGAGTTGAAGCAGCTTTATCCAGAGTGCGCTTCCTGGATCGATGAATGCGCTGGGAGACGGACAAATAATATATCGGTTGGCGATTTATCGAACGGCGAGAAGCTGTTATACGGTACGCTCATGTTTCAAGTATCAGAGGATCAAACGGATGTTCAGCCCTTTCATTTTTGGCTGACCAAGAACCGTATGATTACGATGCATGAAGATATGCGCTTGCCCTTGCGGCTTCAATCGATTGAGCATGTTCCTAAGCTTGAGGGCTGTAAGAGTGCGCCAGAATCTCTATTTATTATGCTCAGCATCATTTTAAAGACATTCCACACTGGACTCGACGGCTTCGAGACCAGGCTCGGCGAGCTCGAAACAACGATGCGCAATGAGAACCGGACCGGTCTTATCGATACTATTTTTGAGAGACGCTATGATTTGCTCCATTGGAGCCATTTGTTTATCCCGGTGCGAGAGGTGCACAGTGCCGCTAAGGAAGCTTTCATGGAAGAGCTTACCGAGACGGACACCTTCAAGCGGATTACGCATAAGCTCGAGAGAATCGAGGCGCTGCTGAAGCATTATGCCTTGGAGATCGATACACTCATTTCGATGGATGACGCGATCTCAAACTTCCGCGGCAATGATATTATGAAGACGCTGACGATATTTACGGTGCTCTTCCTTCCTGCTACAATCATTGGCGGCATATTGGGAGTAAACTTCGAGATTCCCTTTAAAGAAAACAAATGGAGCTTTACCGCGATGATATCCTTAATAGCTATCATTACGGTTTTTATGTACTTTTGGCTCTGGAAGAAGGGCTGGACCGGCGACTTGCTCAATGGACGCAATCCGAAAGAAATTGTCGCGGACGATTCCGTCTCCCTATTAAAAAGATCTCAGCGCAAAAAGGCCAGCCGTTCGGAGCAAGCAGCATCGGCTGCTGCAGACGAGCAAACGCACCCTCCAAGAAGACGAAGATAAGACGTGCAGGAATAATATAGAAAAAAAGGGGCTGTACCAAAAGTGCTCGCACGGAATGGGAACATCCCAATTCAGCTCGTTAAGTTTGAAATAAAATACTATCTCAAATCATTTCAGTTTTGTGGAATGAACAGGAGAAAATCCATCTAAACCTGATTTTTGCAAAAAAAACACTTGAAATAACGGGAGTTTTTCCCGTTTACTGACTCAAGAGGGCTCAGCCCCTTGAATGATTGAATCCGAGACTACAGAACCGGGGATTCCGCCGAATCCTGCTTCGTGGCTTGGCATAGTTAAGCCTGGAGGCGGAGAGACTTTCTCTTTCCTTTCCCACAAACTCATAAAGCCAAGCAACCATAGACCTGAATAGAAAAATAGCGGTACAGGAATAGCCCCCCTGTACCGCTATTTTTTCATGTCTTCCAACAATCCATTCAAAGCGAGCTATCTTCCCAGCGAGCATCTATTTTTGGGACAGCCCCTTCTGCGTTATTGCAGCTGCTTACAGCTTCACCGGCAACCCCGTGCGAGCTGATTCATTCGCAGCAATCGTCACTTGATGGGTAAGCACCGCATCCGCATAGGTTGAGCGAATTCGCGAGGAATCACCCGTCTTAACCGCATGAAGGAAAGCTTCGTTCTCACGCTCGTAAGGATCAGTTTCATTGGCATATTCCGTCCTGCGTCCCGCTTCCGTATCGATTAGCCCGCCATGCGCCAGCTCAAGCACGCCTTTATTCGTGTATATATGCAGTCCAGCACGTTCACCAGCAGGAATGGCGCATGTGTTGCTGATCGTCGCCACAGCGCCACCCGCTAGCTTTAATGTGACGGTTCCAACATCGGGAACGGAAACTCCCTCCTTCACGCTGCTCATGTAACGGTCGCCATAGGCGGCATAAACCTCACTCACTTCACCTAACGTATATCTTAGCAAGTCGACGATATGAGTCGTTTGCTCAACAAATTGTCCGCCTGAGCCTTCCATTTTACGCCACCAGCTAACGCCAGGCATCGATCCCATCCAGTAGCCAAGCGCCATGAGTGCCGTTCGATCACGAAGCAACTCTCTTGCGCGGTCTGTGCCGTCCATATAGCGGAAATGATAGCCAACTGATGTGATCAGTTTCTTCCCTTCAATGCCCTGCAAAATCTTTGTAGGCAGCTCCTCGTCTACGCCAATCGGCTTCTCCACCAAGAAAGGAATGCCGCGTTCAATGAGCGCACGCTCGATTTCTCCATGCGCGAACGGCGGGACGCATATGTACACCGCATCGAGCTTCCGATCATCCAGCATATGATGTATAGATTCGTAACCGCTTGCTCCGTCGAAGCGCTGTGCTGCCAAATCCGCTTTTTGCTGACTCGTCGCAACGAAAGCCGCTACCTTAACGCCAGCCAGCTTAGCAAGCTTCTCCGCGTGCATCATGCCAAACCAGCCTGTTCCAACAATTCCTATTTGAAGAGTCATGTATGAATCCCCTTTCATAATGGGTTTACCCAAGATTATACTTGGAGCAACAGCGTAAAGTCCATTTTATACGCAGGTACCCATCCGCCCATACCGTCATACAATACAACATCAGTATGGCCGGAGAGGTATGAGCGGAGGGATGATATGAGAACAAAAACGAGAAGCACGGTTGCATCGCAAGAACTCGATCTTCGAACTGCCTTGTTTTTGGCTGCGGTTTGCGGACAAACGTATCTGCAATACAATAACAAGGACGGACTGTTTCTTGTACCCAGAACATACAGCTTAGTAAGCGAGTTTACAGCAAGAGCCTATGACAACAGCGATGAGAGATTTGGCTTTGTGCTGACCTCGGAGCGTGCGTCTGTGCTTGCTTTTCGCGGAAGCGGCTCGGCTGTCGATTGGGTATCGGATTTCATCGCTCAGCAGACAACTTACCGACCGGTCAAAAATACGGGTCTCACCCATAAGGGCTTTACTGACATTTACATGTCCGCCCGCTCTCAAATACTTGAAATTATAAAGCAGCTTCCGCCGGATAGGCCATTATTCATAACCGGACACAGCCTTGGCGGGGCGCTTGCTACGCTCGCATCCATCGATCTGGCCAACAACTCCGCATTTACTGCTCCAATTGTATACACTTTCGGCGCTCCGAGAGTCGGTGATCCGAAGTTTGTGAACAGCTACAATTCAACCGTAGCGACACATTGGCGTTTTCAAAATGAATTCGATATTGTCCCCCATCTGCCTACACTCGTCTATCAATCGCCAAATACGAAACAGACCTATTACTATATGCACGTAAAGGGCGAGGTTAAGCGCTCCTTCCGGCTGGGCTCGGTTTCCGGCAACCACATCTTATCCAGCTATTTTGCTGATCTTGTTAATGAGGAACCCGACTTTGCGCTGTCCGTTTGCTCTGAACCCCCTGGCTGGTGCCCGGCGATTGAGCTTTAGCCTATGTCTTCCCCAAACAAAATAATAGTGAAGGCAATCCTATTTACCAAGAAGCCAGCTTCATGGCGAGTAAGGTTACCTTCACTATTTTTGAATGATTTCTTATACAGCTTCTTTACGCCGGCAGCACATATAGCAGTATCGCGAAAAAATGAACAATCGATCCGCCGAGCACGAACAAATGCCATACCGCATGATGATAAGGGAAGCTGCGCCACATATAAAACACGGTGCCAAACGTATACAGCAATCCGCCTGTTACGAGCAATTGTACGCCGCCAGGTGCGAGATGCGCAGTCAACGGCTTCCAAGCAAAAACGATAATCCAGCCCATCGCGATATAAACAAGGGTTGACGTAAACAGAAAGCGCGAGGCGAAGAATGCTTTGAACGCCACTCCGACAACGGCAGCTCCCCAAACGATGCCAAACAGCACCCAGCCAAGCTTCCCTTGCACAATATGGAATAGGATCGGCGTATATGTCCCGGCAATAAATACATAAATAAAGGAATGATCCAATGATTCAAATACTCGCTTCGCTTTCCCCTCTGGAAAACTATGTACGAGCGTAGAGGCCGCATAAAGCAGCAGCATCGCTGTTCCATATATAGTGAAGCTTACGACATGAAAAGGCGTTCCCTTCGTTGCAGCGAATACGATAAGCACAACTAATGCTGCAACGCTTAGCCCTGCCCCGATGCCATGCGTGATCGCATTCGCTAATTCTTCCTTCTTGGAGTACGTATGGGTATTTGCCATAGGCCACTCACCTCCTAAGTCGCAAGCAATCGCTCGAATGACTTTCAAGCGCTGCTTCCTCTCCCCCTAGTGTAAAGGATCAGACCCACCCTTTCAACCAGCCGCGCATGCGATCGATCGTTTTGTCGAGATTGCATACAGCCTCTTGGTCGGTATAGTCCTCCGTATGGCGAAAATAATCGGCATGTCCCCCTACTGTTGGAATGCCTTCCACATAGCCTGGCGCATACTTCATGCGATTCCATTTTGGCATCGTAAATCCACTTCTGCTCCAACCGCCCCATGTGCCGATACGGCTAATCGGATCATTAAGCTTGCCTAAGCGGTCGATCGAATGAAAATAACTAACGCGTTCCTGCAATTTCGGCTCAATCGGCGTTCTAGGCGATCCGACCTGCACGATTCGAAAATCCTCGATTTTATCTTGTTCAAAGAGCATCTTCGCCGCTTGGTAGGCTGCCGCTCCGCCTCCGCTGTGTCCGATCAACAGCAAGCGTTCACTCGTTAATGTTTCCTTGATTTTGTTCAGCGCAAGCTGCCCGCCAATACGTCCAGCCGTAAGACGGTTGGACAAATCGCTCTTTACCTCAAGCACTTGCCTAACCACGCTTCTGCTGGCATCCCCATAAGGGAAGATGACATGAATAACCGGATCAATTCCGTCAGATTGAAACATTTTTTCGAGTTTTATTTTGCATTCCGTAAATATACTGTTGGATGTTGCGACACCGGCAAGCAAATAAATGCTCATTCGTGATGGTTTTGTTGCCGTCATAACGAATCCCTCCGTAATTATTTCGTAATAAAGGTGAAGCGTTTTTGCATGTATGGGTGAATCATTGTCGTATATTCATTATGTGGGATTGCTGCTTGATTCATTCTTGTATATAAATGTAATTGCCGTATAGATTTACCTCGTTTCCGATGCCTGCTGTTGTCTGCTTAAGCGGCAATGCTCGGACATTGCGATAAACATGCTGCTGATCTCTCGTTTATGTCCCCGTCCATATTTTACGTTGCAAGACCTTGACTGGTGCCATCGTAACCTTCGTGCCGTCCTTGCCATCCACTAATCGGCCTTGGCACAAAAGAAAGAGCGCTCAGCTGTTGCCAGCCGGCGCTCATCTTCGTTGCTATATCTGCGGCTAAAAATAACACTCCAGCAGCTATACACCCATTTTTTTACGTTGATTGTTTACCTTCTTCGTGTTTTGGCTCTTCAGTGCCTGCGTCCCTGTGGATAGATGCGTTTGGCCGGGTCCTCCGCCTGCTTTCGCTTGCTTCTTCTGAGCGAGCAGTTGCTTCGCTTTCTCCGCTTGAGTCAGCTGCTTCGGCTGCTCTTCGGATTGGTTTTGATCAATTGTAGACATAGGTTCACCTCGTTTCATGCGCTACATACTTCTTATTCTACTACACTTATATATCTGGTAAAAGAGGCTTTGCTCAGGGTTGCGCTTTTCGTTATGTTCCAAGACGCCTTTGCCAGCTGTAAATCGATCGGAGCAGTCGTTACAATAACCGCTCGCTTCGCAAATTTCCTTATGGATTGAAGCATATCAAGCTGCTCTTCCTGAGTCAGCACCGAGCATAAATTGTAAGGCATATCCACGATTGCCGCATCGTATTGCCCTTCAAGAAGCCTCATATCACCCAGCCTGACAACGCCTGGATAGCCAAAATGAACCAGATTAAGGCGCGCGCCCCTCACCGCAAGCGGATTGATATCCATCCCTTCAATGTCGATGCCCATCGACATTGCTTCAATAAGGACCGTGCCCATTCCGCAGCACGGATCGATAAGCCGCAGCTGCATAGGCGCTGGCCCTGCCGCAACATTAACGATCGCACGCGCCGCTCTTGTCGGGAGCGCCGTCGAATAATTTTGCGGCTTGCTCTGATGCTTTAGCCAGAGCGCACTATTCTCCTCGCATGGCCCGAAATACCAGCGTCCGTTCAGCTTCGTCAAGCCAAAGAGTCGTTCCGCTCTCCGCATGTCCGCCTTGCCGCGAATGACTGCGCCGGCTGCCCGCTCCAGCTGGCGCCGCTCCTCGTAAGTAAAAGTCTCGTCGCCTTGACTAAACAGCACTTTAAACGTTTTACCTTCGAGCTCTATGGCTGGAAGCTGCAAGACAAGCTCCTCAAAGCTGTTTGCCGAAAGCATAACGGATATTCGCTGTTTCACGAACGGACTGCGATCTACCGGCAGCTCATACGAGCTGTCGATCATCCCGCCTCCGCTATCAACCTTGTGCCCAAACAGCGTTTGCAGCTCAAGCTGGCATAAGTTTGCCTCATCCTCGTGACATGCATACGTATAAATAAACATCATTGGCCTCGCTATCTAAGTTGAGTTATTCGACTGGAGTTGCTGGAGCCGCTTGCTTTGGCTCAGAACCTAGTGGCGACAGCGATATGCCAAGCCGCTCAGCTTCAGCCGTCAGCGAAGCAAGCTGCTTCTCCAAAGATTTGATCGTCCGCTGCAGGCGGATCTGGCGAATCATGCCGAGCAGCCCGACCGTTACGCCTCCGAGAAGCGTCGATACCAGTATCACAAGAATAAGCGGAAGCGTTGTTTTCGCAAAAAAGAAGTTGACCTGTACGGAATCGACATTGATTACAGCAAATATCGCGATAAGAAGCGCGAACACTAACGCGGAAATAAGTACACCTTGTCCCTTCATGCCGTTCCCTCCCTTTTCCAAAAATAATACCACAAACCTCATCGGTTCGCCTATCTTCCCTGCGCCAGGCTCTACCCTTTCCCATTCAAAAAAAGCAATTGCCTTAATTGTTGTTCGAATGTTTTAGAGGAAAAGAAAGGGACTTTCGCAGATGCTGGACGCATTTGCGAAAGTCCCTATTACCCTTATTTCACCCTGCATACTGCTTCAAAAAATCGAGAGAAGACCTTTGCAATTCGCCAAGTCTCCGTATCGCCACTCATCATGACATAGTCAGGCCCCTCCGGCAGCTTAAGCTCCTCGATCTTGGCCCGAGTCTCCAGCACGACGCGAAGCGACTTCCCTTTATCCTGCAGACGCGAATATAGGTCGGAGATAAACAGCAAAAACTTATCCCAATCCTCATCCGCGACTCTCTCATAGTCTAGTTCAACGCCACCGAAACCGAACTGCTCGGCAACGGCTATCAATTCATCCGCATGCTTCCTGCGGCTCTCCTCCGAGCTCATCAGGCGCTTTATTAAAGCCGGGTTCTTCTGAAGCGATTCACCGCTCGGCAGGATTTGATCATTCACAACCGTCAAATAGAAGTGATCAAGCCCACTCTGCTCATAGAGCTTTAGAACTTCAAGCATTGCCTCATAATAATCTTCCGTAAAATAGAGGCTGTCCGACTGATCGAAATAAGCAGCAAACATCGGCTGGCTTGTTAAGCCTTCCTTCAATATCTCCACATTCTCAAGCCCGTTTTGCCATTGCCAATCCGCCAGCCAAGCGGATAGCTCAGAAGTCTGCCCCTTTTCTTTCTCAGGAGATGGCAGCTTGTCGTAGCCCACAGCAGCGCCTATAAACAAAACAAGCAAACTGACCGTTAGATACATCTTCCGGTTCCTAATCAATCCATAATCCTCCTTATACGCTGTTCATAAATAACCTAAAAGGTGTCGATCGCCCCGTCAAAGGAGGTATTGATCGCATTCCTGATTTTAGCCGATAAAAGCAATTCTTTTACGCATGTATATCCCACTTCTCTTTACAATTTCCGTACAATTCGACTCCAGAAAACAAAAAACGACTCAATCACATTAAATGTGAATTAGAGTCGTTGCAGTTTAAGCATATTTTATCATAGGGCATGAATAACTCCTGTATGTAAATAGCACCAATTTTGTATACTAAATGTCTTATTTATTCATCCAAACTTGCTTTTCAGTATGGATAGTCAGTCCTGATTCTATCGCTTGTCCCATCAACAGCGCCAAATAATGGTCATGTGCCGCTTCAGCGATGCTATAGAAAGATGTTCCCTTCCCTGACGCGTAATCTCCCATACGCAGCAAGCACGTAGCTATCGCAATTTCGTCATCGCTTAACCTTGCGGGAGCGACCGGATTTTGATACACAAAGTCTCCGTCAGCGGTGACACCACGATGGTAATAGCCCTCCAAATTGCCGTGATGACCGGTATCCACCCTGCGAAGCTCTGTATGAATGGGAGTAGCATAATCCTTTAAGTAGCTGACTTCCATGTCCACAAGCTCGCCTTTGCTGCCTCTTACAAGCACTCTGCTGCGCCGTATCCAAGAGAAATATTGATCGCCCGTAAAATCATACACAGCCAGCTTGTCGCCAAAGCGAAACGTCGCGATCCGCTGCACGGATTGTACGATACGCTCTTCGAGGGGATCGCCTTGCCTGCTAGGCCCTTGCATAATCGTCGATTCAAATTGCTGGCCGCAAATAGCGGCATGCTCGAAGCCGACGCCAAGCAGCTGTCTAATAAGGCTGATGCCATGATAATCATGGGCAGCCGAAACCTGTGCATGCTTCACCTCGCCAAGCTTGCCGGAGCGGGCGAGCTGAATACGGGCAGCATGCATCGGCTGAAACAAATACTGCTCCGCAACCTGTACCAACGCATCCTTTGGCAAAGAGTCATATAAATCAGTAAGCCCAGCCAAATCAGCCGCCGGCGGCGTCTCTGCCAGTACCGGAATTCGATGTTCGGTTAATTGGCGGATTAGATCAGGAGCTGCCGTTCGAGGCACAGACACAACAGCAAAACTAATATTCGCTGCTTCTTCCACAAACTGCTCAACATTGCGAACGGTTCGAATGCCCCATTTTGCTTCGAGCGCCCTCCCCTTCTCCTCGTCTCGTACAAGTATGGTATGAATGTGAAATCGCTCAGGCAGCGCTTTCGCAATCCTTATGTAAAATTCTGCGCGCCAACCTCCGCCGACAATGCCAAAACTGATAGTGGACATTTTAAAACCAGCCTCCCCAATCAATGGTTTGTTCCCTGCTTTTATTTAAAAAGAAAAAGATCTCCGCGTGTGAGATCTTCTTTAAGCTGTTCGGAAAGTGCCCGTCGCTTTAATTTCCTCTTTGCAGCCCGTATAGGCATGCAGCTTGCCGTGGTATACTAATTCCAGCAATGCCGTATTCTCCAGATCAGCAGGCGTTACGAATAATGATGGCTTATTGACCAAATTCACTCCGCTCTCCTCGAACACCGAAGCGACAAACTGCGAGCAGAAGTAAGCGTATTCTCGTTTCATCTCAATATTAAGCATAATGCCAAACATGCCAAGCAGATTGTATTTGTATTGATCCCGGTTTTTCTCCATATAATGGATCTGATTTCTGATATTAATATAAGAGCTATGACTGATCGTGCATCGGTATAAAGCGCAGGTTGAATGCTCGAAAAACTCGCCGCGTACATCCTCTTTCACAAATCCCGCAAAAAATGGGTTGTTCGGATTCTTTCTCCCAAAGCTGTACACTTCATTCAAATCGCTGTCAAATGCTATTGATGCATGGTTTAACATATTTTTCGTATACCATCTAATAGTCTTTGAGAATAATGTACCCGTATTCGTCAAGAGCACATAAATTTCAACATCTCTATTCATGCCGTACTACCTCCACATTAAAGAACTCTCATCTTCGTATTAACTTTAATGCAGGAGAACAAAATTCTAAACCTGCTCAGGTAATAGGAATGTCCTCGACCTTAGTCCAGTTTTGTAAACATTTTGTGACAGAGGGTCTTCTACCAATCATTCATCTTTACATAGCTTTTCTTTATTTTACTGGATTTTCTCCTTATACTCAATAAGGTTGTTCGCCTTTTTTCCCTCTTGCTTAAAAAAATGTTAACATTTGCTTATTTGAAAGATGATATAGTAGGAAAATAATGACATCGTTCATTTACTATATATATGCTGCAAAATTACAATTTAGTATAGTCTTTTCAAATCATATGGATGGTCACGGAGGACTTCGCAATGGAATGGTATACCCGTTACAAAAATCAGCTGGAGCAGGTTTATATGGAAGCTGAGCGCCGTATCGCTGCTTTTCCAGAGCCGCTAAACGCTATTGGTCATACTTACTCTGAAAAGTTCAACCCTGTGAAGCAGGATAGCGGCAAGGATTACATATGCAGCCTGCTCCCCTTCTGGGTCAAGGAGCCGAGCGGTATTAGCAACGCCCAGTGTGAGAAACTCGGATTAGCTAATGTATATGGAATGCTCTATTTTTTTATCCAGGATGATGTGATGGATAGCAAGCCCTCTTCTCGTTGGAAGGAGAAGCTTGCGCTCGGCAATTTGCTGCAGCTTGAAATGTTCAGCCTCTTTCGCGAGCTATTCCCTTCTGATTCCGTGTTTTGGAACTATTATCATCGTTATGTGACAACATGGGCGGACAGTGTCGTGAATGAGGATCGCCAGGATTACTTCATTAATGAGCCAATCCGCACGGCTGGCAAAGCCGGGCCAGTCAAAATCGCAAGTACGGGTGCATTGCTTTTGTCGGGACGTACGGAGTTAATAGCAAAGCTGGAGCGTACAATCGACATCGTATTAATGACGCTTCAGATGGCAGACGACTACGCGGACTGGAAGGAAGATTTGGCGGATGGCAGCTATAACGGCCTGCTGGCGATGATTGCTGCTGATCGTGCCTCAGACAGCCCCTTAACTGAAAAGGACGCAGAAAATGCCATCTATATACGTGGGTGCCTAAAGCCGTATGTGCAGCTCGTCGAAGATAATCATGCGTTGATAGTGGCTATGGAAGCGGGAGCGGTAGAGCTGGTAGAGTTTCATGCTTTTATAGTGAATCGTTTGAACCAGATTCATGAGGCGATAGAATTAAACAAGTGTCTCTTATTCAAGGGTGGTTTTAACCATTTTTTGGTTACTCAAACGACTTGATAGGTCCAAAAGATTCTATTATTTGTCGAATATTTGAATTTATATTTGGAATTTGTCGAAAGGTCATGTTAAACTAAGTATGGTAAACTTATACATATTCGGAAGGGTGATCATTGTGTCCTCAAAGCAATCATTGCAAGAACAAATTATTCAAAAGGCATGGGAAGATGCCGAATTCAAAAAACAGCTTCTAGCCAATCCGAAAGCTGCCGTTAAAGACGCTTTTGGCGTTGATGTACCGGATACAATCGAAGTAGAGGTAGTAGAGGAGTCGGCGAATAAATTTTATTTCGTTCTTCCCGTGAATCCTGCAGAGAACAACGATGACGTCCAAGTTGGCATTCCGATGTGGCCTACTGAATAAAAAAATAAGCCCTTTACCATATGGTAAGGGGCTTTATTTCTTCTCTTGCGGGAATTCGATTAATGCTTCAGTACCGAACCCCTTTTTACTAGAAAAATGCAGCGTACCATTCATGACCTCAATGATCCGGAAGGTAACCATAAGCCCAAGCCCTGTGCCCTTCGTTTTATTCGAATAATACGGTTCGCCTAGCCTCTTCAAATCAGCCTCATTCATTCCTTCACCGTTATCTTTAATTTGAATCATTACATTTTTAGTACTCTCATGTTCATATGCTCGAATATGAATAGCTCCATCTTGCCCTAAAGCCTCAATGCTATTTTTTATGATATTAATAAGCGCTTGCTTAAATTTCGACGAATTTCCCCGAACATATAGCTCTGATTCCAAATCCACCGTAATTACTCCGCCTTGCATGGTCGTTAAGGGAATGAGAATACCTTCTATTTGCTGCAGCTCTTCTCCAATGTTAAGTATAGTTGATTGCTCCATCTGAGGCTTGGCGAAGGTCAGAAAATCGGTAATAATTTCTGCTGCGCGATCCAGCTCTTCAATGGCAAGCAGCATAAAGGTTTTATCTTTGTCATTACTCGCTTTTTCCCCGATTATTTGTAAAAACCCTCGCGTTACTTGCAGTGGGTTTCGCACCTCATGCGCAACTGAGGCAGCAAGCTGGCTAATGATATCCATCTTCTCAGAGCGTTGAAGCTCAAGATTGAATATTTCCATTTGCTTCGAATACTTCAATAACTGTTCATAATTTTGAATGCTTCGAAGAGCAAGAATAATGACTAATGAACTTAGAAAACAGAGAATACCCCATTTCCACACAAACATAAAGTAATTCATATTATTTATGTAATACCAGACCAGCTCCCCTCCCCCTATTGCAGCGAACATACTAAAGCCAGTAGCCAATATTATGGCTTCTGTATTTTTTTGTCTACAAAAATTAATAAGCAGAACAATTAGAAGTAGGTTGCTTATGAGTATAAAGACAGCAAAAACGGCTGAACCATAAATAGAATACCACTCTCTTACCCCATCTAATAAAAATCCAGCAGCAAAGAACCCAATATTTATAAAAGCATACCAAATATGAAGTTTTCTAAATCGAGTAATTAATTGATAAGGCCCTTTACCGAAAACCTTCTCAAAAAAGAGAAATAAGGCAGGCATAAGTAATGTTGTTGCAAGGTCAAATGAATAATAAGCTGTAGTACCTAATTGAGGATAAAACCTATGTAAAAAGGAGGAATGAGAAATTATCATTAATCCAACCGAAAGGATAATTATCATTAATGAGTTAGCCGCTGCTAAATATATTTTTTTTATAAATAAGAAACAAAGAAGCAACCCTACTGCAATAAAAACAAGGGCAGCACCCAAAATAATATCTAGAAATTCATACTTCATATAGCTTTTATCTAGAATTTGATAATCACCAAGCATTAGTTTTCCTTTTATTCCGATTGGGCCTGTACTAGTTGTCAGCTTCAGATATATCGATTGATTAGCTTCTTGAGGTAAAAGCGGCAATATGATTTCATTTTTATTAAACGAGTAATTCCGATAGGATTCATAAACGATATTTTCATTAATATAAATCGTTACATCTTTGGCAGATAAGTTGTTTATGGATAATGCTGGCCTAGCCAAATCGAATTTAGGCAATTTTATTCTTATCCAGGCGACTTGCATGTCAGCAGACTTATTAGATAAATCGTCGTTCTCAGAGTTGGAAATCCAATCCTCTGCCCTTTCCTTAGAAGAAGCTTCCTGAACCGTACTATCAGGATCTTCCTCCCACATCATTTCCCATTCCGTAATAGTGGTTGTTGTTGAAGACGGCTGTGCATAGGATGGAATAGCCAGAAAAGAGCTAATAATAGCTAGCGATAGGACGAAGACAATTATATATTTATGTAATTTCTTCATTGGACACCCCATATTGTAAGAATTACAATTCCACCATATATAGTTCTATATTTCGACAATCTTCGATTTGGAACCTTCTAGCATTTCCATTTTTTCAAAATAAACAACGCATCAGAAGCAATATAATGGATAATTAATCTAATTCCAGTTTATTCCCTTTAGCGAAAAGGCACAATAGCATATACTATGTCGAATATTAGAAATTAAACGGGCATCGCATGAAGCAAAAAAATGACAAAAAAAGTGCTTATCCACTCCTTAAGGAGCAGCAAGCACTAGTTTTTTGCTGAAGGAATGTGAATGATGGCTTCTGTGCCCACACCTTTTTTACTGCTAAACTCAATTTTTCCATCCATCACCTCAATAATTCGAAAAGTTACCATCAATCCTAATCCGGTTCCTTTCGATTTCTTGGAGTAATAAGGCTCGCCTAGTCTCTTCAGGTCTGCCTCATTCATTCCTTCCCCATTGTCTTTGATCGCAATAACCACATTGTTGGAATCATCCTGATAGGCTCGGATTAATATTGTCCCATCTTTGTTTAATGCTTCAATGCTGTTTTTGATAATATTGATAATTGCCTGCTTTAGCTTCGATGAATCGCCGCGAACGTATAAATAAGGTGATAAATCCGTCTTGATGACACCACCTTGCATATTCGCTAAAGGCACCAGTATCCCCTCAATTTTTTTGAGCTCCTCAGCAACATTCAACAGCGACATCTCTTCAAGCTGGGGTTTAGCGAACGTTAAAAAGTCGGTAATAATATCAGAGGCTCGATCCAGTTCATCTATAGCCATCCCCATAAATCCTTTCTCTTTATCATTCGTTGATTTCTCGCTGAGCAGTTGAAGGAAGCCTCTTGTCACTTGCAGCGGATTTCGAACCTCATGCGCAACCGAGGCAGCCAACTGGCTGATAATATCCATTTTTTCAGAACGTTGAAGCTCATTATTAAATACATCTAGCTGTTTGGAGTAGCTTACAACCTGTTCATAATTCAACAAAACTCTTCTTGCCAGTATAAGAATTAAGGATGAAATAAAACTAAAAATGCCCCACTTCCAGTATATCAAATCATAATTCGCATTTTGAATAAAATACAAGCTGATTTCTATGACTGCTATCATTGCAAATATGCCGAATCCTATTGTGATAATAATGGCTTCTCTATTCTTTTGCAGACAATACTTGATAAAACAGCCAATCAGCACCATATTGCCAATAATGACCGTTCCGGCAAAAGCAGCCAACATGACAACGGCATAATATTTTTCAATTTCATCCGATATAAATGAAGCAAGCAGCCATATGAATGAAATCGTTGAAACAACGACCTGCACCTTTCTAAAGCGAGTTATTAATCCGTAGGGACCTCTTCCAAATATTTTCTCAAAAAAGATAAAAATAGAAGGCATCACTAGATTAGAGCTAATATCGAACATATAATAAATGAAAAATCCGTATTCCTTATATACCGTATGCACATATGGAGAAAGAGAGAGAAGCATGACTCCGATTGAAAAAATAAAGACAGAAAGGGAGCTCAAACCGGACAAATAAGATTTATTCAAAAACAAAAAGCATAGCAACATGCCCAGCGATACAAATAAAAGCGTTGCTCCAATTGCTACATCGAACATTTCCTGCTTCATAAAAGCTTTACTAAGAATCTGTCCTTCGCCAATAATGATCGGTTTTTTTAGACCCAACCAGTCTGAATCAGTATGCAAAAGAATATATACCATATGATTAGCTTCGTTTTCTGAAATAGACAAAAGAATTTCGTTTTTATTATAAGCATAATTCCGATGCGACTCATAAACGAGCTTATTATTGATAAATATCGAGACATCTTTGGCAATCAACTTGCTTATTAATAAGACAGGCCGTGCGAAATCATATTCCGGCAGCTTAAACCTTAGCCAAGCAGCTTGAATATTAGCTGGCTTCTCAGGCAAACCGTCCTCATAAGTGAAGGTTTGCCATTTGCTCGACAGCCTATTTGAAGCAGCGTTCTGAACGGTAGGTTGTGAATTGTCCTCCCACATCATTTCCCACTCTGTTATAACGTCACTCGTAGAAGTCGATAACGCATAGGAAGTAGAGGGAAGAAGCGGAATGGCTATTAATATAATTATGACGAGAACCCATACAAATTTATGCATAGCTTTCATTGAACACCTCAGAATGTAAAAAATAAATTTCTTTCTTTTCTACTATGATTCGACAGCCTTTGATAAGCCTCCTTCAAACATTCCACTATTTTCTAAAAAGGACTGTCATTCCAGCAAACCGTTTGATCAAAATAAAAAAGCCGCCTCATTCGGTCATTGACCCCATGAGACAGCTTCTTGTCCTTACTTTATGCGAAGCAAAGCAAGAGCATGCCAAACTGCATTGCGCATTATTCGCTTGCTTGAATGCCCTTCATCCAGCCGAGCAGCTCGCGGCTAACCTGATCCAATTGTTCCTGTGCAGTAATAGCGGCTTGTTTATCACCCTTTTGAGCGCCGTAGGAGCCGAATTGACCATGGTTGCCGCCTTCGATCGTGACATATTGGGTATCGCTAGGCATGAACGCCTTTCCCTTGCCCCACTCCTCCCGGTTCAGCACACCGTCGTTAGACGCCGTAATTTGCAATACCGAAAGCTTGGCATCGGCGAGGCTTCCTGCCTTTTCGGCATAAGCCGCCAAGAAGAAAATACCGTTGATTTGATCCAGATGCTCCGCAGCATACCTTGAAGCAAAAACACCGCCAAGCGAGTGCCCGCCTATGACGTAACTCTCGTCAGGGTGCTCAGCAATGAAGGCATCCGCTTTGTTTGGTCCCATAAAAGCAAGATTGATCGGCATGCTTGCGATATAAACGCGGTGACCTGCCTCTGCCAGTTCACGCGCAAGCGGTGCATAGCTCTTCGGGTCAACCAACCCTCCAGGATAAAATACAACATTAGGCTGTATAACTGCTGCCTCACCCGCAGAAGGTTCAAAACGATAGCCGGCTTGTCCAATGCTGACCGTTACCTGCTCGTCGCTTTTCATCGCTGCTTTAGCTTCTGGCGACGGCGAATAAACCATGATTTGATACACGATAACGACCGTTAATAATAATGCCAATACAATGCCTGCCGTCCAAATCAGCACCTTTCTGCCCCGGCTCTGTTTTGGTTTTGGCAATGCTGCTGAATCTTGACTCATTTCATACACACTTCCTTTAATTCAGCATACTCATCAACAGTTGCTGTGATTTCAAAGCCTCCTCGCCATCTACGGCGACTTTCTTATCCTGAAGGATGCAATCCACAAAATGATGTACGGCATCCTCGAAGCCGCGCTGCTTCAATATCGTCTGCCAAGACGGCGGAAAGGTTGTTGTCAGCTTATCATCCCGCTCCACCTCTAGCAAACTCATGTTTTTCACGCGAATAATCTCGCCTGCTGCGATGATCTCAAGCTGCTCTAAGCTCGTTCCGGCATTGCGGTGCATGGCAGTCGTTACGGCATAACCGTCTGGTGTGCTGTAATGATGCTGGGCATGCAGCAGTTGATTCTCCTCGTTGATCCGAACGATCCCGTTCTGCAAAGACGCTCCGCCATCAGCCAGCCACCTTGCCGTATCTACCAGATGCAAATAATCATCCAGCATCGTAAAATCTACCGTATGCGGACCAATCGAATTCGTACGGTGCTTCTCCATACGAATCCATGCTGCCTGCGACATGCGCTGCTTCGCCTGCACGTATAGCGGCGCGAATCGGCGGTTGAAGCCAACCATCAGCTTTCGGCCAAGTCTCGCGCTCAGCTCCGCAAGCTGCTCTGCCTCATTTAGAGTGGCGGTAAGCGGCTTATCTACATATACATCCTTGCCCAAATCAAGGAGCGTAGATACGACTTCAAAATGTGAATCTGTCGAGCTATGTACAAATACCGCATCACAGCTTCGAGCCAGCTCAGTCAAGCTATCGAACGATCCGATTCGATACTCGCCGCAAATGGCCACTCGCTTCTCCGCGCTCGGAGAGTAAGCGCCCACAAACGTCCAATCCGTGGCTCGCGATAATAGGGGCAAATACACCTTTTGAGCGATACCACCAAGTCCAACCATTCCTATACGAAGCTTATTCATCACACTGCCACCTTTTCATTTTTTTAGCCTTGCAAAAGCATATTAACAAACTTTATATCCGCGGGAGCGAATGAATAATCGGCCAACTGTTCCGGACGAACCCAGCGATACTCATCATGATCAATTAGCGAAATTACGCCAGCAATAAACTTTGCACGATAAGCAATCAATTGGATAAGGGTATTACCGTACCAATGCTCATTCATGCCAAAATACGCTAACACGTCGATCTCGATGCTCATTTCCTCCATCAGCTCTCTGCGCAGACATGCCTCAGGCGACTCCTTCTCCTCCAGCTTCCCGCCGGGAAACTCCCAAAGACCGCCCTGCGATTTCTCTATTCTACGCCTAGCAATTAGCAACAATCGTTGCTCGTTCTCGATTATAGCTGCTGCTACCCGAATCAATCAGACACACATCCTCCATCTGCAAACTCCTTATGTGTCCATTTTGGTGTTCATGAATGAATTTTGCAAGCAAGATTAAAACGACTCCTATGCTCACAGCTCTCCTTTTTCTGGTAAAATATATGCTTAGGCTATTGAAACGATCAGAAAGAGGACTTGTTTGATGACAAAAAGGACGAACCCTAGTTACAGAAAAAGACTGCTTACGCTACTTGTTTTGATTATTTTTTTGGCTGCCATGACTTTAATTCCTTTGCCCTACTATATCTATCAGCCCGGTACGGTCGAGAAGCTTTCGGACTATGTCGCTGTTCAGAGCGGCAACGCCTCGAGCAATGGCAGCTTCAACCTAACGACCGTCTATTCCTTAAAAGTAAATAATGCGATGACGATGATCTACGGCTTGATTACGAAGGATTCTGAGATTAGAAAGTCGGATCATGTGCGCGGAACGCTCACGGATGCCCAGTACGGCGCACTGATGAACCATATGATGAAAAGCTCGCAAAGCAACGCGGTTGTTGCTGCGCTCAGCAAGGCTGGAAAACCCGTTTCCTTAACGTATAACGGCGTCTTTGTGCAGGCGCTGCTTCCCGGCTCCAAGGCAGCGGGCGTGCTTTTTCCGGGCGACGTGATCGTCGAGGCAGAGGGCAAAGCGGTGAAGCGACTGAGCGACATTGCTGCGATTTTGACAGCTAGAAAGCAAGCAGACGAAACGCTTGAATTAGTTGTGCAACGGAGCGGAGAGCGGATCAATCTCAAGATTCAACTCTATGAATCTTCACCAGGTACAGCTGAGAATGTCCTGCGAATTGGAATTGTTACAGACGACATTTATACGTTTGAGTCGCCTGTGAAAGTCTCCTATACCGAATCGGAAATTGGCGGCCCGTCTGCAGGACTTATGTTTTCACTGGAAATACTCGATCAGTTAACCGAGGGGGAGCTGACAAATGGCAAGTTTATCGCAGGCACAGGGACAATTGATGCGAGCGGTCGCATCGGACAAATAGGCGGTATCCGCGATAAGATCATTGCCGCCGCGCATGCTGGCGTAGATATATTCTTTTGTCCTGCCGATGTGCTGGCTAGCGACACCAATGAGAAGGATATATTGGATGAAGCTCGCGAGAGAGGCTATAAGATTACGATTATCCCCGTTCGCACGCTTGAGGAAGCGGTGCGAGCGTTGGAGCGTGCCGACAACTAACCCATCGCAAAATAAAAATGTATGTTGATGACATCTGCTTACATCTCCGCTACAATAACTTTAGGTGAAGCACACCGCTTGTTCTCTGGACTATCGTCCGAAGAACGGGCGGTGTTTTTTTATTTTCAGGAGATTGGAGCGGATAAGAATGATGGAAAATCGAATAATGTTTGGCGGCATGGATGGAGCTGCTGGCTGGGGCGAATCCGAGCGAGCAGATCGGGAGTGGATTGTTAAACATACGGAGCTGCGCGATCCAGCAAGCGAGCGTAGACGTCGGTTAGTGGAGCGAGACGATCATGGAGAGCAGCTATTTGCGAACAAATCTTGTAAGCACTATTAGCGGTACAGAAGCTTCCGCTTCTGGACGAGTATTAATTTTTTGTTAAAGCCCTTCAATTCACGCAACTATTAAAGCAAACCTTGCGTTTATGAGGATAATTAGACCATGCATAAAAAACAACATTAGGATACTGAAGGGGAGGATTATGGATGCGAAGAAAAGGGGCTGCTGCGTTGATGTTGGCAGTGTTACTGCTGTTTGCTCCCGCCGCCGGGGGACCGTTCAAGAAGCTGGTTTCCGCGGAAGCTGATATTCATCTTGTCGTGCGAGGTACGGAGCTGACTTTATCTACCGATGCTTTTATCGAGAATGGCAATACCGTCGTTCCTTTGCGAGAAATTTCGGAAGCGCTGGGAGCGGAGGTCAGCTATGAAACCGGAACAAACGACAAGCAAATCATAACGTTGAAGCGTAATGACCGCACCGCTTCGCTTACGATCGGCTCCGCCGTCATGACCGCTAACGGCAAGAGCATTCGATTAGATGCACCCGCTCGGCTCCATCATGACGTAACGATGGTTCCGCTTCGTGCGATTTCCGAGTCGCTGGGCACGGTCGTAGCTTGGGATGCTTCGAAGCGAATCATATCGATTGACGATCCAATAGAGCTGCCGGCTGTTGGCTCGGAAGAGAAGCTCCGCGAGCTCATGGAAACGATGGGCGCTCATAATCAGCTGTTAAACAGATCAGGAGTTGTGGTATATGGAATCAGCAGGGAAGAAAGCGCTGAAGCCTCCGCTCCCGCCTCTGATGAATCAAAAAGCAGCAGCGACTATTCGCAAACGAATGTACAGGTTGGTGGAGTAGATGAGGCAGACTGGGCCAAAACCGATGGCCGTTTCATCTACCAGCTTAGCGGCTCGCGCGTCCTCATTTCAGACATTGCAGATTCCGCGAAGCCGAAGCTTGCCGCAACGCTCGACTATCCGGCAAAGGACGGCTTTACCCCGCAGGAACTATATGTTGATGACAAGCGATTAGTCGTCATTGGACAGCGTCAAGTCAGACTGCCTTATAATACTGTAACTGAAGGTGACCAACCTGTACCCGGCGGTGCCGCCAGCAGAGAGAGCGGACTTGCAGTTGAAGCCCCTTCCGATGCAAAGCGAGGAATATGGATGCCCATACCGATGCTCTCGACTGTGAAAACGTTTATTTACGAGCTGAATGAAGCGGGGCAGCCTAAGCTTGGGCGCGAGACCGAGCAGGAGGGCAGCTACAGCTCCTCACGCAAAATCGGCAGCGCCTTGTATGTCGTAACCAACAAAAATAACTTTACGTATCCGCTATATGATACGGGCAAAGACGGCGGCAATGGTGCAAAAGATCAGCTCGCTGCCTCCTTTCAGCCCATGTATAGCGATTCGGCGGTATCCAAAGAGCTGAAGTCGCTGCCGCTTGATTCGATTCGTTATTTCCCTGAATCGCCTGATGCGAATATGCTGCTCGTTGGCGCGATCGATCTTGATGCCGCTGACCAGCCTTTGCAATTATCTGCATATCTCGGTTCAAGCCAGACCATTTATGCCTCGGAAAAGCATTTGTACGTTGCGATCTCCAAATATACGGCCGATGGAGACGCCTATAAGCAGGAGACGCAGATTTATAAATTCCGTCTTGATCAAGGACGAATCGTCTATATTGGCGAAGGCTCGGTTCCCGGCACGATTTTGAACCAGTTCTCCATGGATGAGCACGAGGGCTACTTCCGGATTGCCTTGACGAAGGGCGATATGTGGGCAAGGGGCAAAGACGGCTCAACAAACAATCTTTTTGTGCTGGATGAGAAGCTG
This sequence comes from Paenibacillus sp. Y660, assembly GCF_057221575.1. Lineage (NCBI taxonomy): Bacteria > Bacillati > Bacillota > Bacilli > Caryophanales > Paenibacillaceae > Paenibacillus > Paenibacillus sp. Y660. The sequence goes on along the minus strand of NZ_JBXBBJ010000018.1, from coordinate 25,143 downwards.
AACACGGTCGGAAAGCTGGAAGGCTTAGCGCCGGGCGAGCGCATTTACTCCGTCCGCTTCATGGGCGGCCGCGCTTATATGGTTACCTTCCGCAACGTTGATCCGCTGTTTGCCATTGATCTAAACAATCCGGTTAAGCCCGCTGTTCTTGGACAGCTGAAAATTCCCGGCTACAGCGACTATCTGCATCCTTATGACGAGAACCATATTATTGGCTTCGGCAAGGAAACGGTCGAAATTCCGTCGAAGGGGATGGGCGCAGACCAGACGATGGCCTTTTACCAAGGGATGAAAATTGCCCTGTTCGACGTCTCTGACGTTAGTCATCCGAAGGAAAAATTCAAAGAAACCATCGGTGATCGCGGTACGAATTCTGAGCTTCTTCATGATCATAAGGCTCTTCTCTTCTCCAAGGAAAAAGGGCTTCTCGCTTTTCCGGTTGAGCTGCTTGAAATCAAAAACAAAGAAACGCTTAAGCCTACTGACTCTCTCGCTTACGGGGAGTTCACTTATCAAGGAGCCTATGTGTATGGCATTGACTTGAAGAAGGGCTTCACGCTGCGCAGCCGTATTACACATCTGACAACCGAGGATTTCGCAAAGAGCGGGCAATATGGTTACGATTACGAAAAAGCGGTACGGCGCATCCTCTATGCAGGAGATACCCTGTATACGCTGTCCGATCATATGCTGAAAGCAAACAATCTGTCGAGCTTAAAGGAAAGCGGATCGCTCGCCTACCCGGCTAAGCCGAAGGAGAACACCGTATATCCAGATGGGCGGCAAGTACAGCCTGTGCTGATTACCGAATAATCATCCTTTCATAGCTCGCCGCTTGAACAAAAGATCGCCCGCGTCTATCCTAAAGAGGGTAGCTCGCGGGCGATCTTTTGCTATTTCGATGAACGATCGATCCATTACTCCGATACGGCATATCTGTAATCAAACCAGTGGCCGCGATAAGGAGCAGGTTCATCTATTTTAATTCCGAGCTGCTCAGCCGCTGCCCGCGGCCAAAAAGGATTCCGCAGCAGCTCCCTGCCAACCGCGATCAGATCTGCACGCCCGTTTTGCAAAATTTCTTCCGCTTGCAATCCAGATGTGATCAGCCCGACCGCCGCAGTTGGAAGACCTGAGCCGCGCCGGATCTGCTCCGAATAGGGCACCTGATATCCGGGATAAACCTTAGGTTTGTCCGGATACACGCCTCCGCTGCTGACATCAATCAAATCGACGCCCAGCTCTTTCATCCGCAGCGCATAATAAACATAGTCCTCTGCGCGATTCCCCTCGGGTCCGTACTCTTCAGCCGATACCCGCACAAACAAGGGACCCTGCCAGACGCTGCGGATTTCTGTAATGACCTCCTGCAGAAGTCGAAATCTTTTTTCCCTTGTGCCCCCGTACTGATCGTCCCTCTTGTTCGTATATGGCGAGAGAAAATCGTTAAGCAAATAGCCGTGCGCGGCATGAAGCTCAATAACATCGAATCCGGCTGCTGCCGCACGTAAGGTTGCTGCCTTAAACGCATGAACAACTTCCTGCACCTCTTCTATTGTAAGCGCCCTTGGCAGCTTTCCATTTACCGCGATTTCCGAGGCGGATACCGCCATTCCCTGCCTGTTCGTTTTCCGTCCGGCCAGCCATAGCTGGATACCTGCCTTTGATCCATGTGCTTGCAATAGCTCCGTCAATTCCTTCAGCTTGGGAATGTGCTTGTCACTCCAAATGCCAAGTGAACCGCTGTCTCTCCCCTGCTCCATCACCGCGCTTACTTCCAGCATGATTAAAGCAACCTGCCCCAGCGCTCTTGCTCCATAATGCAGCTTATGCCAATCTGTCGCTATTCCATCCTCGCCTGCGGACACCATTCCCATAGGGGACATCATGATGCGATTTTTGAGCTCCACGTTGCGAATGGTAAATGGCGTGAACAACAAACTCATATCGGTTCTCTCCTCTCATAATCCTTTACAAAACGTATCTTTATTTTATATGATAATTTCCAAGTATTGAATGGAATAACAACGGACTTATTCTCAGTTCATCTTTATTTTCATCATAAAATATCACTCTTACTTATGTTTTTAAAGGAGAGGTTAAAATGGACCAGCTTGACCAAAAAATCATTGCCATCATGCAGGAGCAAGGAAGAATTTCACTGACGGAATTAGGCAAATTAGTCGGGCTCTCTCAGCCTGCCGTTACGGAAAGGGTTCGAAGACTTGAGGAAAAAGAAATCATCAGCCAGTACCGCGCAGTTGTCCCCGCACAAAAGATCAATAAAACGATGACCGCATTTCTGCTCTTTCATACTAAAAATTGCGAAGGACTTGTCGAATTTTGCAAGCAAGCTGACGATTTAATCGAATGCCATCGGATAAGCGGGCAATACAACTACTTGCTGAAGGTCGTAACGGAATCCATGCAATCGCTGGAGGCTTTTATCAACGCATGCGGCAAATTCGGCGACTCTACGACGATGATCGTCATGTCTACCCCTATTAACTTCAAGCCGCTTATTCCTCTCCTTGGGGAATAATGTTTAGTTCTTTTATTTTTTAGACTACCTCAGCGCCAAAAATCATGGTTGCACATTTTTATCACAGTTGTTATCATCATCCTAGTATTTACCAAACGTTATACTATTCCAATAAAAAGGCGGTTTGCACAATGGCACAGCCCTATGATTTGCCCCTTGATCAATTACGTGCATATAAACCGGCTTTGACGCGTCGAGATGACTTTGAGGATTTTTGGACTGCGACGCTAGCCGAGTTGGCCAATGTACCGCTTGCTTACGAGCGTTCTGAACTGAGCTATCCGGTGAAGGGCTTGAAGGTTTACCGCGTATTCTACCAAGGCTTTAATGATGCAAAAATCGAAGCGATTCTTGCTCTGCCAGACCAGTCCGAGCCGCTGCCGGGCATCGTATCCTACCACGGCTACAATTGGTGTGTTGACGGCGATATACACGACACGGTTAACCTAGCCTTGAAGGGCTATGCCGTTCTAAAAATGTTCTGTCGCGGCCAGCACGGAGAGAGCCAGGATAATGTCATTTCATCCAATGGTCATGTTGCAGGCTGGATGGCCAAGGGCATCCAGAACAAAGAGGAATATTATTACCGTGCCGTCTATATGGATGCTGTGCGCGCCATCGATGTATTAGCTGCTATGCCGGAGGTTGACGCTAGTCGAATCGCGGTAACCGGCGGCAGCCAAGGCGGAGCGATTACGCTCGCTGCAGCTGCGCTATCGGACGTGCCTAAGCTTGCTGTTGCTGATCACCCTTACTTATCGGATTTTGAGCGCGCAATCGACGTAACGCCGCGCGGGCCATACAGCGAGCTGAACGATTACTTCCGCCGCCATTCAGGCAGCCCGGCAATTGAGACCAACGCGAAGGAAACACTAAGCTATTTCGATATTATGAATCTAGCACCGCGAATTCGCTGCTACTCATGGCTGACCATCGGGCTCATCGACGATATTACGCCACCGTCCACAATTTTTTCAGTCTTCAACCATTTAGCCTGCGAGAAGGACATCGCCGTTTACCGTTACTTCGGGCATGAGCTTGTACCTGGCTCGATTGCGCCGCGCCTGCAATTATTTATGGACTACTTGCAAAGCTAGAGCGCCTTGAACGACAAAAAGACTGTATCAAAAAGGACATTGCTGAATAGGACAGTCCCATATATCAATCGAAAAAGCCTCCACACCCACTTTAAAAGTGGAGTTGGAGGCTTTACTTGCTTTTTCAGCCGCATTTTTATGCGGAGCTACAAAATTCCCGGAAGACCCTTTGCCAAGGTGTATCACAGAATCCGCTAAAAGCCGCGATAAGAACGCATATGCTCTTATAGCCAACAAATGGATGTGTTTTGTGTGCTTTAAGCGCACATATGCGCTTATAGCATCGAATAGGCGTACTAGAATCCACTAAAGGCCGCGATAAGAACGCATATGCTCTTATAGCCAACAAATGGATGTGTTTTGTGTGCTTTAAGCGCACATATGCGCTTAAAGCATCGAATTGGCGTACTAGAATCCGCTAAAGGCCGCGATAAGAACGCATATGCTCTTATAGCCAACAAATGGATGTTTTTCCATTAGCTGTAAGCACATATATGCGCTTAAAGCATCGAATTGGCGTATCAGAAACCGCTAGAGGCCGCGATAAGAACGCATATGCTCTTATAGCCAACAAATGGATGTGATTCCAGAGTCCCATTAAATGAAATCTCTACATCTGATGCCGCTGAATCAAATCCCTCTTCAGCTCCCATAACGCTTCACTTAAATTGACGCGGTACGCTTCAGCGTTCAGCTTCCGCAAATATTGCGGCCAAAACAGCTCGAACTGCCCCAGATGATAGCTGCGAATCTGGTCCAAGCTTGGCAGCTTGTACACCAATTCACCCTGCATAAATATAGGTTTTAATAACGGTATCGCTTCATAGTGTTCAATGTATTTATGAATATAAGGATGAATGGGATCAAAAAGCTTAATTCGCTCTCTCCGTTCAAGCTGCGTCTCCTCTTTAAGCGTAATATAATCCGCCTCGGCCTTGCCGGTTTGTGTATTCACAATTCGGTACAGCTCCTTGAAGCCTGGAGTCGATACCTTTTCCGGGTTAGCCGAAATTTTTATAACCGGTTCGTAGCTGCCGTTCTTCTCACGCGCGACCAGCTTGTACACACCGCCGAGCGACGGCTGATCCGTAGCGGTAATCAGCTTCGTCCCAACGCCCCATACATCAATCTTTGCGCCCTGTGATTTGAGATTAGCGATAATCGCCTCATCCAAATCATTGGAAGCAACGATTTGCACGTAGGACAACCCTGCCTCATCCAGCATCTTCCGCGCCATTTGCGACAAATACGCGAGGTCGCCGCTATCCAGACGGATCGCATTCATCCGTTTTCCTTGTTTCTCTAATTCATGGGCAATTTTTATTGCGTTCGGAACCCCGCTTTTGAGCGTATTATAGGTATCAACCAGCAGCGTCACATAGTCAGGCAGCGATTCTGCATAGGCGCGGAAAGCATCCTCCTCTGTGTCATGTCCCTGTATCCAAGAATGAGCATGCGTTCCTTTGGCAGGAATGCCAAAGAGCATGCCCGCCCGCATATTGGAAGTCGCATGGAAGCCGGCAATATAAGTGGCCCTTGCTCCCCAAATGGCAGCATCAGCCTCCTGCGCGCGCCTCGTCCCGAATTCTAGCAGCACATCATCCGGCGCAACCTGCCTAATACGTGCAGCCTTCGTTGCGATCAGCGTTTGATAGTTCATGACGTTAAGAATCGCGGTCTCTACAAGCTGCGCTTCAAAAATGCGTGCCTCCACGCAAAGCAGCGGCTCGCCGGGAAAAACAAGCGTTCCTTCCTCCACCGAATAAATATTGCCCGTAAAACAAAACTCGCGCAGCGCATCCAGAAACTCTTCCTTGTAATTCTCCTCCTGGGTACGCAAATAGGCAATTTCCTCATCGCCAAAATGGAGCGAGCGGATATAGTCCACAATTCTCTCTAGTCCCGCAAATACGGCAAAGCCGTTTCCGAATGGAAGCTTACGAAAATACGTTTCAAATACCGCTTTCTCATTCATCGTTCCTTGCAGCCAGTGCGCGTACATCATATTGATTTGGTATTTGTCGGTATGAAGTGTCAAATTATTATAGCTCATCCCATTAACTCCCTTCCTCTAGTACTCTTTCCTTAAGTCGAATCGATCACTCAAAAAAAACAAAAAATACGCCTTTGAGAGCGTCATAGCCGTCTCGATGGCGCATTATAATTTCAACTGACGTATTCTTTCTGATAAAAGTCCACGACCGACCACAGCGGGCTTCACCAAAACCGCTTCAAAGTCATGGACTTTCATTTGAACCAGCCCTTCTCCTTGAAACGCGTAATTGCTTCAATACGATTGCTGACGTCAAGCTTATCGAGAATGACGGAAATATAGTTGCGAACCGTTCCAGTTGTAATGAATAGCTCGCTCGCTATTTCCTTCGTGTTTTTCCCATCGGCAACGAGTACAAGCACTTCCTTCTCCCGCTCCGTTAATGGATTCTCCTGGCCGTATGCCTCATCGACCAACTCCGAGGCGAAGATGCGCCTTCCCGCCATGACGCTTCGAATCAAATTGGCAAGCTCCTCGCTTGGGCTGTCCTTCAGCAAGTAGCCGCTCACGCCTGCCTTGAGCGCTCGTTCAAAATAACCCGACCTTGCAAATGTCGTCAATATAATGACCTTGCAGCCTTGCCCCTTCAGCTCCTCGGCAGCATCGAGCCCCGTCTTAGCCGGCATCTCGATATCCATAATACAAATGTCTGGCTTATGCTGATGCACTAAACCTATGGCGTCTTCTCCATTGCTCGCTCTACCGACGACCTTCATGTCCTCTTCCAAATCAAGCAGCGAGGCGAGAGCGCCCAGCAGCATGCGTTGATCCTCGGCAATGACGATTCGAATCATAACCCTCAATCCCTTCGTTCGCTAAGCGTTAGTTTTGTTTAATCACATTCGGCACTTTAATCACGAGGGTCGCCCCGTCATCATTCACGATATCCAAGCTACCGTTTACAAATTCAAGCCGCTCTCTCATGCCTTGAAGCCCATGCCCGCCGAAATTTCTAGCCGAATCGGGAATGCCGACGCCATTATCCTTCACCTTGAGCAGAAAATCGGTTCGCAACGAGTCAATCGTTACGGTGCAGGCGGATGCTCCGCTATGCTTCACGACATTCGTGACCGCTTCCTTCAAGCACATGCTGAGCACATTTTCAGTCAATAGATCCGTTTGGCCCAGCCTCAAGTCGCCTTCGAGCTCAAACTCGATTTCTGCCGCCTTCAAAATCTGCTTTATCCGAAACATTTCGTCCTCAAGCCTCGTGCCGCGCATCTGCGTAACCAATTCCCGCACTTCCTTTAATGCCGTTCTCGCCGTCTGCCGCACGTCATTAATTTCAGCCTGCGCCTGCGCCGGATTTTTAACCATCAGCTTGCCAGCCAGATCGCTCTTTAGGCCGATAAGCGAAAGCTTCTGTCCGAGCGTATCATGCAAGTCACGTGCGATCCGCTGCCTCTCTTCGAGCTTAACAAGCTCCGATATTCGCTTATTCGCATCCTCAAGCTGACCTTCAAGCTGCCCCTGCTTATTTCTGCTGTACGTATTGAAAGGAAGCAGAATAACGACGATCAAGCTAATCAGAATGAATGGAAACTGCGTGAAAAACAATGAGTTTTGAGTAGCAAAGCCATAATTGACTGTAACGAACGTACTTACGATATGAATCGTATACAGGGTGAAGAAACCGGCTCGATTCTGAATGTTTCCGATAAAGAAAGCCAAAAAAATCGAAAAATAGACGTAGCTGAACAACATCGTCATCGCAATCGATATGACGATTTGCACACTCGTCCAGAAGTATACGAGCCATCCTTTGGAAATGAAGGACAACCGATAACAAATAAAGAACAGGATAATCATAATAATGCCGGAGACGGCCTCATAGGGCGAGGACGACCTGAAAATAAAGTAAAAAGGCAGAATACAGAAGACTACCCATACATAAGGGCTCAGGCCTGTTTGCTTATGAAAAATCTGATACCATTTGTTCATGGTCATCCACCCTTTTTTCTATGCCATACTCTGTTTGCGTTTATCGTTATTATCATTTTAGCATATACGATTGTCGAAGTATTTATTTTCCTAGTAAGCGCCAAAAATGCCAGAAGCCAGCCTTTAAAGGCATGGCTTCTGTAAATCATTGCTATATTTTCTTAAACTTCAAGCTTGGTTGCGTTGCTTTAAGCTTCTCTGAAGCGGATTCTATTTTCCGAAGACGCTGCTTGACCCCTTTGAAGCTGACAAACTTCTTCTCGGTTTCATCCCATAGGCGGAATTGGAGCGATTCCAAGCTTTCGCTTATCGTAATCGTCGTCGCTTTGTGAAGCGGCGGCGTCGCATTATGCGCTTTTTCCAAGTTATAATTCGGCACTTTCGGGCTTAAATGATGGACATGGTGGAAGCCGATGTTGCCTGTAATCCATTGCAGCACTTTAGGCAGCTTATAGTAAGAGCTTCCGTCAACGGCAGCCTTCACGTAGCTCCATTCGTCCTCATTTTCAAAATATGAATCCTCGAATTGGTGCTGTACATAGAACAACCAGATGCCGAGCAGACCCGATACAAAGAACACAGGGCCTTGCACAAGCAGGAATGCTTGCCAACCGATCGCCCATACAAGCAAAGCGTACAAACCTACGATCGAAACATTCGTTATATAAGTATTCATCCGTTCTTTGCGTCTAGCGCCTTTCACGTTAAAACGATATTGAATTAGAAATACCCCAATCGGGCCAAGACCAAACATAACGAGGGGATGACGATACATCCGGTATGCGATGCGGCGCATCAAAGGAGCTGCTGCATATTCTTCTATGGTAAGAATCCACAAATCGCCAGTGCCGCGTTTATCGAGATTACTGCTCGTTGCGTGATGAATGGAATGAGAGTTTTTCCACTGTCTATAAGGAACAAGCGTCAACACGCCTGTAATGGTACCAAATATGTCATTAGCCTTTTTGCTTTTGAAGAACGAACCGTGGCAGCAGTCATGGAAGATGATGAACGTCCGAATCACGAAGCCAGAAGTAAGCAGCACCAAAGGGATAGTAAGCCAGTACGATATCGAGAGACTATAGTAAGCGGCATACCAGAGCAGAACAAGTGGTACTAAGGTGTTGATAAGCTGTCTGATGCTCGACTTTAAATCTGTTTTCTCAAATGGGGCAACTTCTTTCTTCAAGTGAGCTAATTTCGGTTCTGTCATCGCATTCTTCCTCCTCAATATGACGCTTGGAGTGTATCCCGGACGTCTAACGCAGTATTCTAACTTTATTGTAAAGAAAAGTGTTAGGTTCTCACAGTCATAAACGTCAATACGAATGCATGACATATGTCATATAGCGAGATGGAAAGTTACCGGGTATATGTAACAAGTCCCAGAAATAAACAATAAAGGGCTATTCAAAAGAAGCTTTCGCCTCTTCCAGATAGCCCTTATTCATAGCTTCTGACCTAAATCGCCCAATTCCCTTTACGGAAGATCGGTACACTGGTGCCGTCCTTCGTAATTCCGTCGATATCCATCTCTGCCGAGCCGATCATGAAATCGTTATGCGTAATGCTTGCGTTAACGCCATGCGCCTCAAGCTCTTCCGGAGACATCGTTTTGCCGCCCTCAATGTTGAAGGCATAGCCGCTCCCTATTGCAAGGTGGTTCGACGCATTCTCGTCAAACAGCGTATTGTAGAACAAAATATTAGATTGCGAAATCGGCGACTCATGCGGTACGAGCGCGACTTCTCCAAGGTAATGCGAGCCCTCGTCGATATCAACCAGCTGCTGCAAAATCTCTTGTCCTTCCTCTGCCTCTACCTTCACGATCCGGCCATTCTCGAACGTCAGCTTGAAACGATCGATAATGTTGCCGCCGTAGCTTAATGGCTTCGTGCTTGAAACGTAGCCGTTCACGCCTGTTTTGAGCGGCACTGTAAATACTTCCTCCGTAGGCATGTTCGCCATGAATGGAACGTTGCTTACATTCGTGCTCCCCGCTGCGACCCAGATATGCGACTCAGGCAATTCAATCGTAAGATCGGTGCCGGGAGCGGTGTAATGCAATTTGTGGAAACGGTTCTTGTTCAGCGTCTCGCCTTTGCTATGTAAGTTCTCGTTGTGCTCTTCCCATGCTTTAACGGGATCTTCCGCATGCAATCTGACGGAATCGAAGATCGACTTCCATAGCAGCTCAACCGCTTCCTCTTCCCCTGCTTTAGGGAAAACCTTCGTCGCCCATTGCTTGCTGGCGGCAGCAACGACTGTCCAGCTTACTTTATCGGACTGAATCGCTCTGCGGAATTCCTTTAACCCTTGGCCCGAAGCCTTCTGGAAGCTCGAGATTCGGCCCGAATCGATCCCTTTCAGCAAATCAGGGCTTGAGGACACGATGGAGATAAAAGCTGCGCCGCGCTCTACGAATGAATTACGCTTGCCTGTCTCCCATTCAGGGAACCGCGTGAACACCTCATCCGCTGCTTTCTCATATTTCAATCTAGACAACGAATCGTCAGTCCAATCGACATGCACGTTGCTCGCTCCTGCTGCATAGGCTTTGCTAGCCACAAGGCGAACGAGCGCCGCATTATCGACAGCCCCTGTTACAAAAACCTCTTGCCCTTGCTGAACGTTCACACCGATTTTTACGATTAGTTCCGCATACTTATCTAAATGATGTTCAAATCCACTCATGATTCTTATTCTCCCTTCCATGATAACGACTAGGTACAGCATGTAAATACATGTTATAGCCTAAATTGTATCGAATTAGGAAGCCCATAGTCAAATGACGCAACGCGGAGCTGCGTCAGCGTCATACAATGAACGTCTGTCATTCTGTTCACACGCCATAATGCTCGTTCATTGCTTTCACTTCCGTCATAACCTTTGCCCTCAGCTCATCTGGTTCAACCGCTTGTATGCGCGAGCCATAGCTCAGAATAATTTCGCAGGCGGACGACAGCATTTGAAATTCAACCTCTGCCGTCAGCCAGCCCTGCCGCTCGGATGGCTTGCTCTCGATTACTTTGACATATCGCTCCTTGGACAGCCGTGCTAGTACCGATTCGTCCAGCCTCACTGTCGCGGGATATTGCGGCAATCGCTGCTTGAACTCGCCCATTGACTGCTCCCAGTAGGCTGCCAAATCGAAGTCATATGGCCGTTCAAACCTCTCCTCCAGCACTTCGGCTTCCAATAGGCGCGAGATGCGATAGGTTCGCATCTCCCCCTCCACATCACCGACCACATACCATACGCTGCGCTTGGCAATGAGGCCTAACGGTCGGATGATTCTCTCGACTTCGCCATCCTCCCGCTGGTAGCGCAGCCGCAATAGGCGTTCCTCCCATACAGCCTCCTGCACGATAGACAAGAATGGGTTCGACTCCTGCATCTGGTGCCAGCCCGCTCCGTCGATATGAATCTTTTGCCTGGCGAGAGCTGCGCCCCTGCTCACTTCCGCGGGAGAAGCAGCGAGCAGCTTCTGGACGGCCGCATCGTACTGACCCTCAATACCTAAATCGCCGAGCAGCGCTGAATGACTGGCGATAAGTACAGATACAAGCTCATCGGTATGCATGCCGGTAAGGTTCGTCCGATAGCCCTCGGACAACACCCAGCCCCCATGCAGCCCTCTCTCCGCGTACACCGGAACGCCCGCCTCGCTTAACGATTCCATATCGCGAATAATCGTCCGCTCGGACACCTCCAGCTTTTCCGCCAACGCCTTGGACGTCATTTTTCCGTTGTTCTGCATCAACAATACGATAGCGATCAGCCGTCCCGCTCTCATGCGCCATTCCTCCTTAGCCCATTCAATCCGATTAAACCCTTTATTTCATAATAGCATGAATATATGACAGTAGCTGTCGTATATTGTTTGCTAAACTGACAAAGAGTAAACCTTAGAACCACGAATGGAGAGATTCGGATGAAACCATTGCATGGGAAAATAGCAGTCGTTGCGGGGGCCACACGCGGAGCTGGCCGCGGTATCGCAGCAAGTCTTGGAGAAGCAGGGGCGACGGTATATTGCACAGGAAGAAGTATTCGCGGCCTTGCCTCTGACCTGAACAGGGCGGAAACCATCGAAGAAACAGCTGAGCTTGTCACAGCACGCGGCGGTGTAGGCATTCCGGTCAAGGTTGATCATACGGTAGAAGCGGAAGTACAAGCGTTATTCGAACGAATCAACATGGAGCAAAACGGCCAGCTTGATGTGCTTGTCAATAACATTTGGGGCGGAGAGCAGTTAACGGAATGGAAAAAGCCATTTTGGGAGCATTCGCTCAGCAAGGGGCTGTTAATGCAGGAGCGCGCGGTGAAGGCGCATCTTATTACGAGTCATTACGGAGCTCCACTGATGGTAAAGAGGAGGAAGGGTCTCATCATTGAAGTAACCGATGGGATCGATTACCGCTATCGCGGAAGTTTATTTTATAGTTTAGCGAAAATATCGCCGATCCATCTTGCCACAGCTATGGCAGCCGATCTGAAGCCGTTTGAGGTTTCCGCTGTTGCGGTAACGCCCGGTTTTCTTCGCTCGGAGGAGATGCTCGACCATTTTGGCGTGACGGAGGACAACTGGTTTGATGCAGTTCAAGGCGGCAAGCCAGATGCCGAGCATTTCAGCCAATCGGAAACGCCTTATTTCGTCGGCCGCGGAATTGCTGCGCTTGCAGCAAGCAGTGGCCTCTTAGAGAGATCAGGACAAGTATTCCCAAGCTGGCAGCTGTCCGATGAGTTCAACATCGCGGATGTTGACGGCAGACAGCCGCACTGGGGAAATTACGCGAAGCAGCACGGCTTCCTGTAACGGTACTTATCCAAATGCCCTGCTCCGCCAAATTGACCGAGAGCGCGCGCGTAAACGAGACGATGGCAAAAGGACACGTCCGATGCCGCTGTCTCCTCCGGTAATAATAGCAGTCTTGCCCTTTAGCTTCCCTGCTGCCTTATAAGAGTCAGAGATCGGAAGCGGGTTCATTTCAGCTTCGATGCCTGGCTGGCGATTTTGATGCTGGGGCGGGTTAATTGGTTTTTGGAATGCGGAATTGGCATATTAAAATCAGCTCCTTATGTTTTTCCCATAAAAGATTTCGTCCATCTCCGTCTTCAGTCTACTCGTTATTTCCTCTTGCTCTTTCGTTGACAGCGAGTCCTTCGTGTAGCCGAACAAATAATTGTTCAAATCAAATTGTTTCAGCTTGCACTTGGTATGAAACACATTCTCTTGATAAATATTAACGTCGATCATGTCATACAAAAGGCATTCTTCCTTCGGTATGTAATTTTGAATCGAATTAATGTCATGATCAATAAACAGCTTGTGGCCGTTAATGTCTCGCGTGAAGCCGCGCACACGGTAATCAAGCGTCATAATGTCGGTATCAAAAGAATGAATTAAGTAATTCAACGCTTTCAGAGGCGAAATCTCGCCGCAGGTAGACACGTCGATGTCAGCCCGAAAGGTGCTGATTCCTTCATTCGGATGATACTCCGGATACGTATGAACCGTTATATGGCTTTTATCCAAATGCATAACAACTGAATCAGGCAACGGGCCGGGAGATTCCTCAAACGATTCATTTGGCCCTCCAACGATAGGACCTTCCGATACGAGCAAGGTCACGCTGGCGCCTTGCGGCTCATAGTCCTGCTTGGCAATGTTAAGCACATGCGCGCCAATAATTTCTGATACGGTGTTTAAAATTTTCGTCAGCCTATCCGAATTGTATTGCTCGTCAATATAGGCAATATAAGCTTCGCGTTCTTCTCTCGTACGCGTATAGCACACATCATACATATTAAAGCTAAGCGACTTCGTTAAGTTATTGAAGCCGTGCAATTGAATTCGCTGTTCCGGCGTTAGCTTCAAAGCGCACATCCCCTTTCTCCATAACTATTATTTCCTTTTACCCAAAGAGCAATCCGACAAAACCGCAATATGAAATAAAAAAAGCATTTCACATTCGGTTTTAGCCGATTGCAAAATGTTTTTTATACCCAGCCTTATTCAGAAACAGGCTTTACGCCCTTGATCTCCAGACCAAACGCCAGTGCCCGCTTCAGCGAATCCTCTGTAAATTTTGATTTCGGATATTTCTTCTCCACTTCCTCTTTCGTAAGCGGAATCCATCTGAAATCCTTGTTTTGGTAAACGTACTTCTTCATGCCCCAATCGACATGAATCGTTCTGCTGGCTACCTTCGTTACTTTGCCGATCTCCGTCACCAAGTTCGAGGAACCAAATGTTTTGACGCAAAATTTGTTTACGATATCTATGTTCATGCTCTACTCCTCCGATCCTTATCCGCTAACAACGTATTTCATTATTAATTAAGCTTTTTCAATTCCTTTATTCGGAGTATAGGGTCGCCCACGTATACTTGAGTTTGGGGCAAAATGCCGTCGCGCTACCTAATGGCTAGCAAATTAAGCGCATTGACTAGCTCTTCATGCTCCGTCTCTTTCATTTGAAATTGCACGCCATATTCATAAATATCATTGTCCAGTTCATTGTACCAGACTATAAACCCATATAGCACGTACATTTGATTCGTAATTGGAGGCAAGCCCATGCCCTGCCATCGTTTGCTTTGCAAGCATGCTTCGCGCAGCACCCATTCCCCTATCGGGACGATAAGTCCTGTCTCTTCTGCGATCGGAATAAATTCCGCCGGGGACACCAGCCATCAATCCGGATGATTCCACCGCAGCAGCGCCTCAACGCCAACAATCTCCATCGTTAGAGCCAAAAAAATTCGCTTGAATCGTTACAAGCGTGGATCGATTTCCTTCTCTTTAGCAACCTCAAACAATAGATTCGCAGCAGCAGCTTTATACGCTGCGTTGTCCGGCGCAATTTCGGCAAAAGGAATCGCCAGCATATTCTGTCCGAGCCGGTGCTCATTTAAAGAGGTACGAAGCTTCAGATGAATACTCTTCTGTCTAATGAGCTTGTTGTACTTATGCGGGAAGCGATAATCATAGCCATAAATAATCGACATATAGTTCGCATTGCGTACCTTCATATAAGGAACGGTATGCGGCTCTGCGTATTCAGGCTTAATAACGACTCCCTCCATATGATTATCCACCGTAAGGGTTAAGAAATACTGCTCCGCTTGCTCATTGCAGTCTTCTGCTGATAGATTGAGCGTAAGGAACACGTCGTCAGAGAGGAAGCTATACATCTCCGATGTCTTCCAATCCGGCAGTGTTTCCCTGCCATCCTCATATATGATTTTGAGCAGCGAAAACGGTTTGTATTCCAGTTCGCCAGCCTCAGCATACAGCTCGAGCTGCTTTTTGTACGTGCCGTAGGCATTCACATGATCGGCAAGAGGCATATGCTTCTCCAAAATCGAATGCACATACTTGTAGCTTTGGTAGACGCTCAGACCATATTTTTCATTAAGCGCCCCTTTGGACAGATGGAATTGATCCTTCTCAAAGCCGCTTTCCTTGTATTCAAGCGCAAGCTTATCGAATGCTGCCTCGAACCCATTCGCCTCAAGGAAGGCAAGCTCAGACTCAAGCGCCTTTTCAATCGGTTTAAACTGCTTTTCAATGAGGCCTTCTCCAAGCGCCTGCCAAGGCAGCAATTCACCGTCGAGAAGAAGCATTGCAATGCCGTTTTCCTTCATGTAGCTTCCTAGTCTTTGCTGTAGTCTCTCATATACGGACGTTAGATCAATCTTATTGATCTTATAACCATTGCGGCTAACCGCAAAACATTGCTCCAGCTCCGCATGCAAATAAACATTACATCTTGATCCCATATATTTCGGCTGGAGCACAACCTCTTTTACACCATGCCCTGCAAAATAGTCCAGCCCTTTCTTCAGCGACTCAAGCTCCTGCGCAGCTTCATCCTTATCCGCTGGCGCCATCGTCCCAGAAATAAAGTTAACCTTATTGCCCGAGCAGTACTGCAGTCTGCGTGCTTCATCATCACCTAGCTCCTGCAGCGACACCTTGCGCTCTTCCTTGAACAGCGTGTGCAGCTCATCAGTCATAATCGCTTGCTCTGATTTTTGCGATTTAAACATCGGCTTCGCCGAAAGTATGACCGAGGTAAGCGCATTGCCGTGCACCGCACCGGAATCCAGATGAATTTTATTTTTGATTCGGAAAGCGTTTTTGGCTGCGATATGTCCAAATACATGATAAGGCTGATTAAAAGCCGCTTCCCGCTTCAAGAACATAAGCTGCTCTTCAAGCGGCGCTGAGCGGTCAATTCGGAAGTTCCGCTGATGCCTAACCGAGTTCGGGTCTAGCTTGCCCAAATATTTATTCGCGCATGGCGCGTGCGTGACATAGAACGACGTTCCTCTTTTGCCTACCATCCGATAGAATGGCTTCGATAGCGACACCAGATGATTAAACCGCTGAAGCAGCTCTGCATCATGACGAAGCACCTCAGTTGAATCAAAGTACGCATGCAGCAGCTCCTCTTCAACCCCGTTAATCTCACCGCGCATATATTTAGAAACGAAGTTCTCATGGTTGCCTAACACGAACAAAAAATGATCCTGATTCCTATACAGAAAATTTATTATTTCCTTCGTACGGCCGCCCTTGTCGATCCAATCCCCAACAAGCAGCACCTTCGTTCCTTTCACCTTCTCCGTTTCTATCAACTGGTCGCCTTCCACTTGAAAGCCATGGCCAACGAGCAAACCTCTCAGCTCATCCACGCATTCGTGAACGTCGCCTACTATAATCGTCTTCTGATCAAGCGGCAAAATAGCATCCAAATAGTCGTCTGCATCCTCAATAATGACCTTATAATCCGCATTTGCTATTCCAGCAGAAGGTGAATAAAAGTCCTTAGCGCGAACCTTATGGATTTTGGAGTAGCGCTCCCTCGCTAATGACCCCAGCACCTCTTTGCGTAGCCGGTTGATATGACTCGTAATGAGCTTCTTCGAGCGCTCCGATGCGTAATAATCATCCCGCTTCCGGTAATCGAACAGCACAACCTCAAGATTGTAGTTGTTTTCATTTGCAATATCCTTCACCTTCGCCCGGAAATCCTCAGCCAAGCCGGTTGTGTCCACGACAACAAATTCCGCATTTATAGGATAAGATGTGACCAGTCGCAGCTTCTCGAACAGGAGGCGAAAAGCTTGATCGCTCGATTCCAGCATCACTTGGTCATATTTATCATATTCAAAGCCCAGCAGCTCCTGCCGAATGCTATCGGAGGAAATATACTGCACATTGGCGTTTACTCCCTTGGCTTCATCACTAAACCGCAGCTGCGGAATAAGAACCTCGTTCGCAAACGTCGTTTTCCCGCATTCCGTCGAGCCGATCAGCATAAATATCGTATGAACTTTTGTTCTAATCTCCATTTCCGCTATTCCCTCCTTTTCCTCAAAATAGCTCCCTGCGTCGTCTGAATGCCATTCACGCCATCGCCGATTGCTACAAATTTCGTTTCAACGTTTTGATCACCCAATGTTGCTAGCAGCCATTCTTGAAACTCTGCTCTCCCAAGCTCCCATTTATGGTCATCATGACGGAAATCGTCCAGCTCATAATACGCGTTGAATTCCGCATTGGGAGTGGTCAGCACAAAATGATCAAAATCGATCTGCCCGCATATTTGCCGTATAAGCGCACTAGCCTCGTCCAGACTCATATGCTCAATAACCTCTGTCAAAACAACATCCACCTGCTCGCCGTTATACTGCTCAATAAAGTGATCAATGGAAGGAAACGTTGCGATGTTTTCCAGCTCCTTCGCAGCCGCCTTTCTTTGTACCACCTCTAGCAATGGCTCGCTTATATCAATCGCATAATAGCTGGCTTCGATCTTGGACGCAAACGGGATCGCATAATAGCCCTCTCCACAGCCTACGTCCACTATCGATTTATCGAATGGAAGCACGCTTCTGATATAGCTTCTTCGCTGCTGCGCCGTACCGCCAAAGGCCAATTGGATCGAATAACGCTCCGTCTTCTCAAGCTCCTCCTTGTATTTTTTGAAGCGGTCTCTAGATGCCAGAAAGTTGCGGGCAAATAAGCTTCGGAGATAGAACGGTGCATCTATAATTTGAATGCTCTTCACATATTTGATCAAAATATCATCGGAAATATCAATATATTCATCGCTGAACATCGACAGAAACAAGCAAAGCACACTTACGACATGCATAAGCTCATAAAGTGATTTCTGCGTCTTGATCGTCAGCGAATAGCTTTTATGCGCTAGATGTACCGCTTCAAACGAGTAATCCGCAAGATGCTTTTCAAAAAAATGAATATACCGCAGAAGCTCAATATGGATCATATTGATATGGAAGACATGCTCATATTGCTCCGTATCCCGTGTGTCCTGAGCTTTGAGCGGAGCAGCAAAAAATTCGTTTATCGCTCCTAGCACAAACAACGGCGTATTATACCGGGATACATTGAGATACTCAAATTGATCCTGTCTATGCTGTTTATAAGAAACCTCGTTGTCTGCATCCTTGAAATAAACGTTAAATGTCCCTTCATCCGTATACCAGCCATACGCCATCCCTTTGCGAACGGCGCGCAGCAGCATGCCGGAATGCGGATTCTTTTTGATAACGAACGAAAAGCTCGGGTTCGTTGATTTCACTTGCAAAATTGCCATCTTTACCTTCCCCTCACCTATAAACTACACCTTTACCCCAAACCTCATTTAAAGCGCTGCGGAACAGGTCATCAAGCTGCTCATCCCACGCTTCCTTCCCATCCCCAAACACCATGGCCGTTCTTTCGAAATAGGCAATGCGATCCTCCAAATAATCATTGATCGGATGAAGCCTAGGCTCCAAGTCAAGCTCCTCCCCCGCCTTCTTCCGCCGCAGCAATTGCTCAATCGCTGCACTGAGCTCGCTTCTTGCCGGTATAAACACTTCAACTAATTGATCAAACTCTATCGGTGGCATCGTTTGGTAGGTTTCAATCCATTCGCATGCTAGAATCGGCCGCAGCACATAAAAGTATTTTTTTATTTTCACTTGCTCGCCTTGCAGATACTCCCGATAGTTCCCCTTCGCCATATTGAGATAATGATACATACATGATTTAGGCGAAAAAGCTAACGGTGAAATGCTGCGAATTTGCTCTGCCACCGTGTATTTCGTGTAATAAGGCATTGGCGATTGCAGCCATTCCAGCAGAGGTGGATTCGATTTGCGAAACAGATTTAGCGCCTTGCGCAAATCCCAGCCGTTAATATCGAGTAAATGGCTGATAGGGCGCTCAATGACATCCCGCTTATTGAAGATCGATAAATACCATTCCACTGGCCTGACGTAGAGGAACCGAACATCATAATCGCTATCCTTTGACGGAAACCCCCACGCCCTGCTTCCCGATTCGCAGGCATACAGAATGCGCACCTGCTCTTCGCGCTCGATTCGGTCCAGCTCCTCGAAAATATCAGCTCGTATATTAGTCATTCTAAATGCTCCCTTCTTTAGCTTGAACATAAAAAAGACCATGGACATAATCGTCCATGGTCAGTCATGATGAATAGCTGGCGATGCGGCTAACGTGAAGCCCGCACACGCCTCCCTTCAACTTCCGTACAATGGGTCCGATGAGAAGCAATATTCACTTTTGGAGTGGAAATAGTTAATCCGTTTACTCCCATTTAATGGCTGATTTTCTAGTTGATTGTTAACCATTCTCCTCGGACCCCCTCAATACCTTTTTGTTAAACTCCTTTTACTGCAGCAAGCGGCTTGCACTTCGCAACAACCTGCGCAAGCCCCGCGCCTACGACGCTCTCAATAATTTGATCAACATCCTTGTATGCCTGCGGCGATTCATCGACCAGCGATTCCATAGAGCGCTGATTCACAACAATTTCATCATCTGTCCCTACGCGCATCGCAGCGACTACCTCTTCTACGGATACCAGCTGCTTCGTCGCGTTGCGTGAGCGTATGCGCCCAGCACCATGACAGATGGAATAATGATTTGCTTTCCCTTCCGGGCTGCCGACCATCATATACGAAGCGGTTCCCATCGAGCCGGGAATAAGTGCGGGATGCCCTGTACTGCGGTACGGCTCTGGATTGTCCGGATGTCCCGCCGGGAGCGCTCTTGTCGCACCTTTGCGATGAACGAAGTACGCTTGCTCATCCTGCTCTTCCTCCCACGCATAGTTATGCATGAGATCATACAACGTCCTTAGCTCGAATTTGGAGCCAAATACATCCTTGCCCGCCTCGCGGACTGCATAAGCGATCAAATGACGGTTCACGACCGCATAGTTGAGCGCGGAGTACATGAGATTCACATAGGTTTGCCCAAGCGGATGGGAAAGCGGAGCGTAAAGCAGCTTAGGATCAGCGGTGCCGATTCCTTCATGACGCATCATTTTGGCGATATCGGTGCTGCAGTATTGACTGACCGCGCCGCCCCAGGCACGCGAGCCGGAATGGATCATAATGACGACCTGACCGTCGAGAATCGGGAATATATTTTTTCGGCAAGCCGTGCAGCCCTTTCTTCACCACATTCTCAAGTCTAATATCCGAGAAATAGCCTCTTGCATGCTCCTCCACCGGCAAAAACTTCTCAATCGCTCTCACCAGCTTTCGGCGCAGCTTTACCTCCTTCAAATCGTCCTTATGGAGATTCGTAAGCTGTACGCGCATCCCGCAGCCAATGTCGCTGCCTACGATCGAGGGTGATACGAAGCCGTCGCTTGTGTTCCACACCGCAGTTGTCCCGATGCAAGTGCCTACACCGACATGAACGTCAGGTGTATAGCTCATATAAACTTGATTCGGAATTTGCAAATTGTTGTTCGCCATTTCAAACACTTTATAATCTAAGGACGCGAATAACTCCGGTCCTGCATAAACATGCACCTGCCCCGAGGGCAGCTGAACTTTTTGATAATAGGTTTCTTTCATGGTTGTTAAAACTCCTTACATTCAAATGAACACAAAAAAGCCATGGACCTCAACATGTCCATGGCTTTACTTGCGCCTTTGTTTCCTAAACCTTGCTTGCCGTTACAGGTGCAAATTTTAGAAAACAGTCACAGGGCCCGCAGAGGCCGGTGAAATGGACTTGCTATTTGAAGCTGCGTTAAATGCTAAATTTTGTTCGTGCATGTTCATCGGCCTCCCTTCATTTGATTTACATCATAATACGCCCGTCACCCAGCATCTGTTAACCTTTTTAGAATTTTTCCAATAAAACTTGTCGTTTTCCTTATTTGGATGCCGCTGCATCCGCCGGGTATACAAGTCCGATTTGCTTACGCGCCTCATCCATAATTTCCATCGTCACTAGCGAGTTTTCAAAAGTATTTACAGAAGACTCCGTACGTCCTGCTTTTATGAGCTCAATAAATTCCTTCGCCTCATAGTACATCGATTTGCTGTTTATCGGCTGTGAAATGTCTTCTGCCGATCCACTGCGGTACTGGATCTCAATCTTCGCTGGCTCGCTGATTTTATCGATAACGATGCTTCCGCTTTCCCCTTGGATTTCGGATGGCAGCGAGGAGTGGGTAATTTTCGAATACATAATGACCGCATCCATGCTTGCATATTGCAGCACGATACTGCCTTCGCCGTCAACACCGGATTCGAGCATAACGCCCGTTGCTTTAATCGCGTCCGGCTTGCCGAACAATGCTGCAAGCGGATAGATGCAGTAAATGCCAAGATCCATTAGCGCTCCATTGGAGAATACCGGATTAAAGGCGTTAAGCACCGTACCGGCCTTGTAAGCATCGTATCTCGAGGAGTATTGGCAATAGTTTGCAAAATAGCGCCGTACATCTCCAAGCTTATGCAGATTGTCCTGCACCGCCTTGAAGCTCGGAAGCAGCGTCGACTTGAGCGCCTCCATCAGAAGTACGCCGTTTTCCTTGGCTGCGGCAATCATTTGACGCAGCTCATAGGCGTTTGAAGCGATTGGCTTCTCACAGAGCACATGTATCCCATGACTCATGCAAGCAATCGCTTGTCCGGCGTGGAACGAGTTAGGGCTCGCAATATAGATCGCATCGATCTGTCCGCTAGCCGCCATCTCCTCTATGTCCGTATAGGCAGCAGCAATGCCATGCTTCGCTGCGAAGGCTTCTGCCGTTTCTGATGAGCGCGAATAGACGGCCGAAAGCTTAAAACCTTCAACCTCTCTTGCCGCATCGATAAATTGCTCGGTAATCCAGTTCGTTCCGATAATGCCAAATCGTATGGTGGTCGTCATTAAGGTCTCTCCTTGCGGTCATTTATTAGATGAAAGCTTTAGGCTTTTAATCATTGGATAAGAAAATTCGCTTCTGCTTATTATAGCTATTTTAGGGTTTGCGTGTCCAAGATAAGCCGCTTAAATTTTTGACAACCCGGATGATATGTATTAGTATTTCTAATACAAATAATACTTTGTTAGATGGGGTGATCCGATGATTTTGAAGCTTGATTACAACAGCGAAATACCGATCTACGTCCAGCTCCGCAACCAAATCGTCATCGGCATTGGCGTAGGCGGGCTTGAGTATGGCGAGAAATTGCCAACCGTAAGGCAGCTCGCCGATGATTTAGGCGTTAATGCGATGACGGTGAACAAAGCTTATGCCATTTTGAAAAACGAGGGGTTCATATCCATTGATCGAAGACATGGCGCCAAAGTGTCCACGATATGGGGCAAGCAAGCCGACTTCATCCAGAAGCTTGAGCGTGAATTAAAGCTTGTCATTTCGGAGGCCAGCCTGAAGGGTGTAGGACGAGAGGAATTTATGCAAATTTGCTCCAACATCTTTACTGCCGCAGCCAGCAAACAACATCCCCTGCCAGAATAGGAGTGTTTTCATGAACAATCTTTTTTTGATCATTCCAGCCGCAATCGTTTATATCCTCATTATGGTGATGTTTCTGAAGCAAGCACAACCAAGCAACCATATTTTATTCGGCGTGACACTTCCTTCAGATGCTCTTGAGGATGCCGCGATCAAGCAGCTGCAGTCCGAATACAAAAAAGCGTACGCCATATACGGGATCATCGTGTTGATTACCTTTGCGCCATTCTTCCTGATAGGCGAATACTTCTCATTAGCCCTCAGCTATATGTTTCTTTGGTTTGCCGCTTTTCTTTATTCATCAAAGCTTCCCTTTAACAAAACCCATCATAAAGCCGCAGCCCTCAAACGCGAAAAGCAATGGTTTGTCGGAGAAAAACGGATTATCCGCATCGATACCAAAGTATCGCTTTTGAAAAAATCAACGCTTGCTTCTCCTTATTGGTTCTTGATTCCCGCTCTCTTATCCGTCGTCCCCATTATTTTGTCCTTTATTAAATCAGATCCGCTCTTAAAATTGACCGGGTTCGCATCACTTGCGATGACCGTTATTTTATACGCCATATACGCTGCTTTCGGCAATATGAAAACAAAAGAGTATAGCGAAAATCAGGATATTAATGCCGCTATCAACAGCGCAGCAAGACGCTATTGGTCCATTCTATGGCCTAGCCTCGCTATTTTTGAGAGCATCAACGCCTTTGTCGCTTATACAATTTTGACGCAAGGCAGCTTCCTTAGCTTTACCCAATGGATCATTGGAATCATCATGGTGTCGCTGGTTCCCCTCGGCATCATATTTTTCGTACATAATAAGGTGCGTGCTTTAGAGGTGAATCTGGCGGAGACCGATGGCGAGGCTATTCTAAGCGATGATGATGCCTATTGGATCAACGGCTTCACCTATTTTAACCCGGATGATAAAGCGGTCATGGTGCCAAAACGCATCGGCATCGGGACGACTGTCAACATGGCCACCCGTGGCGGAAAATGGATTCAATACGGCGGGATCGTTCTTGCTCTTGTTATCATCATTCCGCTCGCCGCGTTTGCCGTGCAGTCCGACCATACGTCCCCAGCGCTTACGATTGAAGAGAGCGGCAACGTTTCGATTGAATACCCGTTGTACAATTACAGCTTCGATATGAGCGCTGTGAAGGGGCTGACGCTTGAGAACGAGCTCCCTAGCGGCTTCCGTACAAATGGCACGGCAACGGCCGAATATGCCAGAGGCAGCTTCTCATTAGAGAAGCTTGGCGCAGCCAAGCTATATGTATTCAAAAACTCACCGCCGTACATTTTCGTCCAGCTGGACGATCTATACGTTATTTTTAATGAGAAGGACGCCGCTAAGACTCAAGCGCTCTACGATGAGCTCGCTGCTCGCAAGCCTTAACCATCAGCAGGCTAGCAGGAGCCATCGTATACGAACCGCTCCAGCTCTGCCAGCGATTGCTCATCTAGTCCATTTGAGTTGTCAAAATAAAGAACGGAAGACGCTGGAAGATTCCATTTCAGCTCTCTTCTAACTAATGAACGGCTAAACTCATTCCAGTTGTCCAACTTGTACTGGTCCAAAGCTGAGCCTCTCTGAACGATTCGATCGAAATGGAGCTTATCATCCCGCAGATAAACGAAAACAACCTTCACATCAACATCTAATAACGAGGCCCCTATTGCAGCGAGCTCCTGCTCGATCCAATTCGGGGTTTCTGTTTCCTTCGTAAAGGGTCCAATAACAAATATATCCCCGTCATTAGCGATGTTCTCTAGCGCAGCATCCATCGTAATCCGGTAGCCTAAATTTCGGCAAAGCGTTTTGTAGGCGATGGAGTCCCGGTCGCTCGGATCAAGACCAGCTTGCGTCATGAGTGCTACTGCAGCCGGCCGCAACACCGTATCCATATCGAGAATGGCCACGCCTCTCCTCTTCGCTACTGCCTTCGCGAGCGTCGTCTTGCCTGCTCCAGCTCCTCCTACAAAAAATACTAATTTACGCATGGCAACCTCCCTCATCAACCGTATTCTCTTATACATAACAAAAAAACACCTCGCAGCGCAAGGTGTTTTGGATGTGTTAATTGGAGCGGAAGACGGGAATCGAACCCGCGACCCTCGCCTTGGCAAGGCGATGCTCTACCGCTGAGCCACTTCCGCAAATGAATGGCTGGGGATTCAGGGATCGAACCTGAGAATGACGGAGTCAAAGTCCGTTGCCTTACCGCTTGGCTAATCCCCAACATCTATTTTTCGTGCTTTTTAGTTAAAATGGCGGAGCTGACGGGATTCGAACCCGCGGTCTCCTGCGTGACAGGCAGGCATGTTGGGCCACTACACCACAGCTCCATATGTAAGCTCGGATAAATCCGAAGGTGAAACCTTGGTTTGGTTGCGGGGGCAGGATTTGAACCTGCGGCCTTCGGGTTATGAGCCCGACGAGCTACCGGGCTGCTCCACCCCGCGTCAATTTAAGCATATACTCAGAACAAACTTGCGCCCTGAAAACTGGATACGAAAGATTAGGTTTGCTGAAAACCTTTTTAACTGTTGTCTGCCGGATGTATGGGTCCATGCAAACCTTTTAGGATAAGCCCTCGACCGATTAGTATTCGTCAGCTACACACATTGCTGTGCTTCCACCCCGAACCTATCAACCTCGTCGTCTTCAAGGGGTCTTACATACTGGGAAATCTCA
>NZ_JBXBBJ010000017.1:0-108451 GCF_057221575.1 Paenibacillus sp. Y660 | reverse complement strand
TAGCAGCCAGCGAAGTTCGCGGGAAGAGACGGTGACGGCACCTTCGCGTCCCTTTGGCCACTCAAACGTACCGCGTTCCAGCCGGCGATAAAACAGCCAAAAGCCATTGTACTCCCAGTACAGAATTTTAAGCTTGTTGCGATCGCGATTGCAGAACACGAACAAGCAAGGAGAGAACGGATCGAGCCCAAAACATTCTTGAACGAGTGCGGCTAAACCGTCGATCGACTTGCGAAGATCGGTTGACCCGCAAGCGAGGTAGACAGGGTGGGTACTGGGTAGCGTTAGCATGACGCTACTTCCAATGCATGGACGATTTCACGGAGCAACTGCGGATCGAATCCTGCACGAAGCTCAATATTGGCTTGTCCAATACGTACAACAAGTGAGGATGTGGAGACCATTGTGTCTGGTTGACTCACAACCGTGAGCGGCATCCAGTGTGTAGAAGGAGTTGCTGAAACGGAGGAAGAGGTTTCTTTCGTTTTGCGGAGCCAATATTTGAGTTGATCTAGTTTAAAGTAATTGGCGGTACACCATGCTGACATGGTAAGGCCACTCGATTTGTAATCTGTGATACGTTCAATCCATGCTTGACGACGTTGTTCTCTCGTGGTCATGTGGCAACCTCCTTCATTGGGTTGCCTTCATTTTCTCATGAATGGTTTGGACGTTGAAGGTGGGCTGGATTTGACGCTTACGTATGAAGCTAGAGGTCAATTCGAAATTTTGTGATACCTGATGAAGCTTTGCCAAGAGGATTCCCTCTCTAAAAATTTGATCTTCAGTAAGATCGCCACTCGCTTGCACGCCTTCTACCCAACGCATCAATGAAGCGTAACCGATGTACCCATTCTCCAAATTAATTTGTACAGTTTTGGATCCATTTCGGTCTAATATCCCCTTAGGGAGGGGAATATCCATCTTTTCATTCAAAGCATCAAGCCAAACGAGTTCAGATTCTATTTCTTCTCTACTTATTCCTGCATGAAAAATACGGAGTAAAAAATTCCCTTCGTTACTCGTTTCTATTACAAATGTTGATGTACCGGATAATTGGTTGAAACGTATTTTTTCCCATTCCAAATTATAGTTTTGAAGCGCCATCAAAGCTGCTTGCTTTGATTGTGCAATAATCCGCTTAATTTCTTTTTCAGAATCCAGCTTAGACACCTTCGTCATGACATCCCCTTATCCCTTGAATTCCCATGGTACAAGAACAATACTGCAGAATATCTTAACACAGCAAAGAATTGAGGATTGGTTGACTTTGATTATAACTAAATTCACCAGAACGCCAATCTGATCGTCATGCATTTTTCAGCTCTGCGAACTCCGTCGGATGATAATAACTGTCGGCTTGCGTTCTCTAGCCTGCTGCATCGAACCGTCCTTCTTATTTTGTTGAAATAAAGGCTTCGTATTGCTCAGAGCTCAGCAGCGCCTTCACAATTTCCTCAGCATCTCCGTTTACCTCGACCTCTATAATCCAACCTTCTCCATAAGGCTCTGAGTTCACCAGCTCCGGCGAATCGAGCAGCGTCTCGTTGACCTTGGTGACAATTCCGTTAACTGGACTGAACAGGTCCGATACGGTTTTGACCGATTCAATCGTCCCCATTGGTTGATTCGCTTCAAGCTCGGCACCTATTTCAGGAAACTCGACAAATACGATATCTCCAAGTTGGCTTTGAGCAAAATCGGTAATGCCGATTCGAATCACTGTTCCGTTAGCCTTCGCCCACTCATGCTCCTCCGAATATCCCAAACCTGCTTTAACCTCGCTCATGCTCAACATCCTTTCATTCGTTTTTTTATAGTTTGCTTACTTTTTTAAAAAAAATTATAAGAACATCACCGTTTGTAAGCTCACGGGAGACACCTCCATATCATGATAAAAACACAAAAAAGGACAGAGAGCCGGCTTGGTGCCGTGTTCTCTGTCCTGGGTACCTGAGAGTTTAAGCAGTCTTTCGACTGCGCTTACCCCTTTGGTGGCTATTCGCGCTCTCCAGAGTCGCGTCAGATGGCGGTTCTTTTACCTGAGAGATTAATCATCCGGCTGACTGGCCGTCGACTTGCTCCTTCGGTGCCCTGCGATTATTACCTCGCCTTGGGTCTCTCCCACCATCGTCATCCGCTTATGCCATTTAATGCTTATAGCTTAATGTAGAACGCAAGAACATGTCAATATACCTCACATATTTTTTTACTGCATGAAATTATCGTTGACACTCCATTCAAGGGTCGTGTATAAGTAGACTATAAAACCAAATATGCGGATGATGGTAAAGGGAGAGATCGCCCAGAACAGACAGCGGCGGCGCCGAAGGAGTAAACCTAATATGGGTGAATCTCTCAGGCAAAAGGACCTTTATCGGACGCACCTCTGGAGAGAACATACGGTGCGCTTAGAGCGTGCGCGTTGTCGCCCAAGGGGAAACCTGAACAAGATTCTTGTTCGGGGCAACTCTCAGGTACAAAGGACAGAGCAAAGAGAAAACGCAAAGCGGCATATTTGCTGCGGACGTTAGCTTTTTTGCTGCTGTCCTTATTTGCATTGTTCGGCTATTACGAATCCGAGGAGGACTGAGTAAGATGAACGAACTTAAGAAAACACCGCTATACCCGCTCTATGCCGATTTTCCTGGCGTACGCTGTATCGATTTCGGCGGTTGGGAACTCCCCGTTCAATTCTCCGGCATTCAGAAGGAACACGATGCCGTCCGTCAACAGGCTGGCCTGTTCGACGTATCCCATATGGGGGAATTTATGGTGACCGGGAGCTTCGCAGAAGCCTTCCTGCAGCAATTGACGACGAACGATGTGTCCAAACTCACCAACGGCCAAGCCCAATACACGCTGATGTGCTATCCGGACGGAGGCGTTGTCGACGATCTGCTCGTCTACAGGATCACAGCTGATCAATTTCTTGTCGTCGTAAATGCTTCCAATATCGACAAGGACTTCGATTGGATGCGCGAGCATTTAATCGGCGACGTTACGCTTGAAAATAGGTCCGATGAGCTGGCGCTGCTCGCTCTTCAAGGTCCTAACGCTGCCGCGATTATGGCTTTGGTGACGGAAAATTGCGACAAGCTGGCTCCTTTCCATTTTGCCACTGACGTATCCCTTGGCGGCGCTCGGGCGCTCGTCTCGCGAACGGGTTACACCGGGGAGGACGGCTTTGAAATATACGTCTCTGCCGGTCAGGCGAAAGAGGTATGGAATGCGCTGCTTTCGGTGGGCAATCCGTTTGGACTTATTCCTGCCGGTCTAGACGCTCGCGACACGCTCCGCTTCGAGGCTCGCCTGCCGCTTTACGGCCAGGAGCTGTCGAATACGATTACTCCGCTTGAGGCTGGCTTAGGCTTCTTCGTCAAGCTGACCAAGGATAAATTCATTGGACAAGAAGCGCTGCAGCAGCAAAAAAAGGACGGTGTGCCGCGAAAGCTGGTTGGCATCGAAATGATTGACCGCGGCATTCCGCGCCCCCACTATTCCGTATTTGCTCACGGAACTAAAATCGGAGAAGTAACGACAGGAACGCAGTCCCCGACGCTGAAGCGCAACCTCGGACTCGCCTTAATCGACGCCGATTATGCGGAGCTCGGAACTGAGCTTTGGGTGGAAGTTCGCGGAAAACGATTAAAAGCCGTCGTTATTAAGACCCCATTTTACAAAAGACTGCCTAAGGAGTGAGCCTCGTGCCCAACAAACACCGCTATATCCCGATGACCGATCAGGACCAAGCCGACATGCTGAAGTCGATCGGCGTAGAGTCGACGGAAGAGCTATTTCGTGATATCCCGAAAGCGATTCGCTATCAAGGCATTTTACCAATGTCCCCTGCTCTTGACGAGTTCTCGCTGCTTGAGCATATGAAGACACTTGCCGGCCGCAACGCTGACACTGACCGCTACACCAGCTTTCTTGGCGCGGGCATTTACGACCATCACCTTCCCGTCGTTATCAATCATATGATTTCGCGATCCGAATTTTACACAGCCTACACCCCTTATCAACCGGAGATCAGCCAAGGCGAGCTTCAAGCTATCTTCGAATTTCAGTCCTATATCTGCGAATTGACCGGCATGTCTGTTTCCAATGCAAGCATGTATGACGGAGTAACAGCGCTGTCAGAGGCTGGCGCTCTTGCGACCGGAGCGACGAAGCGCAAGCAGCTTATCATCTCCCGCACCGTACATCCGGAAGCCCGGGAAATGGTGCAAACGATGGCTCATGGCTTGAACCTGGAGATCGTAGAAGTCGGCTATTCAAATGGGGTGACAGATCTCGATGCATTTAAGGCAGCCGTGAGTACCGAAACTGCTGCCGTGCTTATCCAATCCCCCAACTTCTTCGGCTGTATTGAGGATATCGCTGCCATTGAGCCCATCATTCACGGCGTAAAAGGATTGCTCGTCGTCAGCACGAATCCGATGTCACTGGGACTGCTTGAGACCCCGGGCAAGCTTGGTGCCGACATCGTCGTAGGCGATGCGCAGCCGCTTGGCATTTCGCAATCACTCGGCGGACCAACCTGCGGCTTCTTTGCTGTCAAAGAGCCGCTAATGCGCCGGATGCCCGGCCGTATTGTCGGCCAGACGACCGACCTCGATGGCAGGCGCGGCTTCGTATTGACACTGCAAGCCCGCGAGCAGCACATCCGCCGCGAGAAAGCGACATCCAACATTTGCTCCAACCAAGCCTTGCTTGCCCTCTGCGCTTCGATATACTTGTCGACCATGGGTAAACAAGGACTTTACGATGCAGCTAACCTGAACCTGCAGAAGGCCCACTACGCCTCCCGCCAGCTCATCGCCCAGAGCGGAATCAAGCTTCCATTCTCCGCGCCTTTCTTCAACGAATTCGTAATCCAGCTGCCTGAAGGAACGTCGGTGAAAGTCATGAATCTGAAGCTGTTGAATGCCGGATTCCTTGGCGGTTTTGACCTTGGGTCGGCCTATCCGGAGCTGACCGGCCACATGCTCGTTGCCGTCACGGAGAAACGCACGCGCACTGAAATCGATAGCTTCGCCAGCAGACTGGGGGAATTGGCATGACGATGACAACCAAACCGGAAAAAGCACTTATTTTTGAATTGAGCAAGCCTGGCCGCGTGGCCTACTCGCTTCCAGCCTGCGACGTTCCCGAGGCTGCGCCCGGTGAATATATTCCAGCAGCGATGCTGAGAGAATCACAGGCTCAGCTCCCGGAAGTGTATGAAGTAGACGTTATCCGTCACTATACCGAGCTGTCCCGCCGCAACTTCGGTGTCGACAACGGCTTCTATCCGCTTGGCTCCTGCACGATGAAGTACAATCCCAAGATCAACGAGGATACAGCACGCTTCAATGGTTTTGCGAAAATCCATCCCTACCAGCCTGAAGAAAGTATTCAAGGTGCCCTTGAGCTGCTCAATACGCTCCAGAATGATCTGGCCGCTCTCACCGGAATGGACCAGGTGACGCTTCAACCCGCCGCCGGCGCACATGGCGAATGGACAGGACTTATGATGATTCGCGCCTATCACGAGAGCCGCGGCGAGAAACGCACGAAGGTAGTCGTACCGGATTCCTCCCACGGAACGAACCCAGCCAGCGCAACCGTTGCCGGCTTCGAGACGGTTACAATCAAGTCGAACGAGCGGGGCATGGTCGATCTTGAAGCCTTGCGCGCAGCTGTTGGCAGCGACACCTCCGCGCTTATGCTCACCAATCCGAGCACGCTCGGTCTGTTCGAGGAGCAGATCGTTGAGATCGCGCAAATCATACACGATGCTGGCGGCCTGCTCTACTATGATGGAGCGAACTCCAATGCGATCATGGGCATTTCCCGCCCTGGCGACATGGGCTTTGACGTTGTCCATCTCAATTTGCACAAGACGATGAGCACCCCGCATGGCGGAGGCGGTCCAGGTTCCGGACCCGTCGGCGTAAAGAGCAAGCTTATACCCTATTTGCCGAAGCCGATCGTTGGACGCCGCGAAGACGGAACGTACTTCTTCGACTACGATCGTCCCATGTCAATTGGCAGGGTCAAAGCTTTTTACGGCAACTTTGGTATTCTTGTGCGGGCCTATACGTATATTCGGACCTACGGTCCGGAAGGGCTGCGATACGTATCCGAATGCGCAGTGCTGAACGCCAACTATATGATGCACCGCCTCGCATCCCACTACGAAATTCCGTATCCTGGCGTTTGCAAGCATGAGTTCGTAATGTCGGGCCGCGGACTAAAACAGTACGGTGTCCGGACGTTAGACGTCGCTAAGCGGCTGCTCGATTTCGGCTATCATCCGCCGACGATTTACTTCCCGCTTAACGTTGAGGAGTGTATCATGATTGAACCGACCGAGACGGAAAGCAAAGAAACGCTTGATAGCTTCATCGACACGATGATTCAAATCGCCGAAGAGGCCAGAACGAATCCGGAAATCGTCATCAATGCCCCGTATAATACAGTCGTACGCAGGCTCGACGAAACGACGGCAGCGCGCAAGCCGGTGCTGAACTGTACTTGCGGCTGATCGCTGACTTCAACACATGAATTTGTGATGAGAGGATTGAAGTTCCGTTATATTTGTGTTTTGACCATTTTTGCGTATTATGCGGACATGAGATCCGTTATCACCATTTAAACGAGGGTAAAAATGATTTTTTTAAGTGATTAGCGGAATCTGAGTCCGCGTACGCCACAATACTCGCTGAATTAGAAAAATAAAGGTTTCTCTGTCCGGCTGAAGATCTCGTTTACACCACCGTCACTTGACTGATTAGTTAATAGCGAAGAATTTGGGAGCGTCTATCACTTTTAAGCGTCTCTTTCGTTTGCTCATCATTTACTCCATTTGGCTGCAAACCGCTCAAAATAGTAAGATGGCGGTACAGGAATAGCCCCTGCACCGCCACTCTTCACTTTAGTTCAAAGCGAGCTATTTCTTAGCGGCGAGTTTAGTCATCTTGAGACTGCCTTTCTTTCTGACCGTATTATTTTCCTCGATCGTACACAGCAAAGCGCATGCCGAGGTTGGCATGCGCTTCTAAGGTGCGAAAATATTTTATTCTATTGTAGCCGTTTCTGCATATTTCTTGAAATTATCTAAAATCGCCTGCCATCCAGCTTGTTGCATCTCGGCGGCATTAGTCTCTTCCGCTTCGAACGATTCGATGATTTTTGTATCATTGTCTTGGCTGATAAACGTGATCTTCACTTTCCTGCCGTCAGCAATCGTATAGGAGATGCTTTCGTTAATGCTCACCTCGTCGTAAACGCCGCCGAAATCAAATCCAAAGCTGCCGTCTTTAGCTTCCATTCTCGACACGAATTTACCGCCGACCTTCAGATCGTTCTCGGCGAATGGCGTGTGCCAGTCATCGGAAGCCTTATTCCATTGTGTGATATGCTTCGGTTCCGTCCAATATTTCCACACGCTTTCGATGGGAGAATGAACGATCGTTTCTACTGTTATAATTACCGGATTACCTGTTCCCATAACATAGCCTCCTAATATGAATATATTATATCTCAAATAATACCATGAACATTCACTGATAGTCGATATGTACTCATCAACTGTGTTACGCTTCTTTCAACTTGACCGCAGACCAATCTGTCAGCGGATAACAGCGGTCGATGACCGCACGCAGTGCGCATCTCTATGTCTCCATTGCTATTGTCTGTTTGGATATCCCCTCAAAATATTGTACAACAACCTCACGGAATTCAAGAGCAGCCCGCGAAATGTACCGATTCCTGTTCCATAATAAAGCAATTTCTCGCACCAATTCGTGATTCTCTACTTCGAGATATTTAATAGATTCCCGTGAAAACCTTGCCGTACTTGGGATAAAGGCTATGCCAATTTCTGCCTCCACAAGAGTGATTAGCCTTGCCGGTTCATCACCCTCATACACGTATTTAGGTACAAATCCAACCGATTGGCATATAGAATCCACTAGATCGCGAGTGCCGTAGCCTCTCTTTACACCGACAAACCATTCATCCTTTAGTTCTGAAAAAGATACGCTGCTTCGTTCTGCCAGCCGATGTCCTTTTGGAACAGCTACAAGGATCGGGTCTATGTATACAATTTGACATTCGATGTCATCCCCTTGTATTGGAGGTGAGGATAAGCAGATATCGACCTCTCCTCTATGTAAAAGCGTAACCATTTCTTTCGTGGTTAGCATTTGTACGTGAAATTGGATATGGGGACGCTTATACCGAAACTCTCTAAGGATATTTGGTAACGTGCTAGCGGTGGTTACTGCCAATTCGATTGTGCCATGTTCCGGTCTGGAAAAATCGCTAATCTCCTGCTTCCCTTGTTCCAATTCAAACAAAGCCCGTTCTGCACGGCGTAGGAATCTGCTTCCGAACTCATTCAATCTCAGCTTTCTCCCTATTCGATCGAATAGAGGGACCCCTAAATCCTCTTCCAAGCGTTGAATCGTTTTGCTTAGTGACGATTGAGATACATGCAGACTTCGTGCAGCTTCGGTCACATGTTCCAGACGAGCTACGGTGAGAAAATATTGCAGTTGAAGAAGTTCCATATCATGTCCTCCCTTCATTCCCTCGAGTCAATGTTATCATAACATAAAATGCGTTGGTATGAATAAGCGAAGTCAAGTACGATGACATTAATACGCTTTTGGGGGGACCAAAAATGAGTGTTCGCAGCAAGTGGTTGATGTTTTCCGTCGGAACAGGGGTATTGTTAAATCCATTAAATTCTTCGATGATTTCTGTTGCTATTGCACGGCTGCAAAATGTGTATGGCCTTGACTTTACAGTAGTTTCATGGATTATTTTTTCTTTCTACATTGCAAGCAGTATCGCTCAGCCTGTTATGGGAAAAGCCAGTGATTTATTCGGTCGCAAGAAGATATTTCTTACCGGACTTGTTGTAGCCTTCGTTGCATCATTATTAGCTCCACTATCACCAAGCTTTGGCTGGCTTATCGTGCTCCGCATTGTGCAATCCATCGGAACAAGCATGATCGTTTCAGTTGGAATGGCCCTTGTGCGAATTCATATTACGGAGAAACAAGCGACTGCGCTGTCCGTTTTATCCATATTCCTATCTGGAGCGGCAGCAGTTGGACCCTTTATTGGCGGGGTCTTGATTCACTGGTGGGATTGGCCTGCTATCTTTTTTGTCAATATACCGATTGTGGTGACGAGCTTTCTATTAGCTTGGAGGAATATTCCTAAAGACGAACCGCCAACAACCTCTGCACAGGGCATGTCCTTTC
The DNA here is from genome assembly GCF_057221575.1 of Paenibacillus sp. Y660. Classification (NCBI taxonomy): domain Bacteria; kingdom Bacillati; phylum Bacillota; class Bacilli; order Caryophanales; family Paenibacillaceae; genus Paenibacillus; species Paenibacillus sp. Y660. The sequence continues at coordinate 99,188 of NZ_JBXBBJ010000017.1, read as the reverse complement.
GTAAATGGTTTGATTTGATAGATGCGTCAGGGGTTCTGCTTTTCACAGTGGGGCTGGTTGCCCTGCTCGTTGGAATACTGTCAGCAATATCAACTGGGCATGTTTCATTTTTGCATGTCATTGTCGGATTGATAGGCCTCGTTTCACTGGTGGCTTTCGTACGACATGAGTTTAAATCGACATCACCCTTTATTCCCTTGCGCACATTCGCAAAATATCCTGCGATGGTTTGGCTCAATGTTGAATTCATCCTCGTGAATGTACTTTATTACTCGCTCTTTTTCGGGCTTCCGTCCTACTTGCAAATGGTACGTCATGTCAACGAATTCCATACAGGAATTCTCATGTTAAGCCTGGGTTTGTGCTCGCTTGCTGTTTCGCCAATAGCAGGAGTGTAGCATCTGGAGTATTTATGACATCGAGATATTTGGGAACCATTCTCTCATCATTGTTGCTGGGCATCGTAATGGGAGATAAGTTCAGCGCCGGGGGAGTTCGATTTCTTGGGGCTATCCTCTCGGTCATTGCATTGTCCTTCGTATTCATGAGTTGGAGGCGCCGAGAGTCAGGGGAAATGGAGGCATAACATCTGTCATCCTATTTAGGTTACAGATGTGCATCCTGAGCAGTTCTACGTTTCAGGTATGTCATGACTCCTCCTTCGGTCGCCGACGGCCATGCATCTTCCGGAATCATCCGATCTGCAACCGCTTCCAAAATCTCGCTCGAGAAATACGTCTGATCGCCAATTCTCATCTTACTTCCACCCTCCAATAACATTCAACAGCATCATTTTCAGCGAGATAAATCTCTAACTATTCATAACTTCAAGTACCAGATGTTACCTTCGAAGACGAAAAAATCGATGAGATGTCTTCATTTGTATTCTCTGCCATTGCTTTGTATGATGTTATTAGTGTAGTATTTTGATTTAGGATAATAAACAAATAGAACCGTGGAGGGTATGTTTAAATGCAACAGAAAATTAAACTTCAAGAAGGTCAAAGACTAATTACGAACAAAGATTTTGAGATAGCGATTTCTGAAAAAACTATAATCAAACCGATGCAAAACGGAATGCAGATTAGACCAGCCTCAACAATTATTGGATATAACGATGATTCCGTTCGTATGTCTGATGGAAGCATTATCCATAGAGCAGCAAATTCATTTTTCGTCTAAAGAGAGCTTCGACATGACCGATATAACTATCGGTCTTTTTTATTAATTTCGAGCCGACAGCCATAGCCAGTTGCCAAAAAGAAGCAGCCCCCAAACGATACATCATCGTCATGCGGCTCACCCTGTATTCCGATATTATAGGCACAATTAAAACAGCCTGTTGAGGTTACTCAACAGGCTGCTGCTTCCATTGCATATATAATCCGATTAAGCCGCTCTTGATTCGTGTTTTTCCTTCTCCTTGCCTCCTGAAAGGAACCAACCGCTTACCGCGATAAGAATAAGCACGACGTAGAACGTAACTTTCCAGCCTGCCGATTCTGCAAAATCATGCGGGATGACGTGCAGCGATGGATGTGCAAGGGTATGAACCGCTAACTTAACACCGACCCAGCCGACGATACAGAATGCGGCAACTTCCAGAGCTGGTCTGCTCTCCAACAGCTTTACGAACATATTCGCTGCAAAGCGCATGATGACAAGTCCAATAAAGCCACCTAGGAAAATGACGATAAAGTGACCGCCATCCATACCTCCGATTTTCGGCAAGTTCGTTGTCGGCAATGCGACGGCGAGCGCAACAGCCGCTAGAATAGAGTCAATCGCGAAAGCGATGTCCGCCACTTCAACTTTGAGAACAGTCATCCAGAAACTACTTTTCTTTGGTTCTTTTCCTGTATTCTTGGCTGCTGTTTCTTCGCCTTTCTTCACGATGACCTTACGTAATATATGGTTGAGCGCGATAAACAGTAGATAGAGCGCCCCGATGGCCTGCACCTGCCAGACATCGACCAAAAACGAAATTGCGAACAACGAAGCAAAGCGGAAAACAAACGCGCCTGCCAAGCCATAGAACAATGCCTTTTTACGTTCAACTGGAGGCAAATGCTTAACCATAATCGCAAGGACGAGAGCATTGTCAGCTGCAAGCAGCCCCTCTAGCGCAATCAATACAAACAGTACCCAGCCATACTCTAATAATATTCCGAAATCCATTCTATATCCTCCTAAAATTAATTGTTAAGCTTACCGACTAGTGTCTTCTCTCCTTTGCGTATGGATAACTAATAAATTGCGATATAGCGTCTTTCATATTAAAAGGTGATACGGGATGCGGACAACATTGGTTTCATGATTCATAGATATATTTTAGATTCTGTAAAACCATAAAAATAAGTTCTTTTCTTTGCTCTAAAAAAAACAGCGATTTATGCGGATTTCTAAGTGTGTTTTTACTTTAAATGTAATATTTTCCATCCCTTTTTGCTAACGAACATATAATTATAGCCGGCAGATTTATTCTACCGGCCATTCCTAGATTTCCATTAGAGCTCAATGATCTTTGTTGCAACATTGTTGCAAAATTCCTTGTCATGCTCTACAAAAAGAATGGTTGGAGCGTATTCAAGCAATAACTCTTCAATTTGCATGCGAGAAATAATATCTATAAAATTTAGCGGTTCATCCCAAATATGCAAATGAACCTTCTCGCTAAGGCTTTTTGCGATCAGAACTTTCTTCTTTTGTCCTCCGCTGAAAGCTGATATATCCTTTTCAAATTGAACTCTGGAAAAATCAAGCTTTCTTAAAATCGCTTTAAACAGGCTTTCATCAATTCCATGGTCCGCAGCAAAGTCAGATAAATGGCCTTGAAGATGGGATGTGTCCTGCGATACATAGGAAATTTTCAATTGACCATCCTTAATGAAGGTGCCTTTATAGTTTATATCCTCACCACAAATAAGCTTAATGATACTTGATTTTCCGGAACCATTTTTTCCCGAAAGAGCAATTCGCTCCCCTTGCTCAATAGTAAAACTTAAATCTGTACAAACCCTCTTCTCTTCGTAAAAAATCGAGACATGATCCAGTTTAGCAAGCTCGTTTTTATGATGAGCAAGTTGCGAAATCTCCAAGCTCTCAGCGTTTTCAATGTTTTTAAGAAGCTTCGACTTTTCTTCAATGGCAGATTGCTGTCTGTGCTCAATTGCTTTAGAGCGTTTCATCATTTTTGCAGCCTTGTGGCCAACATATCCTTTATCTACCTTGGAACCTGAGTTTCTTGTTCCGTTTTTTGATTTTTCCACTTCGTGCGACCAGTTTCCCGTTCGTTTGGCAGAATCCGACAAGCGACTAATGTCTTTTCTAAGCTTGTCGTTCACGGCAAGCTCAAAGTTATCTTGTCTCCTTTTATTTTCCCACCAGCTGGAAAAATTTCCTTTTTGAATCTCAATATTTGTTTTATTGATTGAAAGGATGTGGTCTACGCAGTTATCAAGAAATGATCTGTCGTGCGAAACCAAAATAAATCCGCTTTTGGTTTTGAGATAATCGCTGACAAGTTTTCTTGCATGCATGTCAAGATGGTTGGTTGGTTCATCAATCAACAGAAAACTGTTTTCCTTAATAAATAAAGTAGCCAGCAGCACTTTCGTTTGCTCTCCGCTCGACAATGAATCAAAGGGCCGATATAAAACATCCTCTGAAACCTTTAGCAAGGAAAGCTCGCGCATTAATTTCCAGTGCAGATAGTCTGGGAAAATATCGTTGATCACATCAATGGTATTGTTTTCCTTGTTCTCAACAGGGAAAGGGAAATATTCGAAACTGACATGAGCAGAAATATTTCCGCTGTACTCATATTTACCAAGCAGCAAGCTCAAAAATGTTGTCTTCCCTCTTCCGTTTCTTCCCGTGAATCCTAATTTCCAATCGGTATCGATTTGAAAATTTACGTTTTCAAATATGTTATCGTAACTGCCCTCATAGGCAAAAGTCAGGTTGGTAACATTTATTAATGACATGAAATAATCCTCCTGTATGGAAAATATAAAAGCTACAAGAAAGTTACTTTCTTGTAGCTCAAATAAATACAGTTAATCCAACCCCCAACTACGGCGGAGTTAGATTAGGATATATTGTTTGAGTGAAAAGAAAAAGTAACTTTCTTGCATATAAAGAATAAAACATGCGAAAAAAACCGCTTTTAGTGTTTTATTATTTTATATAGAGCGCAAGAAATATTACATTAGACTTTTCAACTCCAATCTTTAAATTAACCGCATCTTATCATACCCATCCTTTTGTTGCAAGCATCGCTACTCACGCACATTTAATTGCCAATCGCTTTGTAGTAATCAGGCGATGCAAGCTCCATGCAAAGTATCGCCCTTATATTAGGCTTTGCATGAGCAGATACTTATTCCGGCAAATTGATTTGCTATTCCTATCCCTTTCCAAACTATTATAAAATGATTTCGTCTTGAGCGTCTTTAGCTGCAACCGCTCCCCACTTCTTCCGGATTTCCTCCACCGTCGCCAAGGATACCGCATCCTGCAATATATCTCCCGGCTTGTTGCCCTTGCCTAGAATATAGCCAGCAAAATTCGTGCCGGTAAAGTTAAAAATATATTGAAATTGCTGAACAAGCGGAAGCCCTTTTAGATGAGGCTCATCATCGCCAATGCCGATCACGTACGCTGTTTTCGTCGCTAATTTAGCTAGAAATTCCGCTTTATTTTCACGTAATGACTGGGACCAACGATCGATGAACGTTTTCGTCAGCCCGGATGCGCCATACCAATAAATCGGAGTCGAAAATACAAGAACATCCTGTGCCAATACCCGTTCGATCACATGATGATAATCGTCATCCGGATAAAGGCCCTTCTCAGAATGGCGGTAGTCTGTGATAGGTTCAATTGTATAGTCAGACAAATAGATGTGATCTGCTTCAAACCCTTCAACTAATCGTTTGGCTAATTGCTCCGAGTTGCCATTTTTACGCGAGCTTCCATAGATTACGGCGATTCCCATTAGTAAACCTCATCTCCTCTACTCTGTGCTTTCAGTTATGCCTTCGCTATTTCTGCCTCTTGCTGCTGATAAATCACTTTCAAGCTTCCAATAAGCGAAAGGGCCAGTTCTTTCGCTTCTAGCGGAGTATCGCCTACGGTAATGAGGTAACCCAGCCGATCATCCGAGCTTTTTGCTACTGTAACGGCATCGCCAGCAGATACCGAGAAATGTGAGCGGACAACATTCGCATGCTGCTGCAGAACTTCAATCCCTTCAATCCCTTCGAAAATACCATCGCGATCCGCAGTCACATAAGCAATTGCAGCTGCTCGATTATGCTTTTTCTGAATATCAATAGCGTTATCCAAGTAGTAGTTCACAGTCGCTTCGAAAATATCGATCCCGAACGCCTGCACGAGTAAGTCTGAGGAAATGTTGTCGCCACCCGGTCTCCCGTTCACCTCAATAATGCGCGGACCCGTGCTCGTGAGCTTCACTTCCACATGACTTGGACCATTCGTAATGCCAATGGCCTTTAACGCGTCGGCGGCGGTACGAACGATTTCATCCTCACGCTCCGCATATACGGATGTAGGCAGCGTATGAAGAGTTTCAACAAAATAAGGCAATGGCGACGTAATCTTTTCCGTAACGGTCGAAAAAATCGCCTCGCCATCCTTCACGAACAGCTCCACGCTAAATTCCGGTCCATCCAAATATTGTTCAATTAAATACTCTTCGCGGACTTTAAAATCCATATAGGTTACTTTGAACGCAACGATGATATCCATCGCATTCTGCAGCTCAGTTAAGTTATTGATGAAGTAAACATTTTGGCTGCTCGCGCAATTCGTCGGTTTTAACACCACGGGATACCCTATTTCCTCCGCTGCCGCAGCGGCTTCTTCGTAGGTTCTGATCTTCTTGAATTTTGCACTCGGAACACCGTGTTCGGCGTATGCCTCTCGAGCCAAATCCTTATTTCTGGATCTCAGCGCAGCCTCATAGGGGACTCCTCTTAGGCCAAGCCGCTCAGCCACCTTCGCCGTCAAATGGGACGCGTAATCGGTAGCAGGAATTAACGCATCGAGCTGATCTACATAGGCTGAATTGATTATAGCTTGATAGAGCGATTCTTCGTCACGAATATCAGCCACGATGAGATCATGATAAATGCCTTCATAGCCATATTTTTGCGGATTTTCTGTGGAAGAGACGATAGAAATGACTCTATGTCCCTGCTCAAAAGCAACTCTAGCGAAGCTAACGCCATAGAAACTCGGTTCAACAAAAGCGACTGTTTTGGTCCTCGTCATATCATTTTCCTCCTTAAAGGTTTGTGGAACTGACCTGATTCAAGCATGAGCTCACGCTTCTAGCGCTTTCTTTTGGGTTACTCTACTATTTAGCACGTAATACACGACAAATCCGATGGCCATTAAACCGCTCATGCAGATAAAGCCTACGCCTGGAGAATAGCGATCAATGATAACGCCAAGCCCCGTTGCTGAGACGGTCTGCAAAAGCAAGGATATCGCCATCCAGACCGATGTAGCCCTACCCATATAGGATTTGGAGACGGATTCCATCAATGTCGTTGTCATTAAGATCCGCAGCGAAGAGTTCGTTAAGCCGATCAACACGCTGCCAGCATACAACAATAGTATTGTGGAGTTAAAAGCAACAGCCACTAAGTTCAATACGGAGATGAGGAAAAATAGTAGAATCGTTCCGTTTTGCGATAATTTCCTCGCCAAGGGTGCCGCAATAAAGCCAGACAATAGCCCTCCAATGCCGTAGAACATATCCGATAATCCAAAGACGACCGAATCTCCTTTGACTGCAGTGCTGACATAGCCAGGAAGAACGACGTTGTATACCATCGTACAAACGAGTGGAATAATCGATACGATTCCTAATAGGAAAATATAAGGACGTTCCGCCAAGTAGCGAATGCCATTTTTAAACGTGCCGTAAAAGGATTCCTCATCATTCTCGGTAGGAATGGGTGTATATTGTACTCGGCTCAGAAAGAAGCTGCTTACGATAAAGGCGAGCGCATTCAGAAGGAGAATAACCTCAAAACCTACATATTTGTATAAAATGCCTGATAAGGCTCCGGCCATGAACATGCCCACTTGCAAGCTGATCTCGATTAAGGAGTTGCCATGAATGAGATCCTTCTCGGGAAGAAGCTCTTGCACCAAGCTGCGCGAGGCAGACATATACAAGGCCCATCCCATCCCGTTAATAATGGCAAACGCATAAAGGTATTCAATTCGAAAACCCGTCCATACAAAAGCACCCGTAATGATAAGCAATAAAACGGCTCGAATGATATTGGCCCATAGAATAATCGTTTTCCGATTCCACTTGTCAATCAAGGTGCCTGCAAATGCAGAAATAAGAAAGCCTGCGATGACATTTAAGGAAAGCATAAACCCGATGGAGGTTATCGATTTCGTTTGATCCATGAGATACCAGTTCGCGCCAATCGTACTCATCCCTACGCCAAACCCAGAAACAATATCAGCGATAAAATAATGGCGAAAGCTTCTTGGTTTTAGTACGCTAAAAACCATCGATACCACCTGCGATTTCCTGAATTTGTTGTTTCAAAGGCTCGAGACCAAAGCCTAGATAATCCAGAACCTCCGTATGTGTACCGCCATAAATCGGCCAATGCTCGCCGCAATGATGGCCATATACTTGAAGCTTAGGCAATAAAAGCGCAAGGTAGGACGCTGTACTGCCGGTTGCACGATGCTCCTCTACAACTAGAAATCGATCGGACAATTCGCGTAATTGCTTGCTATACGATTTCAAGCTTTGAATATCGACATAACATAAATGTGCATGCACAATGGAATCGTCTTCTTGAACGATTTGCTTGCACAGCTCCGTCGCTTGTTCTCCGACAGAAATCAAGCATAATCGCGATCTGCCGAGGGTCGCCTCTCCCTCCACAATCATGCCTCTACAGCTCAACGCATCATCTCGGTGCAAGCTGTCAAATGCATCATTTCTAGATAGCCGGATATAGTATGGCTCCTCCGAAGCTGCTGCTTCTTGTATCACTTTTCTCGTTTCCTGTTCGCCATGCGGGCAAGCGATTCGGATATTTTGAAACGATTGAATGACAGCAATGTCCTCGAGCGCATGATGCGTCGTGCCGAACCATCCGCCTGAAACACCCCCGTATGAAGCAACGACCTTCACATTTTTGCCCATATACCCCATTGTCAGCTTGATGCTTTCGGAAGCACGCAAAGCTGCAAAAGAGGCAAAGGTCGAGAAGAATGGAACATAACCTGCCTCGGCAAGTCCTGCGGCGATATCAATACCAGCTAGTTCTGCAATGCCTAGGTTAAAAAAACGATCGGGATGCTGCTGTCCAAAAGGATGATTTTTGCCGCCTAAATCAGCTTCCATACATATAATCTGGTCATTGCTTGCAGCGAGCTTGGCGAGCTCATCCTTATACGTATCTCTCCCGGACTTCGTCATGAAATACTCACCTTCCATTTTTGAGCCAGCTTCAAAGGGATTTTCGCATAATGCGCATCCGGATTTCCCTCAATCGCAGGCACGCCTTTTCCTTTAATCGTGTTAGCTAGGATGGCGACCGGTCTATCAGGTACTGGTTCAATCGCGGCAACGATTTCCTCGAAATGATGTCCGTCAATTTCTTTGACAGCGAAGCCAAACGCTTCAAATCGTTCACGCAGGTTGCGGATAGGCGAAATATCATGGACATAACCATCATTCTGGCCTCCGTTGCAATCGACGATATAGACAAAATTCGTGATCGCTTGGGCTTGCACGATCTGAGCGGTTTCCCAGCACAGCCCTTCCTGCAATTCTCCATCCCCGCCAATGACAATGCCTAATCCATTCGTTCGTTTCATCTTCTGAGCGAGCGCCCAGCCGGCTGCGTATGGAATGCCATGTCCCAAGCTCCCTGTAGCGAAAGGAATGCCCGGAAGCTTATGGTTGGGATGGCCCGTAAACAAAGAGCCCTTCTGTCCGTAGCTCTCCGCCGGATTATCCGGTATGATGCCATACACATGCAGAGCGGCATATAATGCCGCTGCTGCGTGGCCCTTGCTAAGAATGATGACGGTATCGGGATCATCAACATACCTGGAATACGCGCCTATCAATAGATCGATGGCCGAAAGGCTTCCTCCAATATGACAGCCTGTAGAGGTAGCCGCCATATCGATTATCAATTTTCTCGCTTCTTTGGCTCGGTCGATAAGCAGTGGAATCGCATCTCTATGCTCCCTTTGCGCTTGTATCGTTTGCTCCATCTATTCCTCCAATCGCAGCCGAAACCATTCGTTTACGGCTTCCTTCAAAATCGTTCTTGTCGTTTCCACCTCATTATTGTGAAGATACTCTTCATTCGTATGATCCAAGCTGGAATCCCCTGGGCCATAGGCCACCATCGGAACGGATTGCCATGTTGTCGCAAGCGTGTTCATGTCGCTCGTTCCGCGTTTTTTGATGTAGTGAATGGATTTCCCTTGCTTCGCGAAGCTGCGAACAAACGCTTTGACCAATTTGTCCGAACGTGGATTGGCGAATCCCGGTGTTGCACGCAATACTTCAACGGTCACACCGTCACCAAATGAAAAGTCAATCTTATTTCTGTAATCGTTGCCTGCCGCTGGCGATATTCTGAAATTCAGCGTCCCTTTAACTGTTAGAAAGCCATGCTCATTACGATGCTCAATATCGATAAGAGAGGATAAAGACTGTGGATCAACTTCCCGTACAAGGTGGCGGATATCCGCCACCACGTAATACAGCTCGTCGATGACACTTGTACTATCCTTGGCCGCGGTATGCTCCTGCGCACGATGAATCGTAATTTGCAGCTTGAACAGTCCGTAGTATCCGAGAGTTAAGCTCTCTTCGCCGCTAGGCTCGCCAATGATAACCGCATCCGCCAAGTAATTGTCGCGAATGAAATGTGCTCCTTTGGAAGATGAGATTTCCTCTTCTACAGCGCCGATGACGAGCAAAGATCCCTGCTCAGGAACATCAACCTCCTGCAGCATATGAATAAAATTAACGAAGCAGCCTTTGGCATCCACGATTCCTCTGCCTGTGATGCCGTTCGTATCGGTGCGAACCGGCCATACATGCGGAACAGTATCGATATGTCCTAACAGCAGCAGCGTATGGGGACCATTCCCTTTTCGGAATACGATGTTCCCCGCCTCGTCGATCTTCCCCGACACCGATGGGTAATTAATCGTTTCTAATAAGTATTTTGCAAGCTCATGCTCGTCTTCGGAAACCGAAGGAATGCGCGCGACTTTATTCAGCAGATCAAATGCGCCAAGCTCCCGGTCCACATTCCAGAACCAAGTCTTGCTCGTGTTCTCTAGCGTATGAGGTCCCGATATATTCACATCGCAGACGCCTTCGCGGATCGCAAGTTTAGCAGCTCGCACCTTTTGCTTCATACGCCCTTGTACGGAGCTTAATTCATCATCCGTATAGACATTCGCGATCGTTGAATACGGATCTTGTATATCTTCAAGCAGTCCAGCCGTACCAGTAACAAAGCGCAAGTGATGTGCTTCTAAATCGACGGCTAAATGAGCTGCCAGTACATCCGCATCGATGTTTATATAGGCATCCAGCTCGGGATCAAGGATCGGCGGCGTGAGACATACTACATCAAAGGCAGATAAAGCCGATTTCAGAAATGCCGCATGACTGCCGACAAAATGACCAAACAAGGAATCCCGCACGATCACCGTTCGCTGATCCTTGATTGCCTTCAACGGTTTGGCTTTCTGTCCAAACACTAGCCCTTGATCACCGCCTAGCTGAGCGAATACGGATAGTCCGAATCCCTTCAAATGCGTTTGAATCGTCGACAGGATGTTCTCGTGATAGGCAGCGCGGATAAAAGGCATCTCCTCGGGAGCGCAGTACCGCACCTCATCACCTGATGGCAATGTGAGAAAAGGCATTTCACGCTGAATCGATTCATATTTTTGTTTAATCGCTTCCGCCCCGCCTGCCACAAGCAGGACTTGGTTCCCTCGCTTCACGATGCGATTGATTTCCTCAAATACTTTAGGATGGTTCACAATCGTGCTGCTGCCGAGCTTGATGACATATAGACTGCCTTTGCTCATCAAGGCCACGCTCCTTCAAATTCAAATTGCAGACCTTCCTCCTCAGGGAAGTTGAAATAAAGATTGGCTGCCTGAATGGCTTGCCCCGCGGCTCCTTTTATCAAATTATCGATGGTAGCAATGGATACACAATTCCGTCCTTCTACATATGCACCAATCTCGGCATAGTTCGTACCTACGACGGTCTTAATCATGGGCGAACCACTGCCTGAGTTGAAATAATGGAGAAAAGGCTTGGATGCATAGGTGCTGTAAAATGCTTTTTTCACATCTACGTCTGTCACATGCTCTTTGAGCACGGAATAGGAGGTCGCCATAATCCCTCTCGGTAGATCGAGACTGAAGACGGAAAATTGCAGATTCACGGACCGATCCAAGTGAGACGTCAGCGCATGCTCCACCTCGGGCTTATGCCGATGACCATGAACTTTATAGGCTCTAAAGTTATGGGAGCGTTCCGCATGATGCTCTGTCGTCGATTTTCCGCCGCCGCTTGAGCCTGTCTTGGCATCCGTGACCACACGGCCTTCAATTAAATCATGCGCTACGAGCGGATAGAGCGTATATAGAGTCGCTACCGCCATACAGCCCGGAAGATTGACCACCTTCACCGCAGGATTGATTGGACTGAACTCCGGAATATAGTAATGCCATCCGCCTTCGAACTCATGCTTCAAGGTCTCGGGATAATGCTGGTTCAATAGATCAGTATCTGTTATGCGATAATCGCCGCTTACATTGAAGATATAATCCGTATGCTCTGCCACCTGCTGGATGATTTTAGGCAGGGAACCTGTAGGCAAGCATGAGAATATTGCATCGTAATGACCGTTCAGCTCAGCTGCTTTGTTGAACTTTAGCGAGCTAATCTTTTTCTTATGAATCGATCCGATATAGAACTTATCCACCGGATAGCCAGACTTCGATTCGGAGGATACAAATTCAACTTCAAAGTAAGGATGCTTGCGCAGCAGCCTATATAATTCAGCGCCAGTGAACCCGCTGCCGCCAAGTATGGCTACTCGTTTTTTTCCTGTCTCCGTTATGCTCATCCGAGTCTAGCATCCCTTTCATACAGCACCTTTAGATCGCTGCCTTGCTCTGCGAGTTCACGAATGATATGCGGGTTCGCATCAATTTTTTTGAATGCCAATGCATAGGCTTGAATGCGCTCATACTCAACCGGAGTTCTCAGCTCTCTGCAAATCGTCAAGCTGCTGCGCAGCATTTTTAACGTTTCCGGAAAATGATTCAGATCATATCCAAAATCATTTCGATCCGATAAGGTGAACGGATAACCATTTCCAAAGCCGATCCGATTTTTGAACGGGAGATGACCAGGGATCGGCACATTTTGCCATTCGCGTGCGTAGACTCCTTCGTGATTAATGAGCTGCTGAACGGCATCCTTCACCCGAAAGTCTTCTAGATCACCTAATCCTAGACGCTCTGGCGACAGCTTGACACGATACATGTTATAGCTGTGGTTGTAGCCTTCTGGTACGAATGGTCCGCTGAACAGCTTCGTCTCGGAAAGTGCATTCGTTAAATACGCGGCATTTCGTGCACGAATCGCATCATAATACGGAAGGCGGTCGAGTTGGCTCAGTCCGAATGCAGCTGCAATCCACGACATTCGGTAATCAATGCCCGAGGAGGCTAGAAATGCCAGCGCACGCTCATAATCCTCCTTCTCTTTGAAGAAAGCGATGCCCCCTTCCCCGCCAACCGGAAAGTTCTTGTCCGCCATCAAACTTTGACCCGCGGCATCGCCAATTGAACCTGCCAGCTGCTGGTGTATGGAAGCAGAATGCGCATGAGAGGCATCTTCTACGAGACGCAGCGAATATTTATCCGTTAGACGTCTTAGCGCTGGCAAATCAGCCGGCAAGCCATGCACATGTACAGGCATAATAGCCTTCGTCTTGCTCGTTATTGCTCGTTCCGCTTGTACCGGATCTAGGCAATACGTAATCGGGTCGATATCAACGAAAATCGGGATCGCTTTCGCCGCTACGACCGCCTGAGCGGTTGCAATGAACGTAAATGCAGGCACGATGACCTCATCACCGGGCTGTACACCCACGCCTACTAAAGCGAGGTGCAAGCTCGACGTGCCGCTTGCCGTTGCAATTGCGTAATTGGCCCCTACATAATTGCGATACGCTTCCTTGAACTCATCAACGACTTGATCGCCATCCTGCTGGATGGAGACGAGCATTTGAATGACGTCTTCCTTCGTAATGATCGGAAAATTGGTCTTTCTTACATCCTCTGGAATGATCGCTGGCCCGCCATGAAAGGCTAATGGATCTTGGAGCCAATCATCCGAAGGCAGCTGGAGCGGCTTGCGAATAAAGTCTGTCTTGATCATGAAGGATTCCTCCTGAGTAGAGATACTTTCACACATGCCGCCACGAGCGGGCTAAGCCTGTAGTTAAACTGAACGGCTGGCTGCAGATTCGGCTCGCTCTCTTCCTGCGTCCACATCGTTTGCAGATCAAAGGCGCCAAATATTTTTAATCGTTCAGCTCTTTTCCAAATAAGCTCATCATTTGCTGCGATGGCAGCAACAGGTCCAAAGCCTAATCCTGTAAAATCCAAGATAAGTACAGGCGCTTGGCCGCTTGCCCCCTGTACAATCTGATTCAAGTGGTTGATATTTTCCTGATTTACAGCAATCAACTCATAAGCTTGCTTCACATGCGGCTCTGATACGAGCGTAATCCCTAACCAATGAATAAACTTCCTTTCTTGATCAGTAGGATGAGCTAGTCGCGTAGTCGAATGATAGCCAAGCTCCTGTCCCCATAGCGCACCATGAATCGCACCCGTATAGCTATTAAATAAGGAGACATATTTTGTTTTAGTGAGCTTGGCTATACTTTTCTCAAGCCCCTTTAATTCATGATCATTCTTTTCAATACTCATAATGACGCCTGAATTCAGCACTCTCGATAACACAAATGAAAGTGAAAAATAGTTTTCTTTCTGTATGACAGCTTCTGACTTCGTTAACGTAGCCTCTCCCATTCCTATATAGCCTCCCTATCTACTTGGAAATAACCGCGAGGTTTTCCCTGTTTTTCAGTTCTATCGTTTCCTTCACATATTGTGCGATATGATAAGCCACATCGACGCCATGGATTTTCCACGACTTCGCAAATTCCGGGTTTTGATTCACTTCACATACGACGTAGCGCTGTTCCTTATAATCAAAAAATAAGTCTGCGCCATAAATGCCTTCCCCTAATACCTCAGTCAATCGCCTGCAAATAGATGCAATCTCGTCATTAATTGCGATTGGGTCGATTTCCGCACCTAAATGTGTATTCGTCTTCCAGTTATCAGCTGAAACCCGCCGAAACGCTACGATTGGTTTACGGCCGACAATGACAACGCGTATATCATAATCCCCCTTCTCTACAAATTGTTGCACTAATACCGGAAATGATTGATGCCCAGGGTCGACGGATTCTCGCGCTGCAATCCAGCCATCCAAGCATTCTTTCCCAGTGATTCTAGCAATTCCTCTGCCCCACGATGAAGTTGCTGGTTTAATGACGCAAAGATCTCCAAATGAACGTAGCGCATCAAACAGCTTCTCAGGCGTAAAAGCTATTTTAAAATGCGGCTGAGGAATGCCGTGCTTCTGAAACACAATTGCTTGATGTATTTTATTGGTGCAAATCGTAATCGCTTTGACCGAATTCAGCGTTTCAAGACCGGCCAGCTCAAGCAGATGTGCTCGATTCAACGCGTTTTTCTGAGAAAGGCAGCGGATCAGTGCGAGCCCGAAGGGCTCTACATCAGAGCCCCCTAGCGGCAATTCCATTGAATCCAGATTCACTTGTACGTGAATTCGTAAATTTTTGAGATGTTCGATAATGCGCTGCTCTTCCTCCCGAAGCTTCGTCACACACAATAAAATAGCGCTATTTTGGTCCATATATTCGTTACCTACTCTCCCCAAGTTTCTTCAATTTCTGGAGCCAGAGCAATCGTGACGAGGTTGGATGCTACTTGAACTTCATGTTCTTGTCCGCAAGCTTCGCATTCCACGATTTCACCCGTAGTTGCTTGTTCTTCCACATCGATATCCGACTTGCAAACTAAACAATTTAAATTTGCCATTTTTCTTGCACCTCCTGCAATTTTTGATAGAACTGTTTATTATAAAGGAATAAATTCCTTATAACCGATTTATGACGGCAAGGCTTCTACTTCTGATGCTAGCTGCATCTATTTCGTTTCTAAATCCCACTGGTTCACATTGTTGAACGTACCCAGATTGAGCGGCTTGCCTACGAGAACGCTTTTTGATACGACCTGCAAACGTTTCTCGGAATAGACAGCGAGCGTTGGGACATCTTCATGCAGCACCTCTTGCAATTGGTTATAGATCTCGTGACGCTTCGCCTCTACGATTTCTTGTTCCCCTTTTTTGATGAGTTCGTCGACTAATGGATTGTTATATCGAATTACACTTTCGGGATCATTGCTTTTATAGGTTGTAAAATAGAGGCTTGGCTCGATATAGTAATCTCTTGTGAAAATGGTAAGGTCATGCTCGCCTTTCTCGACTTTATCGATCAACGTAGGGAAATCGAATTTTTGGACGTCTATCTTAATGCCAACAGCTTCTAGGTTTTGTACCAAAATATCAGCCGCTTGCTCGCGAACCTTATTCCCTACCGGGATCAAAAACGTAAGCTTGCGTTTAGAGTCCCAGCCAGCTTCTTGCAGCAGCTGCTTTGATTTTTCCGGATTGTAATCGTAATTTGTAATGTTCTTATTAAAGTAGGGGTGCGAGCTTGGAACTCCGCCGTCAATAATTTCTGCCTGTCCCTTCAAGAGCTGATCGACGATGAGCGGACGATTCAAGGCATGTGCGATCGCTTGACGGATTTTCTTATCAGACAGCTTCTCCGTATTAAAGAAGATTTCAGCCGGCTCGGAGGCAGTAGCTGATGTTACGTTCACATTCTCAAAGCCCTTCACTTTATCGTAATCGGTAATCGGGACAAGCCCGACCGGTAAAGAGTTCATTTGAATTTCTCCTGTTTGCAGCTGTGCTACAAGATTAGCGGCTGGAAGCACCTTTATGAATATGCTGTCAATCTTAGGTACGTCGAGATAGTAATTCTCGTTTTTTGCAACCTCAACGAATTGGCCCTTCTCATAGTTTGCATATTTATATGGACCAATCGTCACCTTCGGCTCCTGAAAATAGGGATTTGTTGATAGCTGCTCCGGATTAGCGTCTTTGAGAATATGCGCCGGCAAGAAATTAACCTTAACTCCGAATCGTTCATTGAACACTAGTGGATCAATTGGGGTTTTGGTCTTGATCTCAAAGGTGGTCGGATCAATAATTTTGAGACCTGAAATTTCCGTCGTCCCTTCTTCTAGCTTCCCTGCATCATTTAATCCTTCTATGAAATTGAGCTGGAATGAAGTATCGACTTTAGGGTGAAGCGCAAGCTTTAACGTAAAAGCGACATCTGCCGTCGTAAATGGCGTTCCATCATTCCATTTGGCATTTGGCCTCAGTTTGATCTGAAACGTCTGATTATCCTTCGACTCGATGGATTCTGCGAGCTTAGGCAAAAACGCTGCCGAATCGGTTACATCGAGCAGGGAATCATTGAGTAAGTTGATAGGGGCGAGGGAAGCCGAATTATCCTGCGTATTGATCTGATTTAAGGTGACAGGAGCATTGACGATTCCGATGTACAAGGTTTTCTTAGCTATGACGTCAGAGGTTGGCTCCTGTGCATTTGTCGCTTCCGAAGCAGGCTCGTTTGTTGCTTCAGCATCTGTTGGTGCTGCTTTGCTGCACGCCGATAGCAAAATCATTAATATCGTTAATAATATAATCCCTTGTAATCGCAGCATTCTTTTCATTGGTATCTCTCCCTATTGTCTGTTTGCTTTTTTTAAAAAAAATCAAATGCATGATTCGTTTGCTAAGGTCTCGCATCCAATGCGTCGCGCAGTCCGTCGCCAACAAAGTTAATCGCTAGAACGGTAATGAGTATGACAAAGCCGGCTGGTACCCAAAGCCACTGCTGCTCGGTCAATACGGTTAATGACTGTGCATCGTACAGCATGTTGCCGAGGCTCGCCTGGGGGGCTTTGACCCCCATTCCCAGAAAACTCAGGCCGGCTTCGCTAAGAATGGTACTGGCCACCCCAAAGGTTGCATTTACAATGATAGGACCGAGGGCATTGGGCAAAATATGCCGCAGCAGAATGCGTGGCGTACTATATCCAAGTGCTATGCCTGCTCGGACAAAATCCATTTGCTTATAGGACAGAACACTTCCACGGACCAGCATCGCAATTGTTGGCCATTTGAATAGCGCGAGGACGATCATAATGGTCGATACGTTTGCGCCAAGTACACTAACGATGACGAGAACAACCATCATATAGGGAAAGCTCAAAAAGATATCAGTGATTCGCATTAGTCCCATATCCAGCCACTTGCCATAATAACCGGCCATCATTCCGATGAAAGTACCAAATGTCACATACAAAGCAACCGTGGAAAAACCAATCAACAAGGAAACCCTTGTTCCGTAAAGTAATCGGCTTAACACATCCCTGCCCACTTGATCGGTACCTAACCAGTGCGAAAGCGATGGACGAGCCGAGAAAACGTCCGTGATTTCATCGGGATTATGCGGGGCTAGCCATGGCGCCAAGATAGCGATACTCAGCAGCAGAAGGGTCGTCACAAGTCCCCACACCGCTAGCTTGTGCTTGAAGAACTTGCGCGTCACTTGCTTAGTGTAGCTCTCCATTTTGCTAGCTGGTTGCTCGTCCTCATTCCCCACACCGGAGGCGAAAACGTCTTTCCTCCATGGAATCTCCGGTATGGACATTTTCTCAGGCCTCCTGTCAGCTGTATTTAATCCGTGGATCGACGATCGAATAAATGATGTCCGTGAAGAAATTTGTCGAGAGTACGACGCAAGCAGCTATAATATTTAACCCCATTAACGTTGGGTAGTCCCGCGATAGGATCGACTCCATCGTTAATTGCCCGATTCCCGGCCACTGAAATACTTGCTCAATAATAATGCTTCCGCCAAGCAGCAGAGGAATTTCCGTTCCGACAACGGTTATAATTGGGATTAATGCATTGCGAAGTGCATGCTTATTCGTCACCATAAATTCACTTAGCCCCTTCGCACGAGCCGTTCGCAAATAATCCTGGTTGAGTACATCGAGCATGCTGGCGCGAACGTACCGAACCTTTTTACCCGCGATCGTTACACCCAGTACTAAGACAGGCAGAATCATATGTATGAGGACATCTCCGGCCCCACCTGTTCCTCCAAGTGTCGACATCCCTCCTGTAGGAAGCCATTTCAGCTGAATGCCTGCCAGATAGATTAATCCTAGTCCTAGAAAAAATTGAGGAATCGACGTGCCGAGAAAGGATAAACCCGTCATCATATAATCGAGCTTCGAATTCTGTCTGACTGCGCTTATTATCCCTACTGGAATGGCGATCAATATCGCTACCAGCATCGATGAGGCTGCGAGCAGCAAGGTTGGCCCAATCCGTTCTCCTATTAATTGTGATACGGGGGCGAAGCTGCTGAAGGAATAGCCAAGTTCTCCGCTAAAGAAACCGCCGAGCCATTTCACATATTGAATATAGAGCGGATCATTCAGTCCGAGCAGCTCCTTCCTCAGCTCCAGCATTTCTTTCGGGATATTTGGATTGATCAGCATATCTACGGGATTACCGGGAGCCATGTTCATGATGAGAAAATTCAAAATCGTAATCCCGAAAAATACGGGAATGGCAATCAACAGTCTACGAACAATGTATGTTCCCATCCAAGCCCTCTCCTTTTCTCGCCTTCGCGTTATGCAAGTGGATAATGGCATGCCACAGCATGGTCGTCTACTGCAAGCACAGGTTCCACTTGCGTACATAACTCCTGCACGTAAGGACAGCGGGTATGAAACCGACAGCCAGCCGGTGGATGGGCGGGACTAGGCACATCGCCGTGAAGGAGAACGCTCTTTTGCTTTCTTAGCGTCGGGTCCGGTGGAGGATACGCGTTCAACAGCAATTGCGTATACGGATGCCTTGGCTTGCGAAATAAATCGTTTGCGGGAGCTAGTTCCACAATTTTACCCAAATACATGACAGCAATCCGGGTACTCATCTGCTTCACTTCACCAATGCCATGGGCGATAAACAGATAGGTAAGCTTCAGCTCATCCTGCAAATCCTGAAGCAAATTGAGAATTTGCGCTTTGATCGAAACGTCGAGCGCAGACACGGGCTCATCGCATACGATCAGCTTAGGTCTGAACGAAATCGCTCTGGCGATACCGATTCGCTGACGCTGCCCACCAGAAAATTCATGCGGATAGCGATTGCTAGCCGAACGAGGCAGTCCTACCAGTTGAAGCAAATTGTCTACCTCACGCTGCACCTCGCTCCGCTTCACCAGCTTGTGAGCTATTAAAGGCTCCGCAAGCGTGTCGTAAATCCGAATTTTTGGATTTAAAGAGGCATAAGGGTCTTGAAATATCATTTGCAGCTGTGTGCGCACAGGCTTCAGCTGTCGCTGCGAATAGTGCGTAATATCTTCATTATTAAATAGGATGCGACCCGATCGAGGATTTTCCAGCTTAACGATGGTGCGCCCAATCGTCGATTTACCGCAGCCCGATTCGCCAACAAGGCCAACGGTTTCTCCCTCATACAAGGCAAAGCTAACATCATCAACAGCCTTGACATGACTCGCCGTATGCGAAAATAATCCACTTCGAATAGGGTAATACGTCTTCAATCCTTCGACCTGCAAAAGGGGTTGCTTCAGTTGCCGGTTATCGAGCGAGCTCTGGAATGCCATGCGATCCCCCTTGTACTTGGTCTGCAATCGTTATTTCCGCAGCGCTCGCCAACCAGCATCGCACGCTATGCCCATGTCCTGCTGGTATAAGCTCAGGCTGTGCTTGTCGGCAACGCTCGACAGCATGCGAACAGCGAGGGTGGAATCGACATCCTGCAGGCATATGCTGCAACGAAGGAACCACACCTGGGATCGCATGCAATCGCTCCTTGTTCTCTTGATCAAGGCGCGGGATCGACTTCATTAATCCTTGCGTATAAGGATGCTGTGGCCCTCGGAATAGAGTAAATACATCCGCCGCTTCGACCACCTGCCCTGCGTACATGACGATCACATGATCCGCCATTTCGGCAACTACGCCTAAATCATGCGTGACTAGCAAGATCGCCGCACCGCTTTCTGACTGCAACTGCTTCATTAACTCGAGAATTTGCGCTTGAATGGTGACATCAAGTGCCGTCGTCGGCTCATCTGCAATGAGCAGCTTGGGTTTGCACACGAGCGCCATTGCAATCATGACACGTTGACGCATGCCCCCTGACAAAGCGTGAGGATACTCCTTTAAGATCGCTTCAGCCCTAGGAATCCCCACCTTTCTTAACATATCTACCGCAACGACCTTCGCTTCTTTACGCGTTAAGTTCAGATGCAGGCGGATCGTTTCTTCCATCTGCTCTCCGATCGAGAAGACCGGATTCAGTGACGTCATCGGATCCTGAAAAATCATTGAAATCTCTTTGCCTCGAAGCTTGCGCAGCTGTGATTCCGTGCAATGGGTTAACGCTGAACTATCGAACCGGATCTCTCCTCTACGAACAGAACCATTTGTTCCGAGCAATCCCATAATAGAAAGAGAAGTTACACTCTTTCCGCAACCCGATTCACCTACAATCGCGATGGTCTCTCCATGCCCGAGCTCAAAGCTTACTTCATCAACCGAAATCATTTCTCCCTGATCGGTACGAAAAGCTACCTGTAATCGATCGACTTCCAGCAGCTGCCCCACTCATTCACCTACTTCCACAAGGGCATATTCAATTCATACAATTCCTATGAGGTTTATTAACTTTAACTACACTCAGCATACCAAAATGTAAATTGATTGAATAATAGAACAATTCTATAAACAAATAGAAAATTGTACCAATGAATACATAACTATCAATAGCTGATAGGAGGATACAAATTAGAGGGGGATGAGGAAAAGTGGTGATCTTTAGAGGATTTAGGCTGTGGCATAGAAAAAGCAGCTCTCCCTCAATTGAGGAATGAGCTGCTTCTGAATCTACCAATTATTTTGCAAGCTGCGCTTCATTTTTAGGAACCGTACTTCGCTCCGCCTTCACCGCTCCAAGTCATTTCGACGAATGTAGACGGATTAGCAGAAGTTGCGGTTTTGGAGCCGGATGCATAGAGGCCTCCAGCAACGCCGGACATCGTATAGTCGGTAAATAGTTTATTTGAGCTATAGTTTGTATAAATCATTGCACCTGAAATATTGGTTGCCTTGACATTCTTAAGCTCCAAATTGTTACCGTAAGACACGCCGTCAGAAGCCGTCGTTTTGCTTGTTCTATATGCTTGACCAGTCGCTTTGTTGTTTTTAACCGTTGTATTTATGATCTGTACATAATTGGCTCTCATGAAGATCCCGTTGTTGCCTACAGTAGATTCAGGCACCGTATTTTGGAAGTCAACAGTGCTGCCAATCACTTTTATATGATGTGTGCCTTCTTTGAAGTCAAAGCCGTCGTTTTTTGTTTTTATAGCGCTGCAATTCAGAAAGGTAATATAGCCGCTTTTGTCCGCATTAGGACTAGTCGTCCAGTTTTGATCCGCATCACCTACATAGAAGCCTTCTCCAAATTTGCCGCTTGTCCCCGCATTTTGCACAGTGGTGTTCGAGATCAGCCAATATTGGCTGTTTTTTCTAATCTTAACGGCTTCCGACAACGAGTTTTTGCCCGTCACATTGGTTATGAAACCATGCGAAGCCTCAATTAGCAATACTTTGTTTGATTTGGAATTCGCGTTAATCGTCACATTTTCCAGCTTGTAATAATTATGCTTGATATGAACTGCCGCATTGCCTGCAGATGCAGTGAAATTAAACGTAGCGCCGCTTCCCGTTCCCCTGATCGTGATATAATTGCCTGCAGAACCGCTTTTGGATGTGGCAATCGTTCCATCCGATATGTTGTACGTTCCTGATACTTGAATAATATCGCCGGGCTGAGCACTGGCTAAATAGCTGCGCAGAGTGGCAACATTGCCGGCTGGTACTGTTTTTGTTGCTGCTTCAACGGTATGACTTGGGTAAAACGCGAATACAAGCATGAAGCAAAGTAGAGATAATACGGTTAGCTTTAATGATTGTTTATTCATTTTCAAACCTCCCTAGTTTTTCATACACTTTCGATTAGAGACTTATCATTCGTTACCGATGAGGTCCATCCCCGTCATACTCGTAAAGCCACCACCTCTTTCGAATTCAATCAAATACAAAGTTTAAGCGCTTTAATTATAAAACAATTTTAATAACAGTTTTCTGTTCGAAAATATCATTATTCCATCCACATTCGATAACGATGCGGTGTCATCCCATACTTTTTTTTGAACATAGCGATAAAATACGAAGGATAATTGAATCCGGTTTCCCGGCTAATCTCTTCAATGGTCAAAAAATGCATGGCAAGAAGACTTCTCGCTTCCTCCAACCGTTTTTCATTTGTATATTCAATAATCGTCACACCCATCTGCTCCTTGAAGAGCTTGGATAAATAATTAGGGGAAAAATGAAGCTCTGATGCCATATCGTTAATGGTGAACGACAGATTATAATGTCTTTCAATCCATTTCACAATAGCGCCGATAGGCTCGTTCGAGCACGGTGCCTCAGGATGCATGGGTGCTGCACTTTTGTCCAGCGAAAAGATATGGCTATTAAAGTAGTTGAAAAAATGAAATAAAAACAAAGTGACTACTTCCTTCTGAAGCTTTGATGGACCGATTGTAAGCATTTCATGCAATTGTAAAAATTGATTTTCAATATAAGAAGCATCCTTGTAGGACAAATGGAAAACCTGAGTTGGCAGCTTCAGTTCCATCAATTGCATAAA
Source organism: Paenibacillus sp. Y660 (assembly GCF_057221575.1). Taxonomy (NCBI): domain Bacteria; kingdom Bacillati; phylum Bacillota; class Bacilli; order Caryophanales; family Paenibacillaceae; genus Paenibacillus; species Paenibacillus sp. Y660. The sequence continues at coordinate 76,039 of NZ_JBXBBJ010000017.1, read as the reverse complement.
AGCAGATGTTAATTGCGGCAGCACCGTGAGGAAACGATCGATGACCGACGTTTTAATTTTTAATAGGCTGCGAATGTAATTCGGAGGAACAATGACTTTTATTTCGTGTACTTGGAAAGGTTTGATAAGAATTAAGGTGCCAGGCTTAAGCGAATACATTTGATTTCCAATGTTGTAGCTGCCGGCCCCTTCATGAATATACAAGATCTCCAATCCGTCGTGGGCATGGAAGTATTCAACAGGCTCCGTATTTACCCTTAGATAATTAAAGAGATATAAATTGTCCCTCCAATCGATCGACTTATGAATTTTCATAGCATACCTCCCACATGAATGATCCGACATTCAGAAACAGGAATATAGTTCCGACTGCAACATTTGCATGGATGAACTGTTTGATCCTTCCGTCATATTAATTGATTCCTTTCGTTTAATCATCCAAATCGAACAGCGTTGAATGCTCTTAATAATATTCTTTAGATGAAAGCGTTTTCCTTTTTTTTGTGGAAGAGAGGATTGCTTTTCAATAATACAGCGGCAATCTGGTAGATTAATTTCAAATGCCAAATAGCCGCTGTAAAAAAGCAGCTCATGACTTCTTCCTAACCTGACTGCCTCTAACGATCGTCCAGCAGGTGCTGCTTAATTCAGAACCGAAAAGCCATATTTAACAAATACATCAAGCGCTTCTTGCGTTTGTAAATACGAGTAAAACTCCTCGGCCTCCTTGGCATGTTTAGTTGCTTTTACGATGCCAATCGGATAGTGAATCGTTTTATACGATGCTGCATCAACCGCAAAAGCGACCTTTACCTTATCAGTTGTCTGCGCATCTGTTTTATAGACAAAACCTGCATCCGCATTTCCGGTTTCTACATATTGCAATACTTGTCTTACATCCTTCGCTTGTACGGATTTGGCCTGCAACGCAGCCCATAGCTTCGCGTTCGTCAGCGCTTCCTTGGCATAGCTGCCAGCAGGCACGCTTTCCGGAATGCCAATTGCAACTGTTTTCACTTCCGCCTTGGTTAGGTCGGTTACCCTTTCAATCGGTGTTTTATCGTCAACAGGAACGACAACTACAAGCTCATTTTTCAATAAATTGATTTGTTGGTTCGGATCAATCAGCTGCTTGTCTACAAGTGCCGTCATGTTCTTAACGGCCGCAGACAGAAACAAATCGACTGGCGCCCCTTGCTCAATTTGCTGCTGCAGCGCACCGGAAGAGCCGAAGTTAAAGCTAAGTTTAATGTGAGTGTGATCAGCTTCATATGCCTTTTGAATTTCTGTTAAAGCGTCGGTCAGGCTTGCAGCTGCCGAGATTGTCAGCTCTACCGCTTCGAGCGGCTCCTGGCTGGGCTCTATTGTACTTTCAGCCGGAGCATTCGTATTCAAATTCGTTTTTGGTGCTGTGCTACAGGCTGCAAACACCACTGCCATGATTATTATAATAGATAAAAACATATAATCTTTAATCATTTTTAACAAAATCTACACTCCTTAGTTATGTTTAGTTATAATTAACTATATCTAAATATATTATATACCGTTCATCTTATTTGTAAATGCGTTTAACGAACGTACACATCCTAATATGGTACAATGAAAAAAATAGTAAATGGCTTGTACAGAAATTAAGGAGGAGCATCATGTCCAGCGATGTCTCGTATACGACCGAAGAAATTGCCAAGCTGTTGAAAATATCCAAACTCACCGTTTATGATCTTATAAAAAAAGGCGAGCTGCCCTCATACCGTGTAGGCAAACAGATGCGAGTCGACCCCGCTGATTTAGAAGCCTACAAACAGCGCGCCAAAGGCATGCAAATGAACGAGCGTCCAATCATGGCAGACGTTCCTGCACAATCACATGCGCAAGTTTCCCATACCGGGCTCCGTTCCCTCGTTATTACAGGCCAGGATCTCAGCCTTGACATTTTAGCGAAGTATATGGAAAAAAAGATGGACGGTATACGTCCACTGCGCGCGTATGTCGGGAGCCTTGACAGCCTGATCTCGATGTACCGCGGTGAATCCGACATCGTCAGCACTCATCTTCTCGATGGTGATACAGGCGAGTACAACCTCCCTTATATTAGAAAGCTGCTTATAGGCTCCTCTTACATCGTCGTCCATTTACTTTCCAGAAATGCAGGCTTCTATGTCAAGCAAGGCAATCCTTTATCGTTGAAGGGCTGGTCTGATTTGGGCACTCCAGGCTTGCGGATTGCAAATCGAGAGAAAGGCTCCGGCGCACGCGTTTTGCTAGACGAACAGCTTCGTCTACATGGCTTAAAGTCCAATCAGCTTATCGGATACGAGCAAGAACAAAGCAATCATCTTGGCGTAGCCTCCAAAGTGGCATCCGGTGAAGCTGACGTTGGCATCGGTATAGAGAAAGCCGCATCTATTGTTGGAAATATAACGTTTATTCCATTAATTCAAGAACGCTACGATCTCGTCATGCTAAAAACTGCAAGCAATCAAGCTTGGATTCAGTCCTTGCTCCATATTCTCAGATCCGATGATTTCAAGAAGGAGCTTCAAACGATTTCAGGCTATGATCTGACGCGAACTGGCGAAATTTTATTAGAAACGTAGTGGATACTGAGGAGGATTGGATGTGCAAGGATTACCACGTAAACAAAAAATTCGAGTTCAAAGCGGCCAATTGGAATACATAACGACCGGAAATGGCGGTCCTCCTATTATTTTGATCAATGGAGGTGGAGGGCCGCTGGAAGGCTGGTATAAAATTATGCCAAAGCTTGCAGAGGTCAGCTCAGTTGTTGCCTATAATCGGTTCGGAATCGGCGGCAGCGATAAGCCATCTGGGCCTCAGCACGGAATCGCTATTGTTGAATCTTTAAAGGAAATGTTAAATGCTTTGCAAATAAAGCCGCCCTACCTATTAGTCGGTCACTCCTTAGGCGGCTATTATGCCAATTTATTCGCAAGACTTTGCTCCGAAGACGTAATGGGCGTAGTTTTGTTGGAAGCCAGCCATCCAAGCGACTTGCTCCTCAATCAGCACCAAGGGAGGTTCGTCCAGACGATAAACAAGATGCTCGGCATGTTCGATTCTTTCTCAAAAACGAATGCATTCAAAGAAGTAAATCACGTTAAGGAAACGGTCGAGCAAATTCAACGTTCAAACCCCTTCCCGAATATTCCTTTAGTTGTCGTTACTGGGGGCAAACAACCGCATAAATGGTTCATGCCTGCAGAAGTACATAAGCAGCGTATGGATAACCAAAAAGATTTTCTGGGTCTAAGCAATCAAGCAACTCAAATAATAGCCCCAAACAGCGGACATTTTCCTCAAATGACGGAACCCGAAATCGTAATAAAAGCTGTGAAGGCATGTATTCAATCCATTAACAGCTGCAACAATTAAAGCAAAATAAAAGAATGGACATTCGTCTTCGATAAACGGATGTCCATTCTCATTGTTAGTTGCAAGGAAGGAGAAGAAATTCTCTTAAAGCAAAAATGGTCTCTTCCTCGATATGGAGGTTTGTTGCTCGCTTATGTTAGGTCCGTTATTATTTTATTACTTCGTCCTGTGGAAGACCCTGTGGAGCATTTGTTTTCCCTTGTCTCAGAATCGTTACCTTGACATCATAGGAAACGTCTACGGTTGGAAATATTTGGTCCCATTCCTTAGAGGCCTTCTTCCATTGCTTCGGAAAGCTCCGATGGTATTCCTGAGCAAATCCTAAAATATCTATTTTCTTTTCTTTCTGCACCACTTTTAGAGCGTAATTCATCCGATCGATCAGATCCTTCTTTAACTCCTTATCCACACGCTTCAGTATTTTCGGATCGCTAACTTTTAGATGGCTTCCGTTTTGGATTACATCAAATTGAGCCTTTGTTTTCACCGTCATTTTCCATTGTCCGTTAACGTATGCAGGTTTAAGCTTTGTATTGCTCCTTAGGAGTCTAACAATCAGAGCACCTCCGGCATCTGGAGGCTCAACTGTGAACAAGTCATCGCGAATTTCGTTGCGGATCCATTGTACGCCTCGCGTTACCTTGTCATTAATCTCTCCGACCATTTTGTCTTTATGGAAAAGAGCCGTACTCTTTGTATAGGCGGAGTTGTCTCTTTTTCTCTCCTCCTCATTCAGCATATCGATGATAGGAATAGCTGAATTGAACGGAGGCTGCGGCATTAATCCGACCAATTCCAACAATGTAATCTCTATTCCTTGCTTCTGCTTGCTTAATTCTCTCAGTACCTCTGTCGTGCTTCGCTCCAATGCTGGATGTATTTCTAAAATCTCTTTGGCTTTTCCTTCACTAATATAGATGTAGGCTCTGGGCCTGGGCTGAGGATGGCGAGCCAAGAAATCAACACCTTCACGAATACCTTCCAACCCTACTTTTTTACTAAAGATTACTACTTTGGTATGCCCCCAAAACACTTTGCGAGGCAGCTTGTTTTGAAGACTTACAAAGGCCTCAGCCAATGTTTTTGCCTCGCCGTACCTTACCAAGTTCTCCACATTTTTGTCCCCGTTGATACCTTGACTGCCTCCCGACAATTTAGGGATGTTAATTTGAGCGCTAATCATCCAGCGTCCTTTATTTTTATCAATCGCGATTCCTTCAATCAATGTAATATCGTTTATTTCTGTACGGTCCCAGCAGCCTGTAATGAGAAGCAGACATATGCATATCATCAAGGAATACAGGATACGAATCATTGGTCCACAACCCTTTTCTTCATGCTTCGCCTGCGCAGCGAAGTGATAATTAACAGAAGCAGCGGGAATCCCGTTTGGAATCCCATTAAAATATAGGGCAGCTGTGTACCAAGATAATGTGATAGCCCAGGCAATGTCGGCGGTATCCAGTATGTAAACAGCACCAGCAAAAAGCCAACGGGAAAAACAACATTTCGTATGCTTGACAAGTTTAGCCATTGAGCCGTTCCAAGTGTTACCGAATAATAAAATACTGATATTTTAAGAAAGGCACCCATCACCCAAATGGCCATAACGAGTGATTCAACATGCTCGAAGAAATCGGCAATGCTGATATACCGAACCGCAGACATGAATGGATATAAAATATTGGCAACACCTCCGCCTACGAGGAACAGGAGTACAAAATTTACAAAAACTAAAGTAAAAGCAACGATAAACATTGACATCAAGGCAGACTTCTGCCCTTTCTTTCGATTGACAAGGAAAGGAAGCATAAAGGTGATTAATGCATATTCACTAAACCAGCCCATAGGAGCTAAAGCTCCTTTAATGGAAGGCATGATCCCATTCTCAAACATCGGAAACATTCTCCTTATTTGAAGGTCCGGAAGCAAGAGTATGACGAGAAGCACAACAATGAATATGATAATGGGGACGATTAACTCCGACAATCTTGCAACCACTTCAATCCCTGACCTGACAGCAAATGCGCATACAAGCGTAAGGCTCGAAATAATGACAAGTAGAGGCGTACGCGTCAAAAATAGGCCGGAGATAAACTCTGCGTACTCCTTGATAATCACCCCTGTTACATGCATATAAAATACCAGCATGAGAAGTGCGATGGCTTTGCCAGGAATACGGCCGATGATACGATTAATATATTGGATTATGGTCTCTTCCGGATATATTCGATTCAACGCGCACATGACCAAGACTGTTGTGCATCCTACAATCGACGCCCATATGGGTGAAAGCCATAGATCAAGATGAGCCTTCTCCGCTGTGATGCCAGGCACAATGAGAATGGCGGTCGCGATAATGGTGGGGTACATCATAATGCCCATCTGCAATGCGGTTATTTTACCTTTTTCAACCATTTGGTCCTCACCTTCTACTTATAAATTTTCATTTGGCGGTCCGCCTAATTTAGGGCCTTTACGCAGCATCCACCATGGCTTTCGCAATAGAACATCATGCATTTGCTTTCCGTTCATTGGACCTAGTGGTGACATATAAGGTACGCCGAACGATTTCAATCCGCATAAGTGTACCAGCAGCAGCAGAACACCGAGAATGAGTCCAAGCAATCCAAGCGTTCCCGCCAAAATCATAACGGGAAAGCGAAGCATGCTGAAGGCCATTCCGACAACATAACGAGGGATAGCAAACGATGCAATACCGGTGAGGGAAACGACAATGACCATCGGCGTAGACACGATTCCTGCTTCAACAGCAGCTTGACCGATTACTAATGCGCCGACGATGCTTACCGCAGCACCGACCTGCTTCGGCAAACGCAAGCCTGCCTCTCTCAGAGCCTCGAATGTGATCTCCATAATAAAGGCTTCAACTAATGCTGGAAATGGTACACGCTCCCGGGCGGTAGCCATGCTCTCAAGCAGTGTCGTTGGCACCATCTCTTGATGGAATGTAAGAACGGCAATATAAAACGATGGCAGCAGAAGTGAAATGATGACGAATAAATAACGCAGCCAACGAATCATAATGCTGAGAAAATAACGGGTGTAATAATCCTCGCTTGATTGAAACAGCGAAAATAAAGTGATCGGTGCAACAAGTACGAACGGTGTATGATCGACTAAAATGACGACCCGTCCTTCGAGCAGACCAGCTACAGCCACGTCTGGTCGTTCGGTATTCATAATTTGCGGGAAAGGCGAGATTGGGTTGTCCTCAATCAGTTCTTCAATATAGCCGCTCTCAAGGATACCGTCGATTTCGATCTTTTGCAGACGTGATAGTACTTCTTCAACGATCGCCGGCTTTGCGACTCCTTCTATATAGGCCACAACGACTCCGGTTTGGGTGTAGCGGCCGAGATCCAACCTTTTTGTTTTGAATTTGGGCGTTCTTATTCTTCTGCGCAATAGTGTTGTATTCGTTGACAGCATTTCTGTAAATGCATCACGAGGTCCTCTAATGACCGTTTCGGCAACCGGCTCTTCAATGGAACGTTTTTCCCATTTGGCAAGTCCCAGTGCAATCCCTTGGTTTAACCCATCCACAAGCAAGACCGGATTTCCAATAGAAATATGCTCAATGCATTCTTCAATGTTGTTGATGTTCTTTACCACGGTGACAGGTATTTTCTTCTTAATCAATTCCGTCAGCGACAAAATTTCATTTTCGGTATCATTCATGAGCGGAGTAAGCACATTTTTGTCCAGTTCTGCAATACTCGACATGCCATCCATATAAATAAGACACGCTTCAGTGCTGTTTCCAAAGGTAAACGAACGGAAAACAACATCTGAACAGTCGCTATATAAGGCTTTAAAGGCATGAATATTATCAGCTAAGCTGGAGGAGAGCTGTGTTAGCAAGATAGGAAGCTGCGGCTTCTTGTTTCTGTTCGGACGAGATCTATATTTAGTACGGAAAAACATAGAAATCTCCCTTTCTGGTTCGTTTTGTTTCAGTATCCCCACAAAGTGGGAAATAGTATTCCAAATCAGATCAAATGATTGTTCTGTTCAAAGTTAATTTTCAAATTCATTCTTTTCTTGCATCTAGAATCGGCTTCCATTTGCACAATTAAAACTCAAAAGTTTAAGCGCTTTAATTTTAATTGACATCCCTGTTTTGTCATCCTACAATACAGAAGTGACAGTCATTTTATTTACATGATTTACACATTAAGATCCTATTATCAATGAAAGGTCGTGTTGGATTATGAAAAACAGCTATGTCATGAAACCGCATTCATTCTTTCATTTAAGAACAGTAATGTCGGTTGCCCTGTCCCTTGTTTTGCTGCTTGCTTCTATGCCAGCAGTATTCGCGGAAGAAAGATCTGCCGCAGCATCGAAGCCTCAAAAGCCTTTTCCACAACAGATGACTTACACAAAAGGTACGATTAAACCGAACCATGTCAGTCAGAATCAGATGAATAAGGAGGTTAAGCTGCTCTACAAGGAATGGAAGAAAAAATATATGAAAGTAAATCCATATGATGCCAGCCAATATTATGTTTGGTATAACGATGGCGGTTGGAATGACGACGCAGTAACCGTGTCGGAGGCACATGGCTATGGGATGCTGATTACTGCGATCATGGCAGGTGCTGATCCGGAAGCGAAAAAAATATTCGATGGCATGTATCGTTATTTCCGTGCTCATCCAAGCCAGCTCAACCCAGATCTAATGGCTTGGCAGCAAGCGGATCGCGGTGGCAAGATCATCGACGTCAACGGCTCGGATTCTGCAATTGACGGCGATATGGATATCGCCTACTCCCTATTGCTTGCTGATAAGCAATGGGGAAGCACAGGTGCGATTAATTATCGTGCTGAAGGCATCAAGGTCATAAACGCCATTATGGAAAACGAGGTTCACCCTGAAGATTTTCACCTCCAATTGGGTGACTGGGTGAAGAACTCGGATAGCGAGCCTAGCTTCAAGCCCTCCACTCGCCCATCCGACTTCATGCTTCAGCATATGAAGGAATATGGAAAAGCAACCGGCGATGCACGCTGGGATAAGGTTCTCTCGACAACATACGGAATTATTAAAGATGTGCATGAGAACTATAGCGCTAAAACAGGTCTTCTGCCGGATTTCCTTTATAAGGATGCAGCAGACGGAAAATATAAGCCAGTCAACGAATTCAAATGGGATACGGAAAGCGGTCACTTTTTGGAATCGGAGTTTGATGGTGCCTATAACTACAACTCCTGCCGCACGCCTTGGCGCATCACGACAGACTACCTGCTTACAGGCGACAAAAGAGCGTATAATCAATTATCCGTTCTAAACAAATTCATAAAGGACAAGCATAAAACGCCAGATAAAATATGGTCGGGCTACACGTTGGATGGCAAGACGAAGCTGAGCGAATGGGATGGCGGGATGGATTTCACCGCACCATTTATGGTCAGTGCTATGATCGACTCTTCTAATCAACAATGGCTTAACGACTTGTGGGATTATCATACGGATGCAGTCAATCCTACAGCAGAAGAATGGCGTTATTACTATGGCAATACCATCCGCTTGCTCAGTATGATTGTTGTATCAGGCAACTGGTGGTCGCCAACGGGAATCGCAGCTACTGATATTTCCGGCCACTGGGCTGAAAATGATATTATCATCTCTTTATCTGAAGGCATTGCTGCCGGGTATCCTAATGGAGCCTTCAAACCGGATGCAGGCGTGAAACGCGCTGAATTCGCTGTCATGACAGCAAATGCGCTGAAGCTGTCTGGCGAAGGAGCCGCACTCGCATATAACGACAATCCATCTATCGCGCCATGGGCCAAGCAATCGGTTGCCCAGCTGGTTCAAGCTGATTTATTAAAAGGTTGGATTAAAGAAAGCTTCCTCCCTTCTACCGAGGTTACTCGTTCTGAAGCGGCGATACTCGTTGCAGCAGCATTAAAGCTGCCGCTTGAGGAGCAAGCATCAAATACCGGCTTCTCTGATGACGCCTCCATTCCAGATTGGGCGAAACCAGCAGTCAAAGCATTGGGTATTGCTGGAATCCAATTATTTAAAGCGCAAGACGCGCCATTCATGCCGAATGCGAATTTAACTAGAGCGGAAGCTATTACAATTTTGCGTAGTCTCTCTGGCAATTAATTCCATTGCGCTCCTAAGCGTTGCATACTGCCAACTTGCCACAAAATGTGGTATGGTAGAACAATGCAGTTATGTTCCAAGGAGCGAAGCGATGATGAAAGTTAGTATTTTTGATGTGGCACGCAGATCCGGATTATCAGTCGTTACCGTCTCAAGAGTGATCAATAATGCGGATACGGTGCGTGAAAAAAATCGAAATAAGGTGCTGCAAGCGATGAAAGAGCTCGACTATCATCCTAATGCTGCCGCCCGAAGTCTAGCTAGAGGAAAAACCGGAGTCATCGGCCTTATCATTATAACGCTGAATGACTCCTTCCTTGATGCTGTTGTTAAAGAAATCAACGATATGTTAGAGGGTCACCACTATCTCCTTGCCTTGTTCATATCCAATGAAGACGAAACGGATCTTCATAGCGCTATATTTCAGGAGGATCGTGTGGATGGCATGTTTATCCTGTCACCCATTCATGAGGAGCGTTATGTAGAGGAGCTCACACGAAAAAATATTCCATTTGTCATGATTGATAATCAACAGGAAAATTCGTCCGCACCTTCAGTTCAAGTCGATAATTATCAAGGCGGGTATGAGGCAACCAAGCATCTAATCGATCTAGGACATACGGATATCGTCCATATAAGCGGGCCTTCGCTGTTTCTAAGTAGTAAGGAGCGTATTCGGGGATACCTATCGGCAATGGAATCGGCGGGGCTTTCAACACGTATCGAGCAGGGTAATTTCGATATTAATTCCGGCTATGAGATAACCGATCGATGGATCGAATCCGGTACTCTTCCTACAGCCGTATTCGTTGCGGACGATTTGATCGCATTTGGCGTTATGGATGCACTTAAAAATAAGGGCTACCGTCTCCCTCAAGATCTTTCGGTAATTGGCTTTGACGATCAACTCTTCGCAGACCAGTTCCGTCCTGCGCTGACTACCGTTCGTCAACCGGTCGAGCTTATCGGAAGCCATGCTATTGATCTGCTCCTCAAACGAATGGAAAACCCAGACGCTCCTGTTTCTCAAGAGCCTTTGAAGCTGCAGCCTGAGCTCATTATTAGACAGTCAACCTGTCCGCCAGCTGCTAGGAAATAATCGCAAAAAAACGAATGAAGCAAAAGAAGGAGCGGCTTTAAGCCCTCCTTCTTTTGCAATTTCTATGGATTATCATCAATCGCGACTGAACCTTCTTCCAGATGTTTTACACCTGATTACTGCAAATTCGCCATAGGACTCGACTCGATGATTTGAGAAACATCTTCGGTTCGCTCTAGCCATATATCCTTAAAATCGATCCAGCCAAGGGAGTTCACGCCTACCCCTTTAATATTTGGATTGTAAAAGGTGTTAAGCTTTTTGTGAAGCAAAAAGAGGACATGTGTTTCATCCTTCAGCTTCTTTTCGATTTCAAATAGATGATTCCAACGATCCACTGCTCGTTCGCATGCCAATGCAGAATCAACCTTCTCTTTCACCCAGCCACGCAAGCGAGGGTCCAGATGCTCTCTGAGGAAATTGCCTGTCTGCTCATAAAGCTCAATTAAGCATACTTCATCCTCCGCAAACACGACGCAATACAATAGACAATCAGCGTTTTGAAGAACTTCAGGCTCTCTGATGCTCTTCCAGGTCTCTACTTGTACAACAACCTCAATTCCGAATGCAGACAAATGGCGCTGAAGCCATAAACCATCCTGCTCATGTATGCCATAAGTACTTATTCGGATTGCCTCTCCGTTATAGCCAGACTCTTTAAGCAGCTCGATTGCTTGCTCGGATTCGCATTGATCCTGCCATTCGTAAGTAGCCTCATTTGGATGAAACCCTTGAGCAGGATAAATGCGGTCCTCTCCCAGCTCCTTTATCATTTGAGTCCGATCTACGAGTAAATCAATCGCTTTCCGGAACTTTGCGGATTGCTGTGGACCTTCCTTCCCCATATTCCATGTAAGCAAGCTGCATCCGTTGCAAATTGACACTATTTTCTTCCACCCTTGTTCCGGCTGGATATCTCTTATATCGTGATCAATGAGCAGCTGTTCCCAGCTCTTTGTATAAACGACCGTATCCTCTGGCATGATGACGATTTCGACGCCGTCCAAATGGGCTCTTCCTTGAAAATAGCCTGCATTCGCCTGCATCGTGAATCGATCAGCAGTCCAATCGGTGAACCGGAAAGGTCCCGTACCAACCGGCCGAGTCCAAAATAATTCATCCTGTTCCACCAGTTCATGAGGAACAATGGATAATCCGGGTGCACAGAGAAATCTCGGGAATAGCCAGTTTGGATTCGAAAGTTTTATTTTTACCGTTCTCTGGCCAATTGCTTCGACTTGTTCGATTGTTCGAACGAACCAACCGGAAGCGCTGCTTCCGTGCAAACGATTGAGTGTATATACGACATCCTCGGCAATTAGCTCTCTACCATGGTGAAACATGACTCCTTTGCGCAGATGAAAGGTCCACACCTTGCCGCTGCCATCATGCTCCCACGCATGTGCGAGCGACGGAACGACTTTGCAAGCATCACGGTTATATTGGACGAGGCAGTCGAACAGCTGCTTGATCATATGAGCACTGAATGCATAATAAAGATCTTTCGGATCGAGCGTCAAAATCGGTCGATGTACGGGAAGCCGAAGGATGTCGGATTCAATATCATTAAGCTGCATCGTGCGGTAACCGAAATGTCCATTCAACCATTCCGCGAATAAGCTTCTTGCGGCTGTCCCGTCTCCATAGCTATCAATAAGTTCAAACGCTTGCTTATACTCGCCTTTAGTTGCAAGAAGCTGCGCTAGCTCAAGCAGCTTTTTTTCTTTTGCAAGCAGGAAGGTTATTTGTGATCGGTTGCCTCGCCCGCGGCCTGCTATCCATTCGATGAAGCCCTCCTCTTCAAGCTTTCGGAGGATCAGCTTCACGTTGCGTGAGGAACAGTACAAGGCGTCTGCCAGCTGTTCCAATGACACCTCTATTGCTTTGCCAGCCCCATCAGCACCGGCAAACTTCGAATATAACAACAAATAACGTTCATGAGTCAACAAAAGGCAATCCTCCTTAACGTCTGAGTGGACGGTTAAATAAAAGGGGAAATATACGAAAACGATTATACACTTTTTATCCCCTTTTAACGACTGCATAATAAAAGGACCAACACCCCACACAAAAATAAAACGGGAATGGTTCTAAGGAGGATGTGGAGTATGATGATTGATCAATATGTCGCTGAACAATTATGGAATGAACGTGAGCGGGAATTGGAAAGAAAAATTCGCCGAGGAGATTTTATCGAATATGGTACGCCGAAAGTCTCTTTTTTCAGAAGATTATTCTCAAGTCGTAGAGTGGGTAGGTATGGCTCATCCAAAAAACAGAATCCCTCAGGCTGCAGCCACCAAGAAACAATGGAGGAATAAATGAACCAGGCTAAACTTTTGACCAATAAAAAAGGTTAATCTTTATGGAAGAAGATTAACCTTTTTGTATCGTTGTGAACGAATTCAGCAATAGCAGCTTAATCGTCCAGCAGTGATTTTACGAATCGAAGAGCAAAAATGATGATGTTGACCAAATCCAGATAAATGTTCACAACCATCAATGGAATATCACTATCATCGAACCCTTCCTTGGACATCCGGTTAAAGTCATACAACGTATAACCGATGAAGATAAGCAAGCCGAAGCCCGCGAATAGCGTTTCCATCATCCCATCGAAAGGAAATATAAATTGCATAAGCCCGATTACGAGAAGTCCAATCAACGATGCGAATAGAAATCCGCCTAAAAATCTGAAATCCTCTTTCGTGTAGGTTGCATAGATCGCAAGACCGGCATAGACGATAACCGCTACCGCGACGGTCTGGATGACAGTGGTCGTACCCATCGAGGCGATATAATAGCTTAAACTAAATTGCAAGGCAGCTCCCGATACCACCATAAATGCATACATTAGAGAATAGCCGATCGCTTTCGATTTGCGAAGAAATACGATGGCAAGAATAAGGCCGATCTCCAAAATGAAAAGCGGAATTCGAGCAACGCTCGGCAGCATCGTTCCAATAAACATCCCAATCACCGATACGAGCAGTGCAAAGAAAAATGTGAGCATTAATTTTTGCATGGGCTTTCTATACCCGCTTGATTGACTATTAATCATCTTCTTTATCTCCCCAGCATAAGTTTTTTTATAGACCCAATAATAGCATAAACGACGTTTATAAAAAAGTAATTTTTTACATAATATGTTTGCGATTTAAACAAAAAAACCTCCATTCATCCATTTGGAAGAAGAAGGTTTCTTGCAAAAGCAGCTATTAATACCACAATGCTCTAATGCGCGGATGAATATTCGGCTGTTTCCGCCGTTGCGTCAAGCTTCTTGCGACCCATGAAGAACGCTGAGAGCAATGCGAGCACGACCGGCACAATTGCCCAGGCAAAAGTGTAAGCGATTGAGCCTGAGAGCATGCTGGAGAAGCTATCAAGCAGGCCAGATGGAATGAGCGCCCGAGTATCCGGAGAAAGCAGCGCATGAGGGTCCTTGAAATCAAGTCCTTCCGGCAATCCTCCGCCCTCGCTGCCTTCAGCGGAATATAGCTTAGTCATTTTATTCGTGAAAAACTGGCTCTGAATGAGACCAAACGCTGTAATGCCAATGGTCATGCCAAGCGAGCGGATAAAATTAAGCGTTGCGCCTGCAGTTCCTCTCTGGCGGTACGATAAGCCATGAATGGCTGCATTGCTAAGTACGGAGAATGATGCGCCGATGCCTAAACCGATAAGCACCATATAGATGGTGACCGTCAATCGAGATGTTTCAGCGGAAATGGTGGCAACAAGCGCGATCCCGAGTGCTAAAATAGCGAGTGTTGGTATCATAATGTTTCGGTACGAAAATTTGTTCATGAGGCTTCCCCCAAGCGTTGCGGTAATGACTGATCCGACCATCATAGGCAGCAGCACAAGACCCGAATTTGTAGCAGAGCCGCCAAGCACTCGTTGAATGAAGATTGGAATGTAAACCGATGCCGCAATAAATGCCGCTCCACTAAATAGAGCTACTAGAATACTTGTCGTGTACAATCTGTTCTTGAACAGATCAAATGAGATGATGGGCTCCTCTGCTCTCTTCTCCGCCATAAGAAATGCGATTAGAAGGACGGCAAAGCCGGCGAATAAGGTTAAAATGATTGGCGATTGCCATGCGAATTGCTTGCCGCCAAGCTCTAGCGCGAACATGAGACAGACAATCGCTCCAATTAGCGTAAATGCGCCTAGCCAATCGATAGGCTGCTTGGAATGCTCATGCGATTCCTTGTAGAAAAAAGTGACCATCAGGAAGGAGAGCAATCCTAGTGGAAGATTAATATAGAAAATCCATTGCCAAGCGATATGGTCCGTAATATAGGCCCCGAGCAATGGACCGAAAATACTCGATAAGCCAAAGACGGCTCCGAATAGTCCGCCTAATTGCCCGCGCTTCTCTATGGGTACAGCATCAAACATGATCGTGAACGCAATCGGAATAAGTGCGCCTCCTCCGATGCCTTGAATAGCTCTGAAAATAGCGAGCTCGGTTATTGAATCGGCTAGGCCGCACAATACCGATCCAAGCATAAATACGATAATCCCGAATACGAAAAACTTCTTGCGCCCATACATATCAGACAGCTTGCCGAAAATAGGCATTCCCGCCATCTCTGCAACCATATAGGCCGATGTGACCCAAATAAATTTGTCCATGCCTCCAAGCTCACCGACGATATTGCCCATTGCCGTCGCAACAATCGTGTTGTCCATGGACGCCATGAGAATTCCGAGCAGCAAGCCTCCGATTACGATGGAAAGGCTGCTTTTTTGATTTTGCTTCACTGATAAACACTCCTTTTGATTTCATTTAGCTTGTTATCAGTGTAATAAAAAAAGTATGACAGCTGAGTGTCATACTTCGGTATACCGTTTTAACATTTCTTCAATTGCCGTTTTTACCATATCTCGAAGCTCGGCCGGCTGAGCGACAACAACGCCGTCACCGAAGCTCAACAGGCTCGGAATGAGCCAACGCTTCACGGACCATGCATCCACTTCGAGCGTCATGGTAAGCGTGCCATCATCATTGAAGCTTTTCTCGGCGCTATAGAAGAAGTCCATTGCCCGTGCCAAGCATTCAACTGAAAAATGAAGCGTCGCATTTATTTTATTTTCTTGCTGTTGTCGATCAAAGGGGAGATTTCTATCGGGAAGCTGACTATGCTTCTGAAAGTATTCCGTTGAGACAAGCAAATTTGCCATTCGCGGCAGCTTAAATTCACGATAGTCTTTGCGTTCTCTGCAAAATCCGTATAAATACCAGGAGTCAAACTTATACAGCAGGCTGATCGGTTCTACGCAGCGCTCCTTCCTCTCGCTCTGCGCATTGACATACTCGAAACGGACGATTCGGCATTCCGTGATCGCTACCCTGAGCGTACGGAGTGAATCCTTGTAGGCTCCGCTCCCTCCAATGTCCATCGTCAAGCTTGGCGATGCATCACTGTGTTGAAGAGTTTGCAGCTTATGGATCGTTTCCAAAGCTCGTTCGTCATCGAAGACGGTCGACATGCTGTGAAGAATCGTAATAAGCGAGCTCACATCGTACGAGCCGAGCAAGCTTTTGTCCATTTTATACGATTCGATGATGCCATACCCGCCATTTACGCCCTGATAGGATACGACAGGAATTCCTGCTGCACAAATAGCATCGATATCGCGGTAGATCGTTCGTTGAGACACTTTGTATTTGTCTGCCAAAGCGGATGCCGAAAGCACCTCATTATTCAGCAGCATATAAATCATCGAGATTAATCGCTCCAGCTTCATCGGTTATGGGTTCAAGATGAGCTTTAAGCCTTCGATTTTCAATTGATCCATTCGAATGACCCAGCTCTTCAATGTCTCAAAGGTTTCATCAGAAAAACCAAGCAGCTGCTTCATGTCATGCGTAATTTTTTTCTCATCATCGTTGTAGTCTCCATCCGCAAATATAAGCAGCAAAATTTCTGCGAAAAAGATTTTTTTCACATGCTCATCCTTCAGGCCGCCGATAATATCCGAAAGCTTCTTCTCATTAGAGAAGTTGAAATCGGTTTGCTGGTAGTCCATTTCTTCCATAAACGATTGCAAGTATCCTCTTTCTTTTTTGTGGACAAAACCATCGGCATTCGCTACGAGATGCGCGAGTTCCAGAAAAGATTCTTTATGTTCCTTGGATTGTAGAAAATGTAAAAACAATCGGTCCACTCCCTAGTTTCAAATATGTTTGACTATATTCTTATTCGACAGGTTGGGGATTTTTCCTACATTTTCGATCAACTTGTTTAGTAATCTTACCTTTTTGTTTAATTTTAAAATAAAAGGATGGTGACTGCGTATGACGCGAATGTCTCAAACGCTCCAGTTTATAAAATGTCTATACAGCCGATTTCGCGAGGATGATGTTCCTGCGCTAGGCGCACAGCTGACCTATTATTTGATATTATCGTTTTTTCCGTTTCTTATTTTTATGGTTAGCCTGCTTAGCTTTATTGAGCTGTCAGGGGATAGCGTTGTAGGAGAGCTGATTCGCCTGCTCCCTTCCGATGCAAGCGATACGATTGCCGGCATATTGGCGGAGGTCGTGGATAACAGCAGCGGGACGCTTCTCTCATTCGGTATGTTTGCTACGATCTGGTCGGCGTCAAACGGCATAAACGCGATGATTAAAGGGCTGAACAAGGCATACGACATTGAAGAGCAGCGTCCTTTCTGGAAGGTTCGCGGCATCTCGGTCATATCGACGATTTTTCTAGTTGTCGTGATCGTACTCGTCATGGTAATGCTTATTTTCGGAAAGGCAATCGGACACTATTTGTTCGAATGGCTGGGTTATCCTGGAGGCTTTCAATGGTCATGGAGCGTTCTAAAATATGTGATTCCTATTGCAGCTATGATCGGCGCGTTTACTTTGCTTTACTGGATTGTACCAAGCAGGCGTCTCAGCTTCAGAGAGGTGCTGCCGGGTGCTGTCTTTGCAACCTTCGGCTGGATTGTGACATCGCTGCTATTCCAGTTTTATATGAACAGCTTCGGCAACTATTCGAAAACCTACGGCAGCCTGGGAGGCATGATCATTCTATTGATCTGGCTCTATATCAGCTCGAATATCATTATGCTCGGCGGTGAGATCAATGCCACGCTTGCCTCAGCAAAATCTCGAATCCCCCATTTGAAATCTGCACGTCATAGCTTTCGGCTGCAGCCGAATAAAAGCAAAACGATTCATTCATAGCGGTGGTATCGCAATCCGCACACAATTTTTTAAAATACCAAGTAAAGAACCTCACAGAAAATTAGGCATATGCTGATATATCTGATCTAGAGGGGAAATTATACATGTATGCCTATGAACAAAAATGGGATTAACTGGAATTATCCATACGTTAACGCGTATCCAACCTATGAACGTTATATGCCTAGTTATCTTCCGCAGCTTACTTTTGTACTTGTACACGGCGCTTGGGCAGATGCAAGCTTTTGGGATGAAACGGCGGCCGTACTGCGTCAAATGGGCCACATCGTGTATGCGCCTGAGTATCCAGGCCACGGTGCGGACCCTAACAAAAATGTTACCCATGCGATGTTGAGCAGATCAGTCGCTGATTTTATCATCGCCCGCAATCTTGAGCAAATTATTTTGGTAGGACACAGTTTTGGCGGCACTGTCGTTCAAAAGGTAGCGGAGCTTGTTCCGAATCGCATAAAACGGCTCGTCTTCTGGGATGCATTTGTACTGAATGACGGTGAATCGGCAGCAGACGAATTTCCGCCAGTCGCATTAGCTTTTTTTCAGCAGCTAAGAGACAGCTCGAAGGATGATACGATCATGCTACCCTTCCCTTTTTTTCGTGACATCTTTGTAAATGTGGCGCCCTTAGATGTCGCTCAGCGCATGTACAGTAAAATAACGCCTGAGCCTGCAAAGCCGTTATTTGAGAAGCTTGATCTTAAAAAATTTTACAGCCTCACCACGCCTAGAAGCTATATCTTCTTTACAGAAGATAACGTACTGCCGCAATACAACAGCGAATATGGCTGGCACCCGCATATGTCCAGTCGACTCGGTATTTTCCGATATATTCAAGGAAATAGCGATCATATGACGTCGACGAAGATGAATCCCGGTATGCTTGCCCAAAAAATATATGAAGCTGGAAGAGACTAAAGGATCATCAAGTACGAAAAAAAGGGTAAGATGCCAACAGTTCTGGCTTCTTACCCTTTTTGGATGATGTGAATTGCGGTTTTGCCTATTATTAAGGGACGTATTGCTGCACGATCTGAACGATTTCCCCATCCTTTAAGGTCATATGATAAGGGAAGCTTTTTATATCCAAGTCATCTTCCGTTTCCAATAGCTCGACGAATTTTTCAACGGAAATCGGCTCATTCCAGACAATATCGGCTTCGTTCACATTGCCAGTGCGGTTGTAGATTTGCATAAGAACTTTCGCATCATCTGCTATTGGCCATTCATGAAGGGCATCATCTTCATCAATGATGTAATAGCCGTCCGGAGGACCATCAAGACCCGAATCCGCTTCAAACTCTAAAAATTTATCGATGGCTTGCTCGCCCTCGTACCAATCGATTTGATCGATGGATAGCGTGTACTTATTATTTTGCTTCTGTACACTTTCGATATATCCCGTTTCCAAATCCGGCGTTTGCTCTACCGGTTTATAATCACGGCCTCCCGTCGGCGCAAAGCTAAAGGCCGTGAGACAAGCTATCGCAACAACTGCGATCATTGCATATTTTTTCATAGCGCTGACGCTCCTTTTATTTATGGTTTATATTCTTATTCGTCTTACCTATAGAATATAACGTTTTCTGGGTGCAATAAGTTACAGAATAGCTACAAAAATATTTTTGGGAAAAAAGAAAAACCTGCGCTCTACGCAGGCATTCGCTCATATGACAAACAGGTCCACGAACTGGTTCACGGGAGTCGATTCCAGCGTCTGCTGATCCCGGCATTGCTCAATAATTTGCTGTGTTTGCTTAGTGGGAAAACGGGTTCTCAGATTGGATTCGAATTTACGCTGCAAAAGCGGGATTGCTTCAAGGCGCCTTCTCCTATGGCCAATCGGGTATTCGATCTCTTTCTTCTCCGAGGATGTACCATCCGTGAAAAATAGCTGAATCGCATTCGCGATCGAGCGTTTACCGGGGTCTAGGTAATCCTGCGAATAGGATGGTTGCTCGGCCGTAATCATCTTAAGGCGGAGCTCATCAATTCGCGGGTCTTGCGCAGCCTCTTGTTCATAATGATCGGCTGTCAAATTGCCGAATAGCAGTCCGATTGCAACCATGTATTGCAGGCAATGGTCGCGATCCGCCGGATTATGGAGCGGCCCCGTCTTATCAATAATGCGCAGCGCTGACTCATGCGTGGTGAGAACGATTTTGTCAATTTCATGCAGTCTATCCTTAACTAAAGGGTGAAGAGAAATGGCGCATTCGACTGCCGTTTGACCATGGAATTCTGCTGGAAATGCGATTTTGAACAGTACATTTTCCATTACGTACGAATCAAAGCTTCGCTTGAAGGAAAAGGGCCTCCCTTTATACAGCACATCATAGAACCCCCATCCCGGCGCAGTCAGCGCGGAAGGATACCCCATTTCGCCTTGCACGGCCATGAGCGCAAGCCGAACAGCCCGGCTTGTCGCATCGCCAGCAGCCCATGACTTTCGCGTCCCGGTATTAGGCGAATGCCGGTAGGTGCGAAGCGGATGGCCGTCGATCCAAGCCTGCGATACGGCTGCGACAATCTCATCCTGCGTTCCTCCGAGCATGGCGGTCACAACTGCCGTCGAGGCGACCTTGACGAGAATTACATGATCGAGCCCAACGCGATTGAAGCTATTTTCGAGGGCAAGAATACCTTGGATTTCATGAGCTTTAATCATCGCAGTGAGTACATCGCGCATCGTTAAAGGTGGTTTTCCCTCGGCGATGTTCGTTCTGCTTATATAATCTGCGACAGCAAGAATGCCGCCTAAATTATCGGATGGATGGCCCCATTCCGCTGCGAGCCATGTATCGTTATAGTCGAGCCAGCGAATCATGCAGCCAATGTTGAATGCGGCAGTGATCGGATCAAGCTGGAAATCGGTGCCGGGTACGCGTGCCCCATTCGGCACGAATGTCCCCTTGACGATTGGACCCAGAAGCTTCGTGCACTCCGGATAACGCAGCGCGAGCAAACCGCAGCCGAGCGTGTCCATGAGGCAATATCTAGCTGTCTCGTAAGCCTCTTCGCTATCGATTACATAATCAGCGGCATATTTTGCAATATCAACAAGCAATTGATCGGGTTCGGGCTTATTGTTGCTGATAGGCGTTGACATGGGCAGCTTCTCCTCCCCTTCTCGTTACGATCGATTATTAATGGAAGCCCACGGCGCCTGATCCGGCCCGTTGTAATCGGCACTTGGTCGAATGAGACGGTTATTTGCCCGCTGCTCGATGATATGCGCAGACCAGCCGCTCATACGGGAAATTACAAAGATTGGCGTGAACAAGGAAGTTGGAATGCCCATTAATCGATATGCCGATGCGCTGTAGAAATCCAAATTCGGAAAGAGCTTTTTCTCCTGCTGCATGATCTGCTCAATCCGCTCCGATATGAGATAGAGCGTCATATCTCCTGCAGCCTCAGAGAGCTTCTTCGACCACGCTTTGATCAAATCCGATCTTGGATCGGAGACCGAATATACGCGATGACCAAAGCCCATAATTAATTTTTTGTCCATCAGCAGCTGCATAACACCGCTTTCGGCTTCGCTTGGGCCTCGGAATTGTTCAATTAATTCCATAGCTGCCTCGTTTGCGCCGCCGTGAAGATTGCCGCGCAGCGTGCCGATACCGGTTGTAACTGACGAGTATATATCGGACAAGGTGGACGTCGTCACGCGTGCTGCGAAAGTGGAAGCGTTAAATTCATGCTCCGCGTACAAGATGAGCGAGACGTCCATCGCCCTCTCGTGAAGCTCGCTTGACCTATGCCCATGCAGCAGCTGGAGAAAATGTCCGGCAATGCTGTCGCTATCCGTTGCTGTATCGATCCTGCTTCCATTTCTGTGGTAATGATGCCAGTACAGCAGCACGGAAGCGCAGCTTGCGATCAGACGATCGGCAATTTCATATTGATTATGCTGCGTGGTCTCAGGCTCAAAGGCAGCAAGAGCTGAAACGCCTGTACGGAGTACGTCCATCGGATGCGTGCTTCCAGGCAGCTGTTCCAATATCGTGAGCAAGCCAGCCGGCAGACTACGCAGCTGCTGCAGCTTTTGCTTATATTGCTGCAATTCCTTATGATCCGGGAGCTTTCCGTAAATGAGCAAATAAGCGGTTTCCTCAAAAGTGCCATAGCCTGCAAGATCTTCAATGGAATAGCCACGATAAGTTAGCCCCTTGCCTTCCTTGCCAACGGTAGAAATCGCTGTAACCCCGGCAATGACTTCCGCAAGCCCGCCCGGTTTTTTAGTCGCCATCGCTTGACTCCTCCTTTCGGCTTCCGTATAGCTGATCCAGCTTATTCTCATAGCTGAAATAATCTAGAAAGTCATAGAGCTCCGCACGCGTCTGCATATGGCTTACCACATTCTTTTGCGTCCCCTCGCGCCGGATCGTCTCATAAACGAGCAAAGCAGCTGCGTTCATTGCGCGAAAGGCCGATAACGGATAGAGAGCCAAGCTGACGCCCGCCTTCTCAAGCTCCTCAATCGTGAATAGCGGCGTCTGGCCGAACTCGGTAATGTTGGCGAGGACGGGAACCTTTACAGCGTCTGCGAACGCCTGGTAATCTTCAAGCTTAGTGACGGCCTCAGGGAATATCATGTCCGCCCCTGCTTCGACACAGGCACAGGCTCTTTCGATCGCGGATTCCAATCCCTCAACCGCGAGAGCATCCGTGCGAGCCATAATGACAAACTGCGAGTCCGATCTTGCGTCTGCGGCAGCTTTGATGTGGTCCACCATCTCCCCCTTGCTGACGATAGATTTATTGGGGCGGTGCCCGCAGCGTTTGGCCATGATTTGATCCTCGATATGAACGCCGGCTGCTCCGGCGCGATTCATTTCCTTGATGGCGCGGGCAATTTGGAAGGCTCCGCCAAAGCCGGTATCCACATCTGCGAGCAGCGGCAGCTCCGTTGCGCTCGTGATCCTTCTTACCTCCTCCAAACAATCGTGAAGCGTCGTGATGCCAAGGTCAGGCAGTCCGAAGGACGCATTTGCGACGCCTGCGCCAGATAAATATATGGCACGAAATCCGACTCGTTCCGCCAGTATGGCCGAATAGGCATGAATTGTGCCAGCGACTTGCAGGGGCTTTTCGTCGATAAGCGCCTCGCGTAGACGCTGCCCCGGGGATCCACCCATTCTGCCACCGCCTTTTCAATATAAATTGAATGATTTAAGCAATTGGCCGCTGATTACGATTCTGTGAATTTCGTTGGTACCCTCGTAAATTTGAGTAACCTTGGCATCGCGAAAGAGCCTTTCTGCTGACAACTCCTTCTTACAGCCCTCTACTCCGAGCAGTTGCACCGCCGCGCCCGTTACCGCAACAGCCGTATCGGATGCGAACATTTTTGCAATGGATGCTTCCTTCGTACAAGGGAGTCCTTCTTGGCGCAAATATGCAGCATGATAGACGAGCAGTCGCGCCGCTTCTACCTGAGCGGTCAGATCGGCAAGTTTAGCATGCAGATGCAGCGGCGGCTTGCCGCGCCTCATCACTGATTGTGCGATGAACGGATGGTATCGACTATTCAGCATCTCAAGCGCTGCTTGTGCAATGCCGAGTGCTTGCGCCCCAATCCCGATTCTGCCGCCGTCAAGCGAGCCCTTCGCGATGGCAAATCCTTTTCCTTCTTCACCAAGCCGTTGCGAAACCGGCACCTTCATCTGATCAAAAATCAATTCACAGGTGCTGGAGCCATGCAGTCCCATCTTCTTTTCTTTTCTGCCAATCGTAAGTCCGAGCGAATCTCGCTCAATAATAAATGCGGTAATACCGCGAGCGCCCTTAGTCGAATCTGTTGCCGCAAAGGTGACATAGATGTCCGCTGCGCCGGCATTCGTAATAAATACCTTCGTCCCGTTCAAAATATAATGATCTCCGACCCGGACGGCCGAAGTTCGTATGGAGGAAGCATCCGATCCGGCGTGGGGCTCGGTTAACGCGAAAGCGCCTAAGCTCTCGCCAGACGCAAGCCTGCTCACAAATTTTGCAAGTTGCTCCTGCGTGCCGTATTGCAAAATCGGGAACGTGCCCACGGATGTATGAACGGATAAAATGACGCCTATCGTCGCGCTTACTTTCGAAATCTCGTTAATCGCAACGATATACGAAATAAAGTCGCCGCCAGCGCCGCCCCATATCTTCGGAATGGGAATGCCCATTAATCCGTGCTGAGCCATCTTCGTCACCAATAAGCTTGGAAATTCATCGTTTTGTTCCATCATCGGCACAACCGGGGCAATCTCTGTCTCCGCAAAATGTCGGACCGCTCTCTGCAGCTCTTCTTGTACCTGCGTATACCGGAGCTCCACTGCCCTGCACCCCTTTCCGAAAAACGAACCCCGCCTTCAATCGTAAATGTAAAAACCGCGTCCCGTCTTGCATCCCAGCCAGCCGGCCTGCACATATTTCCGCAGCAGCGGACAAGGTCTATATTTAGAGTCGCCAAACCCATCATGCAGCGTTTCCATAATGGCTAAGCAAGTATCCAGTCCAATGAAATCAGCCAGCGCGAGCGGCCCCATCGGATGATTCATGCCAAGCCTCATCACTTGGTCCACAGCTTCCAGCTCTGCTACTCCCTCATAAACGGTGAAAATGGCTTCATTAATCATCGGCATCAAAATGCGGTTAGAGACGAAGCCAGGAAAGTCATTTACCGCTACAGGCAATTTGCCTATGGCGATTGAAAGCTCTTTTATCCTATTGAAGGTTTCATCCGATGTCGCTAGCCCTCGAATGATCTCGACGAGCGGCATCACGGGAACTGGATTCATGAAATGCATGCCGATAACGAGCTGCGGCCGATTCGTAGAGGCTGCCATATCGGTAATGGATAAGGAAGATGTATTGGTCGCCAAAATCGTATTAGCGGCGCAAATCTGATCCAGCCGATTAAATAAGTCTTTCTTCATGTCCATACGCTCTGGCGCAGCTTCAATGACAAGCTCAGCTAGAGCAGCGCTATCAATTACCGTTGAAGCAGCAAGGTTGCCAAGCGTCAACACTCGCTCCTCCTCGGTTATTTTTCCCTTAGAGACAAGTCTAGATAATGAAGCTTCGATTGAGGAAATGCCGCGATTAACAGCAAAATTGTCGATATCGTAAAGAGTTACCTGACGCCCGCTTTGAGCAAGCGTCTGTGCGATTCCGCTGCCCATTTGCCCCGCGCCTATTACCGTAATTGTTCGAAAATCCATCCCAATCACCTCTGTTTCAGCCATCCACCTGAATCAGTACCGCATCGCCTTGTGCGCCTCCGCTGCAAATTGCAGCAATGCCAAGACCGCCGCCGCGCCGCTGCAATTCAATCATTAATGTAAGCACAATTCTTGCGCCGCTAGCCCCAATCGGGTGGCCTAGCGCAATTGCGCCTCCATTTACGTTGACCTTCTCCGCGTCCCAGCCGAGCAGCCTGCCGCATGTTGGAATGACGGAAGCAAAGGCTTCATTTACTTCAAATAAATCGATGTCCGTAATCGATAGCCCCGTCTTCCGCAAAAGCTTCTCGATGGCGAGGACGGGTGCGGTAGCGAGATAAGGAGCTTCCGTCCCGATCGCGCTATGTGCGATGATTTTGGCAATTGGCTTGTATCCGCCTCGCAGCGCCTCTTCATTTGACATCAATACCAAAGCTGCGGCCCCGTCATTTATGCCGGGAGCATTTCCTGCAGTGATCGAACCGCTGAAACCGTTCAGCGGCTTAAGCTGCGCCAGCTTCTCGCCATCCGTATCGGAGCGCGGACTCTCATCCGTACTGAGAATAGCGTTTGCAGGAGTCGAGTACGGAATGATTTCCTCATCGAACAGATGACTCCGAATAGCCGAGCTCGCACGATTATGGCTTCTTAACGCCCACTCGTCCTGCTCGGTACGGCTTATGCCAAATTCTGCTGCGATAGCATTGGCATGTACAGCCATTTGCACATTGTGGAATGGACAGAGCAGACCATCGTTGATTAAGAGATCCGTCAGCTGCGAATGGCCGAGCCGACTTCCCCACCTTGCTGTCTGAATAGCAAACGGCGCTTGGCTCATGCTCTCCATACCGCCAGCCACAATCGTATCGGCCTCTTCGGCGCGTATCATTTGATCCGCCAGGGTGATGGCCCGCAGCCCGGAGGCACATACTTTATTGATTGTTTCCGAGGGAACGCTCCAACCGATACCCGCTAGTCTTGCAGCCTGCCGAGCTGGATTTTGCCCGCAGCCCGCTTGGAGAACCATGCCCATGATGACACCATCCACCTCATCGGCAGCTATCCCGCAGTATTCTATAGCCCCCTTAATCGACGCTGCCCCAAGCTCGACAGCCTTAACGTCCTTGAACATGCCGCCGAATTTGCCATATGCCGTTCTTTTCCCGCCGACAATGACCGTTTGACGCATGGTGGAATCGCCTCCCTATTCCGTCAGCATGCGGTAGAACAAATCCGTCTTCATACCGCAGGTGCCCACCTCGGTTTCCAAGCATTTGGCATCTCTCAAAAACCGTTCCATCCGGTATTCCTGCATATACCCGTAGCCGCCAAATATCTGTATAGCCTCAATTGCTGCATGAACCGCCGTTTCTGCCGCAAATTTGCGGGCTATCGCCGCTTCTCTGCTGCAGCTTAATTGCTCATCCCTGCGCCATGCTGCCTGATAGGCGAGCAGACGAGCAGCTTCGATCTTGGCTGACATGTCCGCCAGCTTAAAGGAGATGCCCTGCTGCTTGCCAATCAGCAGTCCGAATTGCTTGCGCTCCTTCGCATAGGCTGCGGCGGCCTCCAGCGCCCCCTGCGCAATGCCTACGGCTTGCGCTGCAGCGCTGATATGGCCGATATCGATCAGCGAGGAAGCTATTTCTTGCCCTTGTCCGGCTTTTCCTATTCTATGATCAGCTGAAATGACACATTCTTCGAAATGGATTTCCGCGGTCATAAAGGAGCGCAAGCCAAGCTTGCGCACTTTATTTCCGATCTTAAATCCAGGCGTACCCTGTTCGACTAGAAATGCGCTGTACGTAGATTTCCCCGAGCCAGAGGGTGATTGGGCAAATAGAACGCAGCGATCTGCGATCTCCGCTTGAACGGCAAAGGAATGTGCGCCGTTTAGCTCCCAGCTTCCTCCTCTCTTGCGAGCGAGAATGGTGTAGTCCGCTCTTTCTTTGTTCTTATCTGCTATTGGCAGCGCACATGCTCCAAACCTAGCACCGCTTGCCAGCTCTTTAAGAAATAGTTGTTTGGCTGCCTCGTTGCCAAAAGCAAAGATAGGCCAAGCTGCATAGACGGTATGCGCAGCTAACGCAGCTGACGCAGATGCGCAAACACGCGACAGCTCTTCCAGCACAATGGCATAGGTCAGCCAATCACTTCCAGCACCGCCATAAGCCTCGCCGATTGGGATGCCAGTCAGGCCGAGTTCTCCCATCCGTCCAAATAGCGATCGATCAAAAAGCTCATTAGCATCCCGTTCCTCAGCGCCCTTTGCAACCTCGCTTTCTGCAAATTCCCGAATGACCGACCTTGTCAGCTCCAGCTCCTCGGATAAGCAAAATTGCATCTCCCTCCCCCTCTCACGGCAGGCAAAGTGTGGTGGACAAAGTTCGACGGTATCCGCATCTATCGTAGTATATGAATGCGGCCACCTCAAAAATGACTTCACCGGTCAGTTAATAAAGCGCATCATTCCAATTAAATCCCATTATTAGGAAAACACAAGAAGCCAACCTTTGCAGGCTGGCTTCTTGTAGACTTCTTATTTAAGTTGAACGGTAAACATAAGGATCCTTTGGTGACTCGATGGCCTTCCAACCGGTCACCTTCAGTATGGGAATCTTTGGTTGTCGTCAAGCATCCTCATCTTCCTTGCTTATTCTTCATTTGTGTTTAAACATTTTGTTGTGAAATTTCTCCGCCTTGCTCAAAAGTAAGCAGCTTCGTCGCGATTTTGTCGATGAAGAACCGGTCATGGCTAACCGTAACGACGGCCCCGGGAAAATGGATCAAAGCCTGCTCCATGACCTGGATGCTTGTCAGATCAAGATGGTTAGTTGGCTCATCCAGTACGATAATTTCAGCACCAGACAGCAGACATTTGGCAAGAGCGACCCGTGCCTGTTGACCGCCTGATAGGCTTCCGATCACCTTGTGAAGATCAGCCTCCGAGAACTGAAGCATCGACAGAAATTTATTCACTTTCTTTCGCGGAGCATCAAGTCCAAGGCCATACACGTTAACGGCATGGCTTACCGTATCCTTCTGATCAAGCTCGTCCCACATTCGATTGAAAAAAGCAAAATTAACGCCTTTGCTAAATCGTACCACACCCGAATCCGCCGACTCTTGGCCAGTGAGCACCTTAATGAGCGTGGACTTGCCGCTGCCGTTCGAACCGATTATGGCAATGCGGTCCTCCTTCTGAATGTCAAAGCTTACATTTTGGAAAATGCCGCGCTCACCATAGCTCTTGCTAATGGCTTCCACTTGGCACAGCTGGTCAGGGAAGCGCAAATTTTCATAAATATCGGTTATGAGAACATTAACCGGATTGGGCTCTACACGCTTCTTCATATCAGCCAGCTTGCGCGACAGCCGATCTTGGGAGGATTTTCTCTGCGACTTATTGTCGATCTCCTCCGCTTCCATCAGCAGAAGCTCCTCTTCCCATTCAAACTGCCGGTCCAGCTCCTTCTTGCGCAGCTTTTTTTTGCGAATATAATCGGTATAATTGCCTTCATATTCTTGAAAACGGTAGTTTTCAATTTCAATTGTGCGGGTAACCACCCGGTCGATAAACTGCCGATCATGAGAAATAAGCACCATCGTGCCGTTAAAGCGATGCAGCCATTGCTCAAGCCAGGTCAACCCTTCAATGTCCAAAAAGTTCGTCGGCTCATCGAGCAGGACGACATCCGGCAGCTCAATCAGCATTTTGGCTAATGCGGCACGGTTGCGCCAGCCTCCGGATAGCTGATCGACCGGCTGCATGCGGGAATGCTCATCGAACCCAAGCTTAGTCAGCACCGTATCGATCTCGACTGCCGCGTTCCAGCCATCATGATGCTCCATTTGCTCAAACAGCTCGGCTTGGCGATCAAGCAGACGGTTCATTTCACCATCATCGGCTGCGGTGCCTAGCTTCTCACCAATTTCAGCCAGCTCACGCTCAATGCTCCAAATATGCTCATAGCACAGCTCAACTTCCTGCTGAACAGATCGGCTGCCGCTCAGCTCTGAGAACTGGGAGAAATAACTGACCTTGACCTGCGGATCTACCTCTACTTTTCCCGCCGTAGGTACTTCCCTGCCGAGAATGAGCTTAAATACTGTCGATTTACCGGCACCGTTCCGTCCTATGAGACCGATCCGTTCCCCTTTGCTTATACGAAAATAAATATCGCGAAAAATAAGAGTATCCTCATATTTTTTCGTTACGTTTTCGAGTCGAATCACGCTCATGCCTATCACCTCTGTATATGGTTGTAAACCACGCGCGACCATCATGTCAAGCCTGACGCAACAAAGGACCGCATGGCTCCTTCATGGAAGCTCATAACGATCCTTCTTCATTCATCTCTTATTTCCGCAAACGGAGTGGGCTAATCGCCACTGTCGACGTTTTGAAGCCAGGCATTTTGCAATTGGGATCAAGCTCTGGACTTGTCGCTTTATTGACGTTCTGTACGCCTCCCCAGTGCATGGGCACGAATAGCGTGTCCTCCCTTATTTTATCGGTGATTCGGCTTCGTACGTTAAAGCTGCCCCTAAGCGAGGTAACCTCCACCCATTCGCCATCCTCAATGCGGTGCTTCTGAGCTGTCTTTGGATGAATTTCAATATAATTTTCAATATTTCGTGCAGCTAATGAAGGGCTTCTGCGCGTTTGGACGCCTGTCAAATAATGCGAAAGCACCCTTCCATTCGTCATCGTAAGCGGAAATTCATCGCTAGGCGTCTCCTGCGGAAGCCGACTGGCAACAGGCATAAAAATCGCTCTTCCATCCGAATGGGCAAAAGCTTTCTCGAACATCATGCCTTCGTTGCCATCCTCCTCGGTCGATGTACATGGCCAATAGACACCTCCCTCACGCCTCAAGCGATCATATGTTATGCCGTAATAGTCTGCTAATCCACCGCGGCTTGCAAGTCTAAGCTCCTCAAAAATGTGCTCGGCGGATTGGAAAGTGAAATACTGCTGTTTTCCCATCCCTTCTGCTATTTGACACAAAATAGCCCAGTCATGCCTTGCCTCTCCTGGCGGAGCTATCGTAGATTCCCGCAAGAGCACGCGGCCTTCCAAATTAGTCAAGGTACCGTCATTTTCCAAATACGCCGTGACCGGCAGTACGACATCCGCGAGTCTAGCCGTCTCAGACAAGAACATGTCCGCAACGACTAAGAAATCTAACCCCTGCAAACCTTCCTCGACTAAATTGGCATTTGGATTCGATACGATCGGATTCGAGCCCATCACGAACAAAGAACGGATCACGCGTTGATGCACCAATTCCATCATTTCATAGGCGGATACCCCTTTGCGCGGCAGCTCCTTCGGATCTACCCCCCATATGCCGGCAACATAAGCCCGGTCCTGTTCGTCTTCAATATTTCGGTAGCCGGGCAGCTGATCGCTCTTTTGTCCGTGCTCTCTACCGCCTTGCCCATTGCCTTGCCCGGTTACTGCGCCGTAGCCGCAGCCAGGCTTGCCGACTTTGCCAGTTGCGAGTACGAGGTTTAGAAAGTTCCGTACCGCCACATGGCCGTCGGTTTGCTGCTCCACGCCTCTCGCCGTGAAAATAATGCCGGTTTCCGCTTGACCATAAGCCATTCCAGCTTTACGAATGGCGGCTTCCTCCAAACCTGTTAAGCTTGCTACTTCATTTAACTGAATGGCAGACAAGTGCTCCTTCAATTCAGCAAACCCATTTGTACGATTTGCAATGAACGCTTCGTCCATCAGCTTCTCATCCAGCAATACCTTAAGCAAACCATTGGCTAGTGCTGCATCCGTACCGGGCTTTAGCTGCAAATGGAAATCGGCAATTGCAGCCGTAGCAGTAACTCTCGGATCAATGACGATGATGACGGCTCCATTTTCTTTGGCTTTATTGAAATAAGGCATTAAGGTCGGCTGGCATTCGGCAATATTCGTTCCCGCCAAAATAATGCAGCGAGCAAGCGGAATGTCGGATAATCGGCAGGTTAGTCCCCGGTCGATGCCAAAGGTTTTGTTGCCCGCCGATGCGGCAGCCGACATGCAAAAACGCCCGTTATAATCGATATGCTTCGTTCCAAGCGCTACTCTTGCAAACTTGCCTAGCAGATAGGCGCTTTCGTTCGTTAGCGATCCCCCGCCGTATACACCTAAGGAATCGGGGCCGTGCTCGTCGCTAATGGCTTGAAATTTACTGATAATCGACAGCATTGCCTCCTCCCATGATGCAGGGACAAGCTGACCATCTATTCTTACCAATGGCTGAAGAAGACGCTCCGAGCTTGCCGCATGCTGATGAGCGTTCATCCCCTTCACGCATAAGCGTCCTTCTGAAGCGGCATTCGGTATACCTTCAATCACATATGAAGGCCTGCTCGAGCCAAGAACAGGCAGCTCTCTCGTGATGCGCATCTTGCACTGCACACTGCAAAACGGACACTGCGTATCCATAACGTAGCTCGTTTCCTTAACGATAGGAGCATTTATCATTTGACGCATATGCTCTCACCAAGCCCTTCCACACTTTGTTTCACTAAGGCAGCAGCCTGAGCTCTGCCGGTTAGCTCCATTTGACAGCTGCTATCCAATAGCATTTCTCTCATTTCGATGATTCCTGCTCGCTCCAGCCACTTCCAAACCGGTTCGTCATATTCGGCATTTTCTCTATAAAGCTGAAGACAAGCTACCGAAATCGTTAAAGCAAGCGCATAGGTCTCTGCTATTGCGATTAGCTGTCCCTGCTTAACCGGATGTTCGGCATGCCCACCGGCATAGATTTCCCAGCCCGCCGGCGCCCCTGTAATCCCGATATCGGAAACGAGTACGCCTGCAGGTTGATGAATGCTGGACGAGATAGCTGCTTTTACTGGTGCTGGAAAAGGCAAGCTTGCGCAGCAGCTAAGGAGATCTTGCCCAAGCGACAATGAATCAAATGGTTCGCAGCTGCCATCTTTTTTGACTGGATTTATAGGGATCACGGCTACACTGAACCCATAATCCACTTCGATATTCCTCTCTTGAATGGCAGTATGCGGATGATATAAGACTGAATAATAGTTCAACGCTGATGAGCAAACCGGGCAGCCGGACTGTTTTTTCCAGCCCAATTCTGCCTTTATTTCATGAAGGGTTGATTGTGAATCACCTTTAATGGCTTCCTTGAGCAATTCATGACTAACATCCGTGCAGCCGCAAATAGGCGGAGCTGCAGCTTTAACACTTTCCTTGCCACGACTAAGCGCATATTGCACGATCGCTGCTACCATCGGCCTGCAGCCGCCGCAGGAGCTCGAAGCCTTCGTTTGGTCACGTACCTGGTCGGTCGTTTGCAGGCCATCTTGGGTGACCGCGCTCATGATGGTACATTTCTGGACAGCGTTACAGGCGCATACCGTCTCTCTTTCAGGCATCATTTCAGCTAATCGATCAAGCTCGTTTGTGCCCCCCGTGCTAGAAGGTCGGTTAAGCTCCGATATCGATGCTCCTCTTTTCACGAGGTCGAGCAAGGAGGTTCCTTCCGCTGTATCACCAAACAAAATCGCTCCGCGAACCGTTCCTTCTTTCATCGTCACTTTTTTGTAGGTTCCACGAATACCGTCATACTGCTGGATTGCAGTCTCTGCTTCCTCTTGGCGAATTTCCCCAACCGAAAAAACCTCGACACCTGAAACCTTGAGCTGTGCATAAGGAACAGAACCAAGGTAGGGCTCTGATTTCTGTCCGCAAATGCTTCTCGCCAGCACCTTTCCTTGCTCATACAGCGGTGCAACTAAGCCATAGGCGACACTTCGATGCTCCGCGCATTCTCCAACCGCATATATATGAGGCTTGCTCGTTCTCATATAATCGTCGACTATGATTGCTCTATTGGTTTCGATCCCGCTCTTTTTGGCAAGCTCGGCGTTAGGACGAATTCCGACGGAAATGACGATCAAATCAGCCTCTAATGTGGTTCCATTCGTGAAGCGGATGCCTTTGGCGCGATTTAAGCCGAATATGCTATCCGTTTCCTTGCTCAGCCAAAATCGCATTCCCTGCTCTTCCAATTCCTTGCGAAGCATGTCTGCTGACATGTGATCGAGCTGTCGATTCATCAAATAAGGCGCATTGTGAATAACATCCGTCTCCATGCCGAGATTCAGGAGGCCCCTCGCAGCTTCGAGTCCCAACAAGCCGCCGCCGATGACTGCGGCCTTCTTGTATTTTTTCGCATAATCCATCATCGTCCTGCAATCGTCAATGTTGCGGAATGAGATGACGCCAGACTTATGAATACCTGCTATTGGCGGAATAAAGGCTGATGAGCCTGTTGCAATAATCAGGTGATCATAATCGGCACGAATGCCGGATACGGTCGTCACATATTGAGAATCCGAATGAATGCAGGCGACTGTCTCACCCGTATATAGTCGAATTCCATTTTCCTCATACCATGACCAATCATTGATCACAATGCTTTCAATAGAGGAATCTCCCTGAAGCACCTTTGACAATAAAATACGGTTATAGTTCGGATGAGGCTCATTTCCAAATACGGTGATTTGAAATTTGTCCGGCGCAAGCTTTATGATTTCATCGACACATTTGATTCCTGCCATCCCATTGCCTATCACAACTAATTTCTCTCTGCTCATCTATGTTCACATCCACTTTTGCAATTTCCTAGTTCGTTAACGATCCGAACCGAACCTCCTGCCCAGCTGAAGCGCCCGCCCCTCCAGCGAATGATTTGAGTAAAAATGAACATAAAAAGCCCTTTCCCGCATACAGGGAAAAGGCATCATTGCCGCAAGAGTCAGCACGCCACTGTGCTGTACTCATTCTATTATGTATAGATTAGTTCATGTTGATTTACATGTCAATATATATAACGCACACTTTGTAATTTCACGTTAAAAAATTTATGTGTAATGTATATTGACATATACATTACGCGAACCTATAATTCGAGTTGGGGGTTACAGTGTATGTGATCCAATAAATAAGAGGTCGCACAATGATGTGCTGCCATGGCAATGAAGCCGCTTTTCGTTCCTTTACATGGACGGATTGCGGCTTTTTAGGTTGATTACATTAGAAAAGGGAGAGATTGGGATGGAGAGAAAAGGATTTTGGCAAAGCGGGCATAAGCCCACCCTATTCAGCGCATTTTTGTATTTTGACATTAGTTTTATGATTTGGGTGTTGATCGGTCCTCTGAGTGTTATTATTGCGGCTGATTATCCGATGGATCCTGTACAAAAAGCAAATCTTGTCGCATTACCTATATTAGGGGGATCGATATTAAGGTTAGTGTTAGGTTTCATGACAGATTACATCGGGCCAAAACGTACCGCACAATTCGGAATGCTCTTTACGCTTGTTCCATTAATTATGGGCTGGAAATTCGTACATTCCTTGGATCAGCTTTATATTGTGGCGCTTTTGCTTGGCGTTGCCGGAGCTTCCTTCGCTGCAGCCTTGCCGCTAGCCAGCCAGTGGTATTCCAAGGAGCATCAAGGTCTTGCAATGGGGATAGCCGGCGCAGGCAACAGCGGTACTGTTATTACAACTTTGTTTGCTAACCGTCTTGCACAGCATTATGGAAGCTGGGAATTGGTTTTTGGCCTTGCCATTATTCCAATCGTTCTCGTATTTATTATTTTCACGATCTTTGCCAAAAATAGTCCGAATCGTCCTGCGCCTAAGAAGCTTTCGCATTATGCACAAGTATTGAAACAAGGCGACGCATGGGTATTCTGCGCTTTCTACTGCGTAACCTTTGGCGGATTTGTTGGTCTCGCCAACTATTTGACCATCTTTTTCAATACGCAGTATGGATTATCGCCGGTCAGAGCTGCCGATTTCACTACCTTCTGTGTCATCGCAGGCAGCTTCTTTAGACCAGTCGGCGGCTATCTCTCCGATCGTATTGGCGGCACAAGAATGCTTACCATCCTTTACGCGGTCGCTGCCTTAATGCTTGCAGCTGTATCTTCCTTGCCCGCACTGCCAGTCGTTATTACGCTGCTCTTCATCGGCATGATGTGTCTTGGCGCAGGAAACGGCTCGGTGTTCCAGCTTGTGCCACAGCGCTTTGGCAGCGAGCTTGGCCTCATGACTGGCATTATCGGGGCTGCTGGCGGCTTAGGCGGCTATGCTCTCCCTCTTATTCTTGGAAAGCTTTATAAGTCCACTGGCTCGTACACATCAGGCTTCCTCATTTTAAGCTTCTTGACGATATGCTCACTCGTCTTATTGACGGTCATGCAGTCGAAATGGAAAAATAAATGGATGGCTAAAGGCGGCAAAGCACGGTTAGAGCCTGTCGCTGAAGCAGCACAAGTTAGCGCGTAACATGAAGCTGCACAACTAGAAGAGCCTCATATCCTTAGAATAAGCTGCATGGCTTACTCTAAGGGTATTTTTTTGTCGTTTAAAAATCTTTTCATATACAGCCGTTTCGGATTTTGAAGCAGCTTCGTCATCGCTTCCGTCCATCGATCGCTCCGCGCTCCATTCGTCCTTTCCGTATAGTAGCTTGAGATTTCTTGATCGTAGCTTTGCAATTGTTCGACCAGCTGTTCTTTAACCTGATTATATCCATCCTCATGATATACGCTGGCAAGCGGCAGCCTTGGTTTAAGGTCGGATAGATTCGCGGGATGACCAACGCTAAGTCCGAATAACGGGATAACCCGGTTTGGCGTCTGAAGCAGCTCGGCAACGTCATCCAGTTTATTTCGCAGACCTCCTATGTAGCAGATGCCTAGACCCATAGATTCTGCGGCAATTACTGCATTTTGCGCAGCAAGCGCCGTATCGATAACCCCTATCATGAACATTTCGGTGGAATTCAGCGTTTGCTCGATTTGAGCGGCTGCAGCCCCTTCCAGCTCAGCAGACAATTCCAAGCGATGCAGATCCAAGCAAAACACAAAAAAATGCCCGTTTTTGGCAACATAAGTTTGGTTTCCTGAAAGCTCAGCGAGCTTCTCCTTCTTCGCTTCATCCTTAATGCCGATAATCGAATAGGCTTGCACGTAGCTTGACGTAGCTGCAGCTTGCGCGCTTTGCACGATTAGTTGAATTTGCTCATTCGTAAGCGGCGTGTCCGTATAGGAACGAATAGAGCGGTGGTTTAGCAGTGTTTGGATCGTATCGTTCATCGAGCATTCCTCCTTTTTTCGTTTCATTATGACAGGTATTACTATTTATTTCAGCACCATTTCCCATATAATCAAGAGAATCCCGATTATAATATTAAACCAGCCGATAAAGAGAGATACTTTGTGTTCCTTGCTTAGTCCCTCTATTTTAAATGGTTTGACATCGATTAGCAGGATGAGCAATCCGGTCGTGATCCATAGGAAAACAGCGTAATTGAGATAACTGATTGTATACCCATCGCCAATCATATTCGAACAGCCCCCTCCAACTCACCCGAGCAAGACATTATTTGGCCTTCATTCCAATCCGGCGCAGCTTCATCGATACATGAACATCAAATTTGCTTTTCTTGTACATTTCGCGCCATCCTTCGGTCGTTTTTATATGATTGTTCCAATAATCCGATTTTGTTGCTCTTACATATTCTCCGAATCCGAATATATCGGACCCTTTACTTTGCGTTTTATTATAATATCCGTATAAAATTTTGCAGACGCCGCTTCCTGCTTCTGTTCAATTGTCCTTAGCACTTGAGGATCATTAAACTGTATATTCTCGCTAAGCTTTTCCTCCATATTTAGCTCAACGGCAATGCCTATTGTAAAATGAGGAACATTGTCTTTAATTTGAACCTGAATTTTTGATTTGCGATGTGTTGTATTGGTCATTATCGTACTTCCATCAAGTTGGATGAACACCCGATAGCCCGCAGGATTTACGCCTTTAATTCCTAAATATCCGGCTATTTCAAGCGGCTTCGTTGCGCCAACCATCTTATCGCCGACGAAATAGGCAAGGCCATTAATTTCAACATTTTGTTCCTTCTTCATGACAACATAGGGCAAAAATCCCTCCTGCCCTTTCTTTGATACGTTGCTCCAGAATATGCCGATATAATCTTTGGGAAATTTGCCCATTCTAATCCCTTCATCAAGGGTAGACATCAAATAGAGAGTAGGAACTCTCTCCAGCTTAGGAGCGGCTTTCATGAACTTGATGGCTTGTCCTTTTGAAATCATAAGCCAAGCCATTCTACGAACTTCTGGATTGCGGCGAAAATAATCATCCACATTTCTCATTCCTTTTCTGGCCAATGCCTCAGAGACAACGATGACGCGTAAATGACCAAAAAAGAGTCTGCTGGAAACCTGCTGCTGCAAATTCATAATGGCATCGTCGATACTGTGACCGACTACATCAATGACCCATACCGTTTGACTGGATGAACCATTCGCGCTTCCGCTTTCGCCTGGTCCGAGCGGTATTCTGCCAGGAAGCGCGATTTGCACGGCTGCACAATCAATCCCTTATTCGGTGCAGGGATGGAGCCATCCACATGTGAAACGTCATCCTCTCCTTCTTCTTCTTCTTCTTCTTCTTTATCTGGATCAGCGATGTCAATGGACACGCCTAATACGACTGCGCGCTCTTCGATTTCAAGTCGGTCCCAACAGCCAGTCAACAGTGGCATAAGTATGAAAAAGAAGCATAGCCCTTTAACGGTTTTGATCCATTTCTTTGTCACCATTATGATTGCCTCTCTTCTTGCGAAGGATAGATATGAGCAGCAACAGACCATGATAGCCTATCGTAATGTATAAACCGAATCGACCGACCGTCTCAATAATTTCATACATTTGCACAATGTTTTGCGGCAGCATCGCCATGACGAACACGATTGGCAATAAAAAATAGGAAAATAGTTTGTGCTCTCGTATACGAAACAGCTTGCTTATCGAATAAATCGTAAGGAAATAGCTGGAGAAAAGGGTCGTAAATACGGCAGTTACCCATACGGCTAGAAACGCGGCATCAAGTCGCTCCAATATATTTGCCGGCAACGACGTCGCTTTAGCAAGCTCCAATGTTGGCCATAGCAGCTGCTTGATCTCTTCCGCTCCAAAGACACTCACCGCCGCAACAACGATAACGATATACAGCCCTCCTGTAATGATCATTCCCAACACGCTTGCTGTCATCGCTTTCTCTGGTCTTTTCATCGAAGGAATAACGGCTGTTAATACAAAGGATCCTTGGAATAGAGCGGCTACCGTAAGCGAACCCGTCAACATTCCTTTAGGCTCATTTCCCCAAATGGGAAGCAAATTAATAACCACGGCATTTTTCTGAGAGTGGTGAGAAACGGCTTTTTTTATGGCCAAAATTCCTTAGCGTTGTAAATCCGCGTTTTGCTGACGGTACCCCCTATACAGAAAAACAAAAAAACCTCAACAGACTACAAGCGTAGTCTGTTGAGGTTTAAAGAGAATTAAACATTACTTTTTCAGGAGCTCTTTAACCGTTCCATCCTGATAGCCAACAATGACGCGGGAAGCCATGCCTGCAAATAATCCATTGTCTACGACTCCTGGGATGAGATTAAGTGTTTGGTGAAGCTCCTCCGCTTGGGCGATCTTGCCAAAATGACAATCTACAATATAGTTGCCGTTATCCGTTAAATACGATTGTTTATCAGCTATTCGCAGAACTGGATCAGCTCCGAGCTTGCGCAATTTTTTTATCGTCATTTCATATCCGAACGGAACGATCTCTACAGGCAATGGGAATGCGCCAAGCTGCTCAGAGAGCTTGCTTTCATCCACGATAATGATCAACTGCTTGCTGGCAGAGGCAACGATTTTCTCGCGCAGCAACGCGCCACCGCCCCCTTTGATGAGATTCCATTCCGTATCTACCTCGTCTGCACCGTCAATGGTAATATCGATGAATTCGATTTCTGCAAAAGTCAGCAGGCTTATCCCCAGCTCATTGGCTAAGTCTTCAGACTGATTGGACGTTGCTATCGCCTTGACCGATAGTCCTTCCTTTACTCTTTGAGCAATTTTTTGAATAGCGAAATAGGCAGTTGAGCCAGTACCAAGTCCAACGATCATACCATCCTTAATAAAATCTACAGCTCTTTCAGCTGCCATTCTTTTGGATTCCATAATCACACCTCTTCCCCATGTCATTTATATCGTTAAATAATAATGGAAATACTCGTCATCCTTCTTATAGCCATTTCGTTCATACAGCCGTTGTGCCGTTTCGTTATCGATTGCAGTTGAGAGTTCTAATCCTTTTGCGTTGGCAGCTCTCGCATGATCCTTCGCGCCATCAAGGAGCAGCTGCGCAGCGCCGTGCCCTCGGTACGCCTCAAGCACATACAAATCATTTAATATGTAGGAAGTTCTCATTGAAATAGATGAAAATGAAGGATAAAGCTGCGTGAAGCCGATCACTCGGTTTTCTGTTTGATCCTTGGCTACAAACAGCACGGACTCCTTATTTTCAATTCGTGCCGTTAAAAAGGCTCTTGCCCCTGCAAGATCAGACTGCTGCTTATAGAATTGTCTATATTTATCAAATAGATCTGCTGTTTCCTCTACATGTTCGATCGTTGCCTGAAAGACTGATATTTTCATATTAGCGCCTCCAACTATTTTGAATTGATTATTGGTCACCTTGTTCAAAAGTATCCCCTCTAATATTATAACGGTCATCTATCAGATTGAATACATTTGCTCTATGACCTATTGCGAACACTCGGAAGAACGCTATTTATGTCGTTAATTATTTAATTTCAGCTGCAACAACCGACAAACATCACGACTAGTATCTGTTAGTATTTTTATTAGGTTGTCCCACCACAGAATAGGAGCGCTGATCGATGAATACAATAGCGAATGAACATTTTAAGGAAGAAACGATTGTGTTTGATGGGTTTAGCTTTATCGGCTGTACGTTTACGAATTGTGTCATTATCATTACTACATTAGAGTTCAATTTCGAGGGATGCTCCTTCTTTGAATCTTCCTTGCATGTCAATCCGAATCTATCCATATTTGCGATCTCGCACAAGCTTTCGCAATCGACATATGATTCGGAAACCAATTGCTATCGGAATGATTACAAGTATCCGCAAACCGTCGTAGATTTGCCAGTCGCTACGACTCGTTAATAAGAATACAATTGAATAGTAGAATGAACACATAAAAAACCGCACTCCGATGGGAGTGCGGTTTTTGATATCGTCTATTAGCTAAGTACTCGATTGGCCAAACGTTCGATTCGCAGTACCAGTTCCTGCATATGGAACGGCTTGACGACGTAATCATCAGCGCCGATTTGCAGAGCTTGAACGATATCGGCCTTATTATTGCGTGCTGTCAGCATGATAATTAACAGCTGCTCGGGATAGTTTTTACGAAGCCGATAGAGCACGTCTAAACCGTCTAAATCGGGCATTGAGCCATCGAGCAAAATGATATACTTTTCACCTTCTTTAAACCAATCAGAGGTTAGAAAGGACAGGCCATCAGCGTATTCAAAGGCCTGCACCTTCGCATGATTCGCCGGCTTCCAGCTCGAGAATCGGTTGACAATGATTTCTCGAATAAGAGCATCATCGTCAACGATAATGACATTAAGGAATGTATCCAGCTTGGCGTCGATGATCTCTTGCGAATAGATTACGCTTTGATTTCTCCCGCCGCGTTTGCCGTTGTAAAGAGCTTGATCAGCCTCTTCAACCAGCAGCTCCGTGTGACTATTTTGATTCGTAATAGAAGCTACACCTACAGTGAAGGTAACCTGAAAGCAATCATTATCCGTTTGAAACTTAACGTCATTAAATTTCATTCGCACATGCTCCGAGATAAGGGCACCCTGTACGGCATCCGTGTCAGGAAGAATCAAAGCAAACTCCTCTCCCCCGTATCGACAGAGAATATCGTGCGGTCGAATTGAAGCTTGTGCGGCAGCGACAAAAGCTTGCAGCACTTCATCGCCTTTGAGATGCCCATATGTATCATTCACTTGCTTGAAATAATCCAAATCGAGCATGACCAGCGTGAAAATATTACCTTCTCGCTTAAAGCTTTCGATATGATGCCTCATCATTTGGTTAAAATGTTTTCGATTGTATGCGCCTGTAAGCTCGTCGATAATAATGGAGCGCTCCCAATCCTTCTTCATGGCGAAGCGATTATCAATGATGGCTGTAAGCAGGTCAATGTCTAAGGGCTTTGCAAGAAAGTCCATTGCACCGGTCCGATAAGCGTGAATTTGATTTTCAATGGAGAAATTGCCGCTGATCATAATAATCGGGATATGCTCCTGTCTTGCTTTGTCGACAATCTGATTGAGCACATACATGCCGCTTTTGTCGGGCAATATTATATCAAGCAGGATAAGGCTTGGTTTCCATTCGTAAAACAGCTTTAATCCCCGCTCTGCATTCAGTGCGATGCTCACCGGATAGTTTTGTTTTTCCAGAACCTCTTTTACGTAGGTTACAAAATCCACATCATCATCGATTACGAGTACACGATCCCTATGGGCGCTCAGACCATCAGACATTTCCTCTTCAACTAACGCTATGTTTTCCAACCCTACCGACTGCTGTGAAAGATTTGGAAACATGTCGGTTAATGGCAGCAAATGCTCTGACCATTTCTCGCGCGGGATCGCTTTGCTGCTTTTCTCGGAAAACAACAGCTCTTTATCCTCGGAAAATCTTTCAACCTCCACTAAGCCAATTGTACCGCTGGTTCCCTTCAAGTTGTGGAAAAAACGATGGATCGCTTGCTCCTCCACAGTTGCTTGTTCAGACCACTCGTTTATCGTTTGTAAAATGCGTTTCTGAATCTGTTGTTTATATTTCTCGGTTTTCATCAAAAAAGGCTCCCTCAATTAACGCAGCATGATGCGTAATGGCTGCAATTAGTTTGCCAGGCAAGTAAGGCTTCACTAAAAATTCCTTAATTCCCCATTGCGCAGCTTTCTCTTTCTCCTCAAAGGCACTGGATATAATAATAGGCTTGTTCAGAAGCGCATCTGTCTTTTTGATTTTGTCGATAATATCCCAGCCCGTTATACCGGGCTCAAGCATGAGATCAATGACAACAATATCCGGATTTAGCTGCTCGATATCTTCGATGGCCTTGCTGCCTTCCGTATACAGATGAACCTGATAACCATTCGACAACATTTCATCCCTTAGGAGGGAGGATAAGTTGTGGTCGTTTTCAATAAGCATGATATGAATGGAAGACTCTGAGTCTGTCATCTCCCTCTGCTCCTCGCTTGACAGCTGCTCTTGCTGTTCTGCCATTGGAAGAGTGACGATAAAGGTGCTGCCTTGTCCAAATTCAGACTGAACCTCAACGGTGCCCTTATGCTTTGTAACGATCTCATGGACAATCGCGAGGCCTAAGCCAGTTCCGCCAATTTCTCTGCGGTCCGAATTATCGACTCTATAAAACTTGCTAAATAGATGAGGCAAGGCGTCCTTTGGAATGCCAAGCCCTTCATCTTCTATACGAATGACAACATTGCCTTCTTTAATGCAGCTAAATACTTTGATATGTTCTCCGTTAGGGGAGTATTTGACCGCATTGCTTAGCAAATTGATAAATAGCTGCTGCAATTTATCACAGTCTGCTATAACAAAGGCGTTATTCGCCTCATTTTGCCACGTGATTTGATGCAAGCTTGAAGTCATTCGCTGCATTTCAATCACTTCGTTAATTAACGGCATTAATAAAAAGGGTTTCATTTCATAGGATTGCTTGCCCGACTCCATCCTTTGAAGATCAAGAAAGTCATTAATTAACGTAGTTAATCTTCTAGCTTCCTGGTGAATGGTCGTCACATATTTCCGCTGACGTTCTGGCGTAAGCTCTCGATGAAGCAGCAGCTCAGCAAAGCCTAGAACGCTGGCAAGCGGAGTCCGCAGCTCATGACTTACCGTGCTGACGAATTCGGACTTCATTCGATCGACTTCATATTCCTTCGTAATATCGCGATGAACAAGCAATAAACCGAATTTTTCTCCGTTCCTGTACAATGGCTCGCAATAGATTTGAATAAATTTTCTTTCAGGCTGATTGATTTCATAATTCATACTGTGCTGACCGTTCATATGACCATGCGTTAGAAGTTCGTCCATAAATTGCAGGAGCGGCTCCGATTCCACAATCGAGGATTTAATAAAAGATTTAAATTGCTCAAACGGCAGATGAATCGATTCTTCATTTCGATTAAAAAATCCGAAGATCTCCGACATTTTACGATTGATTTGCAGCGTTGTTCCATCAAGATTCAAGTACTGTATGCCTTCTTGAATCGTGTTCAGCATATCGCTTGTCATCAATCGCTGCCTTTCGGATTGCTCGTACAATTGCAATTTATCGAAGGACAGCGATACTTGCGTCATCATGCCTACGATTTCATCCTCTTCCTGCTTAGATATCGCTCGGTTCACTTTGGTTATAATTAGACAGGCTACCATTTCGTCGCCGGCATTTAGTATTGGCAAAATCAGATCCGTGGCCCGCATTGGCTCATCGTGATACCCTTGCTCTTCGAGCGAACAATCACGTACCATGCTGTAAGACTTCTTCGTTTGCGCTGCGCGGAGGACAACGCCATTGTCAATGTTATTAATAAATTGCAATGCCGCAGCATCGGATATCCCGACAGCAGCGTAATGATGCTCTCTATTCATTAGAACGATTAACCCTTTATCTGACTCCGTGATCGTTACAATGTTTGAAATGATGCTCTTAAGCAGTTCTTGCTGATCTAGCGTATTGGAGAGGGATTGCACAAACTGATTGCGCTTCTCCAAATACTTTTCGTTTTGTTCCA
The DNA here is from genome assembly GCF_057221575.1 of Paenibacillus sp. Y660. Taxonomy (NCBI): domain Bacteria; kingdom Bacillati; phylum Bacillota; class Bacilli; order Caryophanales; family Paenibacillaceae; genus Paenibacillus; species Paenibacillus sp. Y660. The sequence goes on along the minus strand of NZ_JBXBBJ010000017.1, from coordinate 32,173 downwards.
TCAGGCCAACAGCACGCTGCAGCTCATCTTGCTGAGCCTGAAGCTCGTCCTGCTGCGCGATCAGCTCTTCATTCTGTGCGAGCAGCACTTCCTCTTTGCTCTGAATTTGCGTCATCATGATCTGGAACGATCTTGCAAGCTCGCCAATCTCATCCTCTCTAGAGATATGATCGAGCTCGACTTGTTCCCCATTGGCAAATCTGCGTGCATGGCCAGTCAGCTTGTTAAGTGGAACTCCAATATCTTTAGCCACTTTTCTCGTGATGAATATTGACACGATGAGTACCAGAATAATGTAGCCTATAAAAAATACAGCTTGGTTAGAGAGGGTGTGAATGAGTTTGTCGTTTTTCTCCTCAGCTACAAGCCGGGCTTGTTTTTTGAAATCGTGAGCGTAGCTGATGACCGTATTGACTGGATTGTTTTCTCCTGCAGTTACAAACTCTCGAAGCGCTTCATAATCCTCAGCCTTTGAGTAGTATATAGCTCTCGGCAATACATTTTCGAAATAGTTGTAAAAGAACGTTTCAATATTTTTCATGACCTCTTCTTCGGAGTTGCTGAGCGGAAAAGTTTTAATTTCATCTAAAGACTTTTTCAGCAATTTCTTTTCGCTAAAAATCTTCTTGAATTCGAAATCCGACAAATAAACGTAATAGCCGCGCGCGCGCAAAATAATTTCATTGGAATGATCGGCAATTTGCGATACAAGCTCCTGCTTCTCCCGCATCTTTGTTGTTTCTGCTTCATAGTCTTGCAATATTGAAACCGTGCTGAGGAGGACAATGATAGCGCCTACCAAAATCAGTGATAATGTTAAAATCATCATCAACATAAACTGCCGCGTAATGCTTTTCTTATAATAAACCCGCAGCTTACCCACGAAGCATCTCCTCTACCTTGTCGATAAGCTCAATAGGACTAAACGGCTTTGACATGAATCCGTTGGCTCCAGCGAAGAGTACCTTCTCCTGCTCGGTTTGCTGGCTCTTGGCCGACAACATTAGAATCGTTGAATGTTGGCGGTTTTCAAGCAATCGCGTTTTCTCAATCACTTCGATTCCGGTCATTTTTGGCATCATATAATCGAGAATAATCAAGTCGAAATCGGTTGCTTTTATTTTCTCTAATGCTTCTTCGCCATCCGCCGCTTCTACAAGCGAGTAGCCTTCATCCTCGAGCGTATCCATGATCAGCATGCGCAACACAGGTTCATCTTCTGCAATTAATAATGTTTTCATTTCCTAATCCCCCACGGCTATGTACTTGTATATTCTTTTCGACAGGTTATGTCACAAAACTACATTATTAACATTCGACATTCGACAAAATACACCTTTATTATAACGCTGTTTGCAGTTTTTTTCATTCATAATTTGGCAATAAAAAAGCATAGAAGCAGACTTTTCATCAGTCTGCTTCTATGCTTTTCTATTCTTAACGAGTTTTTACAATTATTTTGCGAATACTCTCGCCCGACAAATGATATTTTCGCTCCAGATCGGCAACGGACCAGCCATTCGTATAATAAAGGTATATCTCCTTATTGCGATCAGCCAGCAGCTTCCGTGTTCCGCTAACCTCTCCCCAATGCGCTCGCTGCTCCGCTGCCTTTGGAACGTAAATCAAATCCCCTTGGATGTATTTTTGCAGTTCCTTCAATAAACTAGGGGGAAGCACATCTCTCCCATTTTTGTAGTTCACAATAAACGTCCTCCTCGTACAGGCTCATCTTGATCAGGTTGTTCGTTCCTTTGTTCATCAACATTTTTCCTGCCTCCCTTCGATTTTTGGTCATACATGTGATTCGTTAAAAAACAAAAAAAGCTATGGATGCCATTACCTCCATAGAAGCTGCTTTCCCTGCTTATACACTATAAGTATATTGTAAGCATTTTCAATTGACAAGAAATGTTTAACAATATTTCCAGTTCATTCGCATGCAATTTTTGAATGAATAAAAAGGAGACCTTGCGGTCTCCTTCGTCAGGGTGATCTCCGATTAAACGGAGATCACCTCCAGGTAGTTAATCAAATCGATCAGCTCCTTTCCTTATCATTTGTCGGCCCGACTTCATCAGTATATACTGCCTATTGTAACTCGCGAAAGTGTAAGAACATTTATAAAAGAACTTTACCAATTGAGCTCAAGCTTAGCCCTTTAACAACCCAAGCATCCTCAAACCAAATAAAATACCATCCTCCGTAACATCCTTCGTAACGTAGCGAGCAGCTTGCTTCACTACATCAGGCGAGTTGCCCATTGCGACGCTGTGATGAACGTATTTGAGCATTTCGAGATCGTTGATGCCATCGCCAAATGCATATACATCCTCATCGTTAAACCCTGCCCGTTCAATTATCGCTTGAATGCCTCTCGCTTTTGAGCCGCCAGGCGGAAGCAAATCACTGCCGAATAAATGCCAACGAATAAATCCGAGCTCTGCAAAATTTTGTTTGTAATAATCTTCGTCTTCTTCCTTGCAATAAAGCAAGCACTGATAAATGTCTCTTCCGATGTGATAATCGGGCTCCAAGGGCGGCAGTTTCAGCTTCAAAGCTTCCTCGGCATCATCCATATAAGCGGTTTGATCCGTACTGCTGCGCATCCCCTCAGGCGTCATATAAACCAATGGATGCTTGTTTGCTATCGAGATTTGGGAGAGCTCTGCTATTCGAGCGGGATCAATGGAATGGCTATAAACAACTTCATCGTTATAAACTACGTAGGAGCCGTTAAAGCTTACGTAGGATTTGATATTCAGCGCTTCGCTGACTGGCTTCAGCATGAAAGGAGCTCTGCCCGTCGCTATGACGACTTCATGCCCGGCTTCCTTCAATTCCGCAATTGCCTGCTCCGTTGATGCCGGAATCTTTTTCTCATGATCAACCAATGTACCATCTATATCAAAAAAAATCAGCTTTTTCGTCATCAGTGGCTGCCTCTATCCTATAGGTCTTTCCCATTATTATAGCTTATTTCAATTATGATCGCGTCTAAGCAGCCATTTGAATCGAATAGTGATTCTTGGACGTAATACGAGTTTGCCGCTGTTTGTGACTAACCGCTTGCAGACGACGATTTTGGATGATACCCGTAATGTTTGCGGCTTCCCCTGCATCACATTGAGCAAGCTCGATAAGGAGCGCTATGTCGCCAGATTGATAGGCAGCTGCCATCTCTCTCATTAGAATACCCCGATCCTCATCTAATTCGAACGTTGAATCTTCTGTCTCAAGCTCTCGTCTTACGGCATGCAAAGCTTCCCGCGCTCGGTGAAGCGCTGCTTTGATCGCTCCGGTTGTTGTGTTCAGCAGCTCCGCCGTTTCCACTATGGAATAATCCAAAGCATCCCGAAGCAGAAACACAATTCGTTGCAGAGGAGTTAAATGACGTATGAGCGCAAACAGAGCCTCTTCAAGCTCCAAGGAGCTGGCATCTGACATCGCTTCGAGATGAATATCCTGCTTGATGATACGCTCGTATTGATTCTGTCTGCGTATTTGATCGATCCATGTATTTTTGGCAATTCGCAGCAGTAACGCCTCAGGGTTATTATGCGAGGAATCAATTGCGGCCCGCATTCCTTTCAGCCATGTATCCTGTGCTAAATCGTCGGCGTCCCACTTTGATCCTGTAAGGGACAAACAATACCGATGAATGCTAGCTTGCAGCTTACGAGCGGTCTCATCGGCATTATGCAGCTCTATATTTTTATGGGTATTCGCTAAAATCATTTTCCCGCCTCCTCAGCTTTATCCCGTCTTACGCTACGCAAAGCGTACATGGAGTTATCCTTACTTAAGTAAACGAACGAGACAGCCTAAAGGATACGCAGCGGCCAAAAATATTTTGCACCGTATCCTTTGCCTGCAGTTATTCGTTTACAGATGGAAAGCATCACATTCCATGCGGGAGGTCAAAATGATGAGTAATTTCGTTCCTTATGTAGTTGAACAATCGAGCCGCGGCGAAAGATCGTATGATATTTATTCCAGACTGCTTAGAGATCGAATTGTGTTTTTGGGTTCGGCTATCGACGACAATGTGGCGAATAGCATTATCGCTCAATTGTTATTTCTAGCCGCAGAAGACCCTGAGAAAGAAATATCGATGTACATTAACAGCCCTGGCGGCTCCACATCAGCTGGCTTCGCGATCCTCGATACGATGCAATTCGTGAAGCCGCCCGTGCATACGATATGCACCGGCTTAGCCGCTTCCTTCGCGGCCATTCTCTTGCTTGCTGGCGAGAAAGGACATCGATCCGCTTTGCCTAACAGCGAAATTATGATTCACCAGCCTCACGGCGGCGTTCAAGGCCAGGCCAGCGACATTGCAATCAGTGCCAACCGGATACTGAACATTCGGGCAAAATTAAACCAAATTTCTGCCGAGAAAACCGGCCAGCCTTTAGAAAAAATCGAAAAAGATATGGATCGTGACTATTATATGTCATCTGAGGAGGCGTTGGAATACGGAATTATCGACAAGGTGATTACTTCGATGTAGCGATTAAGCTTTTGTGAATCCAAATGGCGGCTTGACTGCCGTCACCCATCGCGATGGTAACCATCTCGGAGTGAGCGGTGACGTCACCTGCCGCCCATACATGCTTAGCGCTTGTACGTTTACTTCGCGGATCAACGACGATATGCTTATTGTCGATCAGCTCTGCTCCTAGCTGCTTTGCAATGCCGGAGCGCACTTCATTTCCCCCGAAGGCGACAAAGCAACGCCCGCATGCATGGGTTGAGCCATCTTCAAGGATGACACCTTTGAACTGAGCTTGTTCAGCTAGTACGGTACGGATCGATTGCTCTATGTATCGAATTCCTTTATCTGCAAGCAGATTGCGCAGATCATAATCAATAGGTGTTCGCTCATGATTGACGTAGATAAGATCCTTGGTCCAGTGCATAAGGGTCAGCGCCATATTCGCGCCAGCATTTCCTGCTCCGAGCACGAGCGTTTGTTTATCGGCTACTTCATAGCCATCGCAATCCGGACATATGTAGGCGCTTATTCCGAGGCAAGGGATAAGGTTTGGAAAATTCGGCAGACGATCCTTTACTCCCGTAGCAAGCAGAAGCCTTTTGCAGCGAAAGCTCTGCTCATCAGACGTATGAAGCAGCAAGCCCTCTTCCTCACCTGCTGCTCGAGCGACAACAGCTTTAATGAAACGAATGCCCAACTGTTCGGCTTGTTTTTTTCCAGATGCCAGAAGCTCCGTTCCGCTAACGCCATTTGGAAAGCCGATTAGGTTGTGGTAGCTTCTGCATAAGGTCGATCGACCTTCAGCGGCATCAATTACAGCTACGTTATGACGATATCTTCCTAATTGTATGGCAGCTTGCAAGCCTGCAAAGCCTGCGCCGACAATTATACAGTCATATTGCATGAATGTTCCTCCTGCCTGGCTATTATCCCATTCGGTAGCAAATGATTATTTATTATTCATGATTATTGGCTCCGTTATTCAGTTCCCTTTAGCAAAATAAAAAGGGGCTGTCAGCCCCATGAATGATTGAACCCGAGACTACAGAAGAACCGGGGATTCCGCCGATTTCTGCTTCGTGGCTTGCCATAGGTAAACCTGGAGCTGGGGAGACTTTCGCTCGCTTTCCCACACACAATCTCATGAAGCCAAGCAACCATAGACCTGACTAGAAAAATAGCGGTACAGGAATAGCCCCCTGTACCGCTATTTTTCACTTCCAACATACCATTCAAAGCGAGCTAATTTCCCAGCGAGTATATTACTTTTGGGGCGGCCCCTTCTGTCGCTGCGGGTTATTGCAAACTTAAACGTCTTCTTCGCTTCAACAGCTCGGGAAGAGCAACGCCAATGAGAACGACGATTACGCCAATCCATTGCAGCGCGCTCACATGCTCATTAAGGACAAAGGAGGATAGCAATACCGCTACCGGAAGCTCCGAAGCGCCAAGTATGCCAGCCATTCCCTCTCCGATATGCGGCACTCCTACCGCGAATAGAACCGGCGGAATAAATGCGCCGAACATGCCTAGCAAAAATCCGTAAAGCATCAAGTCGCCCATGATCAGTCCATTAAACAAAAAAGTCGGCGGGAATAAAATAAATACGAGCACCATTCCGCCTGTAATCATCCACGCGCTGCGGTAAACGGGATGTACGGCTGGAACGGCTTTGCCGCTAAATAGTATGAATAGCGAATAGCTTACGGCCGATAAAAGGCCAAGAATGACGCCCATTACATTAAACTTGCCGGTCCCTTGCTCAATGATGCCGGCAGCAAGCATCGTTCCGCCGAATAGGATCGCAATCGTGAAGAACATAATGCCATTTGGACGCTTCCGCTGTCCAATCGCTTGAATCAATACGCCAATCCATGTGAATTGAAATAATAAAATAATAGCCAGTGACGCCGGAATGTATCGAAGCGATTGATAATAAAGCAAGCCGGTTATTGCAGTCGGCATACCTGCAGCCATAAGAATTAATCTTTGCTTCCAAGTTAATTTTGGCATGGTCTTAACCATATTAGCGCCCACACCATTACTTGCTCCTGTGCTCCGCTTTTTGCGCCAATTCATAAACAAGGCAAGCGCCCATGCAAGGATAAAACCTGTCAATAGCTGGCTGCCAACAACCTCGCCCAGCTCATAGCCATTCCCATATGCGAGTACGACGATCGTAGATAAGATGCCGTAACTGGCAGCACCTAGAAAAACCGATAAAATGTATTTCATTTGTCCAATTCCCCTTTCAGTTCCTAGCAAACCAACATATGAACGCACAAAAAAAATCCTAACGACGAATACAGGATCATTCTCAAATGATCACATATTCGTAGTTAGGAAGTTAAGGCTTCCCGTAGAAACCCTCACCCTATTCAAGCTCTAAATCCGTGAGGTTATACGAAATATTTAGTTGTGCGGATACGTGTTTACCATAGTGAATATTACATGACAAGTCAGGTACTGTCAATAGGTTATTTATCTGAAAAAATGGGCTTGTCAAAAGTAACTAGGCCTCTCATGCAAGAGGGATCAAAAAACAGAAGCAGCTATGGTATGATAAATAGACATGATTTTGGATATAGGATGGAGTGATACGCATATGATCGCAGCTACAATGGATGGAACGGTTCGTTCCGTATGCCCCTTCGATTGCCCCGACACTTGCGGGCTTAGCGTTACCTTCGAGGAAGGGAAAATAACTAAAATTACAGGCGATACGGAGCATCCCGTCACTCGCGGAGCGATATGCAACAAGGTTAGACAATTGAATGATCGGGTCTACCATCAAGAGCGCCTTCTCTATCCGATGCGCCGTACAGGTCCGAAGGGCACGCTTTCATTCGAGCGAATCACATGGGAGGAAGCTTACGAAGAGATTACAGAACGAATGAAGAGCATCATCGCAGAGCATGGTGCGGAAGCGATTTTGCCATACAGCTTTTATGGCAATATGGGTGTTCTTAATGCTGAAGGCATGGATCGTCGATTTTTCCACCGCCTCGGAGCGAGCCAGCTCGATCGGGCGATTTGCAACGCTGCCGGCTCTGCTGGATATTCGTATACCATGGGCGGCTCCATCGGCATTGATCCAGAGGATACGGTGCATACGAAGCTTTTTATCATTTGGGGCTGCAACTTGGTGTCGACTAATATGCATCAGACGATGCTGGCAACGGAAGCTCGGAAAAACGGCGCGAAAATTATTCATATCGATGTTCATCGCAACCGCACCTCGGCATGGGCTGATCAGTTCATCCATGTGCGACCGGGAACCGATGCCGCTCTTGCGCTTGGCATGATGCATGTCATCATTCGTGATGGATTTGCGGACGCAGCATTTCTCGAGAAGCATACACTCGGCTATGAAGAGCTTGCAAAGCAAGCAGCCGAATATACGCCTGAGCGTGTAGAGGCAATCACGGGTGTACCTGCAGCGGAGATTGAGGAGCTTGGCCGCCTTTATGGAACCACTTCTCCCTCCTTCATTCGGATTGGCAATGGACTGCAGCATCACGATAACGGAGGCATGATCGTTAGAACGATTTCGTGCTTGCCGGCGCTAACCGGTCAATGGGGCGTTCGCGGAGGCGGAGCCATGAAGGGAAACAGCTGGTATTCGCGTCTTAACGGCGAGAAAATCGAGCGGCCCGACTTATTGCCAGATCCGGATGTCCGCACCGTCAGCATGAATCAGCTTGGCGATGCGCTACTCGAGCTGACGCCGCCGGTTCAGATGCTGTTCGTCTATAACAGCAATCCGGCTGTCGTTGCACCGGATCAGAACCGTGTAAGAGAGGGTCTTATGCGCAGTGATCTCTTTACGGTCACGCATGATTTATTTTTAACAGACACCTGCAAATATTCGGACATCGTCCTGCCGGCTACCTCGCATTTTGAAAATATGGATTTATACACATCCTATTGGCATCTTTATTTACAGCTGCACCAGCCTATTATGGAGCCTGTCGGCGAGTGCAAATCCAACTTTACGCTCTTTAAGGAATTGGCGCTTAAGCTAGGCTTCGAGGCAGAGGTATTTGACATTACTGAGGAGCAAATGATTAGCGAAGCGCTGGATAGCGAAAACAATCCGTTCCTTAAAGGCATCACATTCGATGAGCTGAAAAAAAATACGTGGATGAAAGCGGGGAACCATGAGCTCCCTCCGCTTACGTCATTGATTCCAACGGCTTCCGGGAAAATTGAGCTTTATTCTGAAGCGATGCTTAAGAACGGCCTGCCTCCTGTTCCGGATTATACGCCATTGCGCGAGCCGGAAACTTATCCGTTTTGGCTGACGTCAGGTCCGAACCACAGCTTCATCAACTCGACGTTTGCCAACCAGGAACGTCTGCAGAAGCTGGAGAAGGAGCCGATCCTTCACATGCATCATGAGAATGCAGAAGCGCTTGGTCTCTCGAACGGGGAACGCGTAAAAATTCGCAACGATCGCGGCGAGGTTGAAATGACGCTCCGAGTCGGCAGCGATGTGCTGCCAGGCGTGCTCGTTACGCAAGGCTTATGGTGGGATGATGATCGCAAGGGTCATCAAGCGGTTAATGCACTAACGCCTCAGCGGTTAGCGGACATGGGCGGCGGTGCGACTTTTTTCTCCAACCGGGTTGAAGTGCTGAAATTGAATCAAACATAATTCATATCAAAATAAAAACCTGAAGTCCTCCACAAGGATTTCAGGTTTTTTGGCTGCAGCATGCGTGCGATTAATAGCAAATACCTACACGTTCGCGGACAAAACTGCCATTCAAATAGGCGGAAACCGCAAGCTCAGCCGTATCTGCAAAGGATATTTGCGATCCTCCGCTAGGCAGAACATCCTTTTGAACGCGGTAAACACCTGTTTGCTCTGCATGAACAAGTCTCGTGGGACAAATGATCGTCCAGCGCAAATCCGTTTTTGCTAATGCCAGATAAACCTGCTCATGCTCCTTTGCGGCATCGTGGCTTACTCTTTTGTTTTCAACCGATTGGTATCTGAGCAGCTTGGGCTGCAGCTCGCTTTGCAGGATGCCAGCCGTTCCAATCGTGATGAGCCTGCTTAGCTTAAGCTTCTCCATAGCAGCGATGACATGCTCCATTCCACTAATGAGCGTGCCATTGCCTTCCGTGTTTAACGAACAAATAACGCTGTCAACGCCTGTCATTGCCTCCCGTACATCCTGTTCCTTTCGAACGTCGCCAAGGCAGCTTCCAGCCTCCGCCTGTTCAGGAGAGCGTACAAACAGCTTAGGACGTATATCGTTGTCCGCCAAAAATCGGAGAATATATTGACCGGTATTTCCTGTTGATCCAATGAGAAGCGGTTTCATTCGCAGCAAGGCCTTTCCATTGTCATTTTTCGCACAACTCCTATTTCAAAGTAAAAGCTAGAGGTATATGAACGATTGTACTATGGATTAGCTATTAGAACTGATCGATTAAGAAAAGAATGATTCCATTCGTTTTATTTTAATTCGTCCACCATGCATGTTGGCGTTTGCCCAGTTAATGCGCTAACTAGATTTTGCGCAGCTAGCATCGCCATATCAAACCTCGTTTGAGCTGTAGCTGAGCCAATGTGCGGCAATGTCAGTACATTAGCCATTTGAAGGAACGGATGATCAGCATCAATCGGCTCTTTCTCATATACATCAAGGCCAGCAGCAGCAATCGTTCCCGATTGAAGCGCCTCGACCAAAGCCTGCTCATCAACCGTTTGGCCACGCGAAATATTTATAAATATCGAGGACGGCTTCATTTTTTTAAATTCATTATGTCCAATAAGCTTGGTCGTCTCTGCCGTTAAAGGCGCAAGCATCACAACAAAATCAGAAGAAGCGAGCAGCTCATTCCATTCCGAATAACGTACGCCAAGCTTCTCTTCGGCTTCTGGCTTGCGGCTCCGGTTAAAATAGACTACATCCATGTCAAAGCCAAACTTTGCACGCCTTGCTACAGCCTCGCCGATCCGGCCCATGCCGATGATGCCGAGCTTAGCATGATGCACATCTACCCCAAACAGCTTTGCGCCGTCACCTCGTTTCCACTGGCCATCCTTCACGTACCGGTCGAGCTCAGCGACACGTCTAGCCGTTCCAAGCATGAGGGCGAGCGCGAGATCCGCAACTGTATCGTTCAATACATAAGGCGTATTCGTTCCGATAATGCCTCGTTCCTTCATGGCTGCAAGGTCAAAATGGTTATACCCCACGCTGATGCTGCTAACTGCCTTCAGCTTAGGAGCGTGCTCGAGCAAGTCGGCATCAATTGTCATTCCTGCTGTCAGCAAGCCGTTTGCATTTGCGAGTTTCTCGTGAAGCAGCTCTCGTGGTATTGCGGTCGATTGTTCCCATTTCTCGATGATACAGTGCTCGGCTATGTACGCTTCGACCTCATTTGGCACCTTGCGATCAATAAACACAGTTGGTTGCATTAACATACTCCCCTCGGCATTCGTCATCTATAAGCATATCATAAGAAGATGAATGAGCGTGCAGACCGCAAAAAGTAATAAAAGGCTAGCCGCAGCTAGCCCTTTCAAGGTTATTCATGCATGGCAGCCTGACGCTTAATGAGATCTTCGACTACGATACAAGCCATCGCTTCGACGACCGGAATGATGCGCGGACAAATACAAGGATCATGACGGCCGATCGTTTCAATCATTTTTTCCTGCCCATGAATATCAATCGTATGCTGCGGCAAAGAAATGGATGAGGTTGGCTTAACCGCTATCCGAAACACGATCTCTTCTCCCGTGCTGATACCGCCAACGATGCCGCCCGCGTTGTTCGTTAAAAAGCCGTCTTTGCTCATTTCGTCATTATGCTCGCTGCCAAGCATATCGGCTGCCGCGAATCCCGCGCCGAATTCAATGCCTTTAACAGCGCCAATCGACAGCATAGCCTTCGCAAGCTCCGCGTCCAGCTTATCAAATACAGGCTCGCCAATGCCGGGATGAACCCCTCTTATTCTGCATTCAACGATACCGCCGCAGCTATCCCCCACCGAAGCTAAATGCTCGATCTTCTCAATCATGCGAAGAGCTGCTTCCGGATCGCATGCCCGCACGGCATTTTTCTCGATTTCGTCCTCATGATAGGTTTCGCATTTGATGCCGCCAATTTCCTTCGTGTAGGCGACGACGCTTATGCCTTTATTTTCGAGCAGCTTGCGAGCAACCGCTCCGCCTGCAACACGTCCTGCCGTCTCTCTTCCCGACGCTCTCCCGCTTCCGCGGTGATCGCGAATGCCGTATTTTTTCAAATACGTATAATCGGCATGCCCTGGACGAAAGGAATACTGAATATCGCTATAAGCATCTGGCCTCATATCTTTGTTGTGAAGCATAATGAATAGCGGCGTTCCCGTCGTTTTGCCTTCGAACATGCCTGATAGAATGCTGATCACATCATATTCTTTACGCGGCGAAGTCACCGAGGATTGACCAGGCTTCCTTCGATCCATTTGTGTCTGAATATATTGTTCATCCAGCTCGACGCCTGGCGTTACGCCATCTACGATGACGCCTACCGCCTCGCCATGCGACTCGCCAAAGGTTGTTATTTTAAAGCTGCTTCCGTACGTGCTACCTGCCATTTCGTGTTCCTCCCTGGACTCTGCTTTGACGCATTCGTATTATGTCCATTATAATTTTGAGAGTGAAATAAATGAAATCAAAATATAAGAACTTTGCCATAGAGAGGTTTGATATCATGCAAATGAGTATGGAGTGGTATCGTATATTTTTGCACACAGCGAAATTAGGCAATTTAACGAAAGCGGCGCAGGAGCTGCATATTACACAGCCTTCGGTCAGCTATGCCATTAAGCAATTGGAAGCACAGCTTGAGGTGAAGCTGTTTGACCGGCTTTCCAAAGGCGTGAAGCTTACACCCGAAGGCATGGAAGTACTCGATTATGTCGAAAAATCATTCTCCGCGCTGCAAGCGGGCGAAAACAGGCTGCAATCACTCAAAAATCTCTCTGCTGGCGAGCTTCGAATCGGCGCAAGCGGACCTATTATCAAGCATTTGCTTCTCCCGCTTCTGGATACGTTTCATGCTGAGCATCCCGCCGTGAGAATCCGTCTCTCCCAAGGAAAAACATCGGATATTCGGGCACGTCTGAAGTCTGGTCAAATTGATATAGGGCTTGTCCATTTGCCTACTTCTGATCCTGAGCTTGATGTACATCACCTTACGGATATTCAAAGCTGCTTCGTTGTCGGACAGGCCTATCGCCATTTGGCGGTTGAGCCTTTAACGGCTTTTGCGCTTTCCCAAATTCCGCTGCTTCTGCTCTCTGCAGGAAGCAGCACAAGAGCATTTGTCGAGCAGTGGTTCTCCTCCCAAGGCGTTGATGCTGATGCCGATATGGAGCTCAGCAGCATGGACATGCTCATCGAGCTGGCTGGGCGAGGCTACGGTGCAGCCTTCGTCACACAATCGTTCGTCAAGCAGGAGCTGGATGACGGGAAGCTGCTGCAATTGCCTACGATTGAACCGATTCCAAAACGTTCCGTTGGCTGCGCCATCAGACGAGACGCTTCATTATCGCTAGTTGCCAATCGATTTCTCTCTCTGCTCCAATAAACAGGAAAGAGCCTCTCCGCTTGCAGAGAGGCTCTTCTTTCTATTAATCAGTATGCTCTGCCGTAGTGCACCAAAGGGTGTATTTAAATGTTTTGTCCTGCATGCGCGATTTGAATGCCTATCTTAGCGCTGTGGTTATGCTCCCTCCATGCTGCTCGAAATGGACTTGTTAAGATCATGATTCCACCCAACATTAACGCAAGATGGGATGGACTTAGCAAAGCTTCAATGTCTACTTCGATGCCGAAAATGATGTGCCAAACCATATCGCATAGTCCGCCTGTAAGAAAAATGACGACACCAAGCAATCCAAGCTCATACCCTGCTGGAATGGCTTTCCGCCACGTGGAGCCGGTTTGTTTCTTGGCATTCACGATTAATCCGGCTATCCAGATGGCGCATTCAAGAAATCTGCTGTACAAAATCGCATGCCATTGGGTGAAAAAAATTTCCACGGCTCCATGATTATGCGCATAGCCATCAATAAAGACGCCTTAGTTAAGTTGGAAAGCATCATTCGAATCCTTTTTTTGCTTTTGAAAATGTTATCTGTTGAATTAATGCGAAGAGTCAACTATAATATAGTATGGTTTTTATTTGTTTACGGGAAAGGAAAGACTGCGATGAGCGACAATAATCAATTTCGAATTTTATTGTATTATAAATTTGTAACCATACCGGATGCGGAGCAATTTGCTGCCGAGCATCTTGCCTATTGCAAGCAATTAAACGTGAAGGGCCGTATTTTAATTGCGGATGAAGGCATTAATGGTACGCTGTCAGGAACGATCGAGCAAACGGAGAAATACATGGAGGATTTGCGCGCTAACCCGCTATTTTCGGACATTGTATTCAAAGTAGATGAAGCCGATCAGCATGCTTTCAAAAAAATATTTGTCCGTTACAAGAAAGAGCTTGTTACGCTTCGTTATGATAAGCCTTTAGATCCGAATACATTTAGCGGCACTCGTCTATCTCCTAAAGAGTTTCATGAGTATTTGCAAAGAGAAGATGTTATCGTGCTTGATGGCAGAAGCGATTACGAATATGATCTTGGACATTTCCGCAATGCGATCAGACCTGATCTGGAGACGTTCAAGGAATTTCCGAAATGGCTTCGCGAGAATATGGCTGATTTCAAAGACAAGCCGATTCTTACTTACTGTACGGGCGGCATTCGCTGCGAGAAGCTCACTGGCGTAATGATGAGCGAAGGCTTTAGTGACGTTTATCAGCTAGAAGGCGGCATTGTCACGTACGGTAAGGATGAGGAAGTACAAGGCAGACTGTTCGATGGCAAATGCTACGTCTTTGATGAAAGAACATCGGTTGTAATCAACCAGACGGATGAAGCAGTCGTCGTTGGAAAATGCCACCACTGCGAGCAGCCGGCGGATACGTACATCAACTGTGCGGACGATTCCTGCCATCTTCAGCACATCGTGTGCAAAGAATGTGAAGAAACAAAAAACGGCTTTTGCTCCACTGCATGCGAGGAGCATGTGGTCAGCGTAAAATAATGTGTTCATGCAATTGGAAGACCTTGCTTCGACTTCGAAGTACGGTCTTTTTTTGTCATTTGCAGAACAACATGATTTTGGGCGAACTTGGTTAACCTAATCTTGCCTCATAGTATTGGGCAATCAAGCGTTTGGAGGTCATACGATGGCTCGCAATAAAAATAAGTCGATTCCAAGCAAAAATCAGGCGTTTGAAGCAAGCTCCCAAGAAGCGGAAAATAACTTGGCTGAATCAACTGAGGCGAATCGCAATCAGAAAGGCCATGTGCCTAACAGCCCTTCTACTGGCTAACCGGCAGGCGTAACAACAAAGAGCTGCCCGGCGAGGTGATCGCATGGGCAGCTCTTTGTTGTTACTGCTTCATAATAAACCAATCATTTGTTGATAATGGACTCCCAGCGATGCTTATATTGCAGAAGACGCGGATGAAGCCTTTCCGGCTCCTCCATTAACAGCAATCTAATTTTGACGATCCATTCCTCAAAGGAGGAAAAGGATGCGAATAAGTTGGCTGTCTCTCCGGTCATGAGCAGAAACAGCGGCTTCGGATAGGTTTCCGCCAAATGTCTCAATGCAGAATCGATTGGCGTATACTTTTTCCGTTTAACCTCGAGCCTCTCGACGACAACATTTGCTTCACCCCGCTCCCTCTTCCATTCATGCAGCTTATCCTCACGTTTATAAAAGGGACTTACCTCTTCCTTTGACATTCGCTTTACGCTTTGCTCATGCAAGGGATAGAGAACAAGCTTAATAAATAATCGTTCCTTTGCAAGGTAAGCCGCAAGATCAAGCTCCCTTTCTGTCGTATGCTCGAAGGAATCATAATAGACGAGTGTACCCTTGCGCTCATCCTTTGGCGGCTCATAGCCGAACGGCATTTTTTGAACGGTTTCACTCATGCTGGTGACCTCCTATGTATCCTCTACGTAAGTTGCCTAGAAGATGAAAATACCATATTTGATCATAAAATGCCAAGTTACAGCTTTCGAAAATCGCTTTTCATTATATTTTTTACTAAGCCAGACCATTTCGAGTTGGCGGGGCAATATTTGCGCGCGACCTTCTCGATCGTGGTCAGTCCTTTGCCGACGTAGTTTTTGGAAAGGAGCTGTCCGAATTTTCGAACGCTGTCTCCTTTTGTTTTAAAGCTGAACGCTTTGTTGTACTTATCGCCATCTATCGCATTTAAGCCAAATAAATTATTTTTGCTCTTGGCTAATCTGCTTTTGCCATTGCCGCTCTCCAGCTTCATGACGGCAATCGTGAAATAAGCGTTTATGCCATATTCCTCTTCAATTTCAAGGATAGCTTGTTCCAAATCATGCCCGGATAGCGCGGTGCCTTCAAATATTTTAGATATATGCTCCTCCGTCAGGCCGGAGTCCGATTTAACGATCGAGGTGGGCTTGCCAAGCTCCTCCTCTTCCTCTTCTACTTCCACAGCTTCTTCATCTATACTTTCGGATTGCAGCGCGCTCTCCATGCTGCTATCGTTAAATGCGTTTGTCGGTTGACGATGGCTTGCGGCCGGAAGAGATAAAATTGATACTTTCCCTTTCTCTTTCACTTCTTTGGCATAACCGCCATGAATATATCCTCCATCTTGAAGCTCAAGCCAGCCATTATCGGCTGCTGCTGTTACTTGCACGGTTGTGCCTTGCTCGATGACCTTTATGATGCTCGATTTTGCGCTTGGTTTGGTCCGTACGTTTAGAAAATATGCGGTAACCTCATATGTATGCGATTGCTCTTTTGCAACTGAAGGTGTTTCAATTGATTGTGTTTGCGTATTTGGTGAGGTAACTGGAGGCTCTACGACCTTATTAATCGGTGCTCCGGTATCGGAAGGATTGGGTATCGGTGAGGGTATGGGTGAAGCGATGGAAGCTGCGATTGGATCTGGGCTTGGGGACTCGCTTGCGTCAGTAAGCAGGATGTTGCTAACTACTGGTTCAATGATCTCCTGCGAATGAACGACCGAACCTTCCTTAGAGTCGTTATCTAAAGGTTTCACATACATGCCTAGTGTTATGATTAACGATAAAATAAGCAGGTAAACGAACAATTGCTGATTTAACTTTTTACGCATAATAGTACCACTCCCTTAAGTTATTGAAATATGCCTATTGCGATATAAATGAGATGGCAACAATTCGCAGGTACAAACAAAAAGTGGACGGTCTGTGAAGATTATATGTCGATGCCTCCTCCAAAAGACGAGTTTTTAACCTGCTTTCCGTGCATTTGCTAATTATGAGAAAAAATTAAACTAATTCCACTTGGCTATCGTCACGTTTTTGGAGCTTTTATATAGACACAAAAAAGCTCTTATTCCCTAGAGAATAAGAGCTATGACAGTCTAGATCACAAAAGCGTATTTTCTAGACTGTCTCACTATTTTTTAATGGCTTTTATATGGCTTTGAAATCGCTATTCAGTCATTCATGCTTGCATTGCTTAACCGATTAAAATGATCCTTCGTCCTCGAAATAATAAACTTGGAATCCGATCTTTCAATCCTCCGATCGCTCGATGTAAAATCGGCTATGAATCGGTCAAGCGTTACATCTAGCACGACCTTGTCGGATTTTACAAACACGAGCTTATGAATGGATTCATCAAGCAAAGGAAAATCCCCCATAAAAAATTCATTTTCCAAATAAGCGAAATAAGAAGTTTCCGTTGTCCATTTCGTCCCCGTTGCCTTTTCCATCTCGTCGCGTGAGAGATAAGGTTGAAATATATACATGTGATCCCAATCGAAAGTCGCTACTTCCGTCATTTCAAACGAATCTTTTTGCTGTATGACGGCCCCTAAATGATGTATAAATTGATCAGCGTTATCATTGTTTATCTTTATCGAGCGATAGTTCGCGTAGCTGATCAAGACAGGCACATAAATGAGAACAATTAATAGACCAATTAAAGAGAATAGAATCGTTTTTCTTGCTCTCGACATTGATAACCTCCTTAAATTCGTTAAATTACTTGCTTTCGTTCGCAATGGAATTTCCAGCAGTCAATAGCGGCTCATACATCATAATGGCATGATTTTCAGTAATAAACTCGTCTGAAAGCAGCTCCTGGTCCGCATCGAACACTTTCCGGTAAATCGTATTATGTCTTATGTACGCTCCCCAAAACTCTTGTGTAATCCAGTGTTCCTTTTCGTAGACTTGATAGGTATTAACGGCTGACGCAACTGATCGCCATTCCCCTACAAGGTGCGTATCCGTCAAATAAACGACTAATTGGTAGCATTGCTGAGTCTGATTCTCGATCTGCAAGTCCAAATAATTGTACGCACAGGTTGCCCCGCTGCCAAAAGGCTGCGTGCGTCCCGAATCAGGAAAAACATCATAGCTATGCCGGTACCTCTCAGTAACCGTAAGCGGTGAATGCAAGGTCATCCAATAGATTAAATTAGACAACTGGCACAAGCCGCCCCCTACTCCCGTGACAACACGTCCATAGAACAAAATCATGCCGTCTACGTACCCTTTGCTTTTCGTAGGATTGCCTATTAAGCGCCAATAAGAGAAGGTTTCTCCGGGTTTGATCAGAATATGGTTTAATCGCTTTGCCGCTATTTGCAGGTTTTTCACTTTGTTATGCTGCAGCCATTGATCCACTTCCTTCAGCTGTCTGGTGAGCGGTGTACGATGCTCAGCAATAACATGCGGCAATAAATCGTTATTCGTGATTCGCTTCGTGTACTTCTTGCTGCCTGTGAACCAGCTCCAGTATCGTTTGAGCCGATAATATTTGGTACCCGCATAAATGCGAAATGGGCTTCTCTTAATGGGCTTGTGCATCATTCTCTCCTATTCCATATTATTGGGATCGGCGTGATCTCCAAATTAATAAATTGGCATTATATCCCTATTTTAACACGATTCGAGAGATTGAACGACGTTTGCAAAAAAACAAACAAAATCATAACTTTACGGCATCGCCATGCGATGGTCAACTTACTAATATAAAGCTACAAGAGCTTTTTATGAAGCCTATGTCTTTATGGATGGAGGGGATCGTTTCGATTGCAAAAAAAGCTGGTTTTTATAACGGATTCAGACAGCGGCAGCGGTAAAGCGATCATTAAACGATTGACGCAAAGTGGTGCTCCGTTTATTTTGAACAGCTATTCGGGAGGGTCAGCGCTTACTGAGGAATTAAAGCAGATTCAAGAGGCCGGCTTGCAAGCGATCGTCGTCAATATTGACCTTTGCAACAGCGCAGAGGTCACGGAGATGCTGCAATTCGCTGAACAGCAGCTGGGCACAGTGGACGTTCTCATACACAACAATAATCAGGTTTATCAAAGTACGATTGAATTTGGCGATGAAGAGCAATTTGTACATAGCGTCGCTGTAAATGCCAAGTCCGCCTTTATTTGTACGCAAGCAGTTGGCAAGCAAATGATGGGAAAGCAATCGGGAAAAGTCATTTTCGTCTCCTCTATTCATGCCGAGAAGCCTACTGGCTCCGCCTTCACCTACAGCATTTCGAAAGGCGCGGTTAAAATGCTCGCAAAGGAAGCTGCCCTTGTGCTTGGCCGTTTCGGCGTCAGCGTGAATACGATCGAATTAGGCCCGCTGGACGGTGATGACGAAATATTTCAAAGCACCATTTCTACGCTGTATAACGATTACGAATATAAAGTTCCTCATGCTTTATTAGGCAGTCATGATGATTTGGCAGAGCTTGTCTCGTTCCTATCCTCGGACGAGGCTCGCTATATCAACGGATCAGATATTAGACTCGATGGCGGCTTTCTGCTGCATTACATGAATTTTAAAATGAAGCGGCCTTAACCGCCGGTATGGAGGTGCTGGATGAGCATTGCAGGAAAAATAGCTTTAGTTACCGGTGCCGGAACGGGAATTGGCAAAGGTGTGGCCATTGAGTTAGCGCGCCGCGGCGTACAGGTTGCCGTTCATTACAATCAAAGCGACGCCGGCGCACTTGACACGAAGCAGCAAATTGATGACTTTGGCGGCAGTGCAATGATCGTGCAAGCTAATGTAGCGCATAAGCAAGATATTGAGCGAATGGTCGAAACGGTTGCGGAGTGTTATGGCGGAATTGACATTCTAGTCAATAATGCCGCTCTTCAGTTGAACTTTGACTTTTTCGAGCATGACGAGTCTTCGTTCGATCGCATGATGAGCATCAATCTGAAGGGCTATTGGCAAAACATGCAGGCTGTACTCCCTTATATGAAAGTGAAGCAGTCCGGCAGAATTATAAATATGTCCTCTGTTCACAGCAAGCGCCCTACTGATTTCGACGTCGTTTATTCCATGACAAAAGGTGGTATTCGCATGCTCGGCAGAGAAAGCGCGATTGAGCTTGCAAAGTATGGAATTAGCGTCAATACGATCGAGCCTGGCGCAGTTGACGTCGGCAAGCAAAGCGCTCGCGAGTCCAAGCCGATTATGACGGCCGAGGACATTGAGAAGCATAAAAAAACGAGCCGCTCGATTCGTGACAAGTTTCCGCTTGGCCGCGTCGGCCGTCCGCTTGATGTAGCGCAGCTCGTTTGTTTTATAGCATCGGATGAAAGCGAGTTTATGACCGGCTCTTCGATTAGGCTTGATGGCGGCAGCATGCTGCTTTGAGTCTGTATTGATGAATGATTTGTACACTAACAAACAAGGAGTGAATTTTCATGTCCAATAACCAATCCTATGAGGAAACGCTAGCTCATGTCAGTACCCACTCAAGTCCGTCTACGCTTCGCATTACCGATATCAGGTTTACTGATATAGTTGGCGGTCCATTTCATAGCAGCTTGATTAAAGTGTTCACCAATCAAGGCTTAGTCGGATTTGGCGAGGTGCGCGACGGAGCAGATAAAGTGTATGCACAAATGTTGAAGGGTCGTTTGCTCGGCGAGAATCCATGCAATATCGATAAGCTGTTTCGCCGTATCAAGCAGTTTGGCGGGCATGCGAGGCAAGGCGGCGGCGTTAGCGGACTCGAAATCGCTTTATGGGATTTGGCGGGCAAGGCTTACGGCGTACCGGTCTATCAAATGCTCGGCGGCAAGTTCCGCGAAAAAATCCGCATGTACTGCGACACCGAGGTAGTCGGCAAAGATACAGGCACAGCTATGGGCTTAGCGCTTAAGAAGCGTATGGAGGAAGGCTTCTCCTTCCTCAAGATGGATCTTGGCATCGGTCAAATTATTAACGAGCCCGGCACGTTAAGCGCTCCGATCGGCTTCTTGGAGGAAATGCGCAGCATCTCCAAAAACCGCTACAGCAACAATCATGATACGCTCACAGAGGATGAAATTCGTAATATTCGGAATCAGCACTATGACATCCACAACATCCCCCACCCTTTCACCGCGATTCATGTAACGGAAAAAGGTCTCGATATGCTCGAGCAGTACGTTGCGGATGTGCGCGCTGTAATCGGCTATGAGGTTCCGCTAGCTGTCGATCATTTCGGACATATCGGCCTTGAGGATTGCATTAAGCTTGGACGGCGCGTCGATAAATTCAATCTGGCTTGGATGGAGGATATGCTTCCATGGCAGTATACGGAGCAATACGCTAAGCTCTCGCGTGCGGTTGCCACTCCGATCTGTACGGGCGAGGATATTTATTTGAAGGAAAACTTCCGACCACTTCTTCAAGCTGGCGGCGTATCGGTTATCCATCCAGACGTCCTGACGACTGGAGGTATTTTGGAGACGAAAAAAATCGGCGACATGGCACAGGAGTACGGCGTTGCAATGGCGATCCATATGGCAGAGAGTCCGATCGCTTGCCTGGCAGCCGCGCATGTTGCCGCAGCTACCGAGAACTTTATGGCGCTTGAGTACCACTCTTGCGAGGTGCCTTGGTGGGATGACATCATCATTAGCAGCAAGCTCCCTAAGAAGCTTGTCCAGAATGGCTTTATCCATATGACCGATGCGCCGGGTCTTGGTATCGACGATCTGAATGACGAGGTTTTGGCGCAGCACCTCCATCCGAAAATTCCAGGCCTGTGGGATTCCACAGACAACTGGAATCACTACCACTCCAACGATCGGCTTTGGAGCTGATTGTTGCTAAACAAGCTTAATAGAAGCGGGATGCTTATAGGGCATTCCGCTTCTTTGCGTTGTGAATCTGACTACCTTTTTCAATTTCAAAAAAACACCTTCAACACCACTTTAATAGCGGCAGTTGAAGGTGTTTCTCTACTTATTGCACTCTCGTCTTCTAAATGCTGCCGCTCGACACAGTCCCTTTGGCCGCTTGAGCAGCAGCTGCTGCTTCCATCAAGCCGCGAATGTAGCCGATTCCGTATAAACGGCCAAGCAGCTCATAGCCTGGATTAGCGTTGTCCTCGCCTTCCATCGTCGGCACATGATCGGGCCTTGCCGGTCCGTTAAAGCCGACCTCGTAGTACGTGTGCATCGCCTCCAGCATATTCGTTTGCCCGTCATCATGGAAGGTTTCCTCAAACTTCTCCGGCGTTCCTTTGACATCGCGGAAATGAACGAAAAACATTTTGTTCTGCTTGGAAAATTGACGAATGACGCTCGGAATATGTTCTCCGGCAGTAGCCAAGGTGCCTTGGCATAAAGTAATCCCGTTGTATTCGCTGGGAACTAAATCAATGGCGCGCTGCAAGGCTGCTGCACTTGTCAGGATGCGTGATACGCCTCTTATCGGCGTAATCGGGGGATCATCGGGATGAAGCGCTAGCTTTACCTTTGCCTGCTCCGCTACCGGTACGATACGCTCCATAAAGTACTGGAGATTTTCCCAAAGCTGCTCCTCGCTCACAATCCCGGCTTCCGTTAGCGGCGCATCCAGCATCAAGCTATGATCGTAGCTCGAGACGAGTGCCCCGCCCCGCGTGCGCGTAGTTGTGGACGTTCGGAACCAGTTGAACTGAGCCATGAAATTGTAGCAAAGAACGGGAATGCCAGCCGCACCCATATTCGTAATAAACTGCTGAAACACTTCGATTTCGGCATCGCGTCCCGCAGTGCCAAGCTTGATTTCGTTGCTCGGCGGCATCGATTCGATCACGGACAGCGCAAGCCCGGAGTCGGCAAACCTCTGCTTCATACGGATAAGCGGCATCAAATCCCATGGCTTCTCAAGCTTCTCTTCCCATGGGAGTCCTCCAACAGCATGATCGACGCTGAGCTGCTTTGCCAAATGCCATAGCCTAGACGGCTGGGACGGGAATACTTCTGCTAATTGCAACTGCAAAACCTCACTTTCAACATTGGTTTTTTATTCTGCTACCTTCGCTGCAAGCTCCTTGCCCATCTTGTCAATCTTGTTGAACGCTTCCTCAATGGATTGCTGGCCGAACGTAACAGCCTCTATCTCCTTCTTGTACGTATCGACCCATTCCGAGAACCCAGCTGCCGGCGGGTAGAACGGCAATGCTTTGTCCAGCGACAGATCATATAATTCTTTGCCCAGCTTATCCTTTGGTTCAAGATTAGGCTCAAGCTCTTTATACACATCTGGATTAATCGGGATGCCTCGCGTTAAGCTAAGAGCGGCACCAGCTTCTTTATCGGTAATGAACCATTTCACGAATTTTTTCGCTTCGTCTTTGTTTTTGGAATTCGCGCTGACGCTCAAGAAGATGGTAGACTGTGCCCAGCCGCCGCCAGAGGGTCCAACCGGCATGTTCACGACTGCAACCTTTCCAGGCATAAGCTGCTCAAGCGCGCTGACAGAGCCTGTTGTAGCGCCTCTTGTCATTACTACGCCGGATGCCATCGGGTCGGCTTGCGGGTCATTCTCAAGGAACGCGGCAGCTTTCTCGGCAGGCGGCACGATCTTCGCCTTCCGGAACTCCTCATACGTTTGATAGAAGGTCATAAACAAATCCTTGTCGAGCGTGAACGTTTTGCCGCCATCCGACATGACCGGCGGTTTGCCCATCGAGGTCTGATAATAGTTGAAGCTGTCCCATGTCGTTGTATCGCCAATTGGATATTTCCCTTCGGGCAGCTTCGCCCGCGCATCTCTTGCCCACTGGAAAAACTCATCGTATGTCCAATCCTTATGCGGAAGCGGGATGCCGTATTGCTCAAGCTCCACTTTATTGAACGCAATGCCTTGTGCATTTTGACTGAGCGGAATGCCGTACAGCTTGCCGTCGATTTGCAAATTCGTTATGACCGTTGGATCAACGATACCGGTTAGATCAATGTCAGAGAGATCCTCCAGCTGGCCGCGTGATACATACTCTTGGAGGTAAGCAGCATCCATTTGCAGCACGTCGGTTATGGACTTTGAAGCGGCAAGAGTCGGCAGCTTCTGCCAGAATGCATCCCATGCCATAAATTCCGGCTTGAACGTTACGTTCGCATTTTGCTGCGAGTAAATATCGAGTGCCTTCTTCGTCGCCTCATGCCTGGCATCCGGTCCCCACCACATCATGCTGAGCGTCGTTTTGCCGCCCGTCTCTTTGCCGCCTTCGTCTTCTGGCTTTGCCGAGCTATTCGCCCCGCCATTCGTTTCCTCGCCCCCATTGCCGCCTCCTCCTCCACTGCATGCAGTCAACACTAACAGCAGAGCCAGCATCAACAATCCGAAGCCCTTTCCCATGGACCAACCTTTTTTCATCCTCGAGCATCCCCTTTACCTTTGTAAAATGTAATGCCGTTACCCCTTTAGGCCTGTAGTCGCTATTCCTTCGACAAAGTGCTTCTGTGCAAAGAAGAAGATAATGACCGAAGGTAAGATCGACAGCAAGGACATCGCAAGCAATTGTCCCCACTGAATGTCGAATTGATCGATGAACATCCGCAGTGCCAAGCCGACGGTAAACTTATCGACGGAGCTTAAATAAAGCACCTGCGCGAAGAAATCATCCCAGCTCCAAATAAACGTGAAGATCGCTACCGTTACAAGCGACGGCTTCAGCAAAGGCAATATCACCCGCCAGAAGATGCCGTAAACGCTTGCCCCATCTATCGTTGCAGCCTCATCAAGATCCTTTGGAATGCCGCGAATGAATTGGACGAGCAGGAAGATGAAGAATGCCCCTCCCCCAAAAAAATGCGGGAGCACAAGCGGCACATAGCTGTCGACATACCCGAGCTTATTGAACAAGATGTACTGCGGGACAACCGTTACTTGTCCAGGCAGCATCATCGTAAGAAGCAAAATCGAAAACCAGAAGCCGCGCAGCTTGAAGTTTAGTCTTCCGAAGCCGTAAGCGACAATCGCAGCCGTAGCAACGCCGCCAAGGACATTGCCAAGCTCCATAAGCAGCGTGTTGCCGAAGAAGTGAGCAAACGTATATTCGGATGAGAAATGCCAGCCATCCCAATAGTTGCTCCACATCGGCTTAGAAGGCCAGATCGTCGGCAAGCTGAGCTCCTCCGTCTTCTTAAGCGAAGCTCCTGCCCACCAGATGACGGGGTACAGCATCAGAAAGGAGAATAGGGTTAGGTACAAATGGCTCGACAGCTTGGAACGCATCGAATTCATTTCGTTTTCCCCCCATCCGACTCGTAAAATACCCAGTATTTCGAAGCTGCAAAATTAATGATCGTGAGCAGCGCGACAATCGTCAGCAGTATCCAAGCAAGCGCCGACGCATAGCCCATCTGATAATGCTTGAACGCCTTCTCATAAAGGAACATCGCATACATGTAAGTGGAATTAATCGGACCGCCCTTCGTAATGATGAACGCAGACGTAAACGTTTGGAAGGAACCGATAATGCCAAGCACGAGATTAAAGAACATAACCGGCGAGAGCATCGGAAGCGTAATGCTGATAAATTTCCTCACCTTGCCTGCTCCGTCTACGGATGCCGATTCATAGAGCTCCTGTGGAACCTGCTTCAGCCCCGCCAAAAAAATAACCATCGTCGAGCCGAATTGCCATGTATTGAGTAAGATCAGCGTGCCGAGCGACGTATCCGGATTGGAAATCCAGCCCACTCCCTCGACTCCAAACCAAGCCAGCACTTGGTTGATATAACCGTCAATGCCGAACATATTGCGCCAAAGCGCCGCTACCGCTATGCTTCCTCCGATCAAGGATGGAAAATAAATAGCCGTCCGATATATGTTCATGCCACGGATGTTTTTGTTAAGCGCCAAAGCGACCATCAGCGAGAAAAACAGCTTGAGCGGGACCGAGAATAGGACAAACATAAACGTTACGCCGAGCGATTTCGTAAAGGTGGCATCGCTCGTGAAAATTTTGACGTAATTGTCCGTTCCCGTCCATACGGGGTCCTCCAGCAAGGAATAGTCGGTAAAAGACAAATAAAACGACTGTGCGATTGGCCAGAGCGTCAGCAGCAAAAAGCCGATCAGCCATGGGGATATAAAAATATAACCGGCTAAGTTTGTTGTACCCTTTTGCTTTCGCTTCAACCTTGCAGGCTTGCTATTTAACGCAATCGTTGTCGAACTCTCCGCCTTCACTCCAATCATCTCCTCCCCCTTCGTGGATAATGTTCCCTTACTTTAAACGAAAGCGGTTACATGAATGAAGGGGAAGAAATTATGAATTCGTTTGATTTTATATAGTGTGAAAAATTCATAGATTGCCGCAAAATGCCTTAAGAAAGTCGCATCGACAAATATGGGAATGTCCCTAACAATAGACTTACGAAGCAAGCCACACCAGCCTTCAACACTATCGCGAAAGAGGTGCTCAGATGAAATTTGACAACCCGGAAGATATCATTCAGCTTACGCCGCTTTGGGAGGGCGAACGCTTCCCTAATGGACGCCCTAAAGTATCCGAGGATATTTTACGCCGCATGCGCAAAATTACGTTGGAGGAAGCTTGGGGCCCTCTCTGGAACAGAGGTTATGCTTTTCAATTCGAAGGCGATTTCAAAATCATTCATCCTAATAAAACCATGGTCGGACGCGCAGTAACTGCCGTGATGGTACCGAAGCGCCCGGATTTGCATGAAACCTTGTTGAATTATGGGCATGAGCAAGAGGAGCGCAAAGGCTTCTTTAATCAATGGGTCATTGATGCTTTGGTTGAAGACGATGTCGCAGTTGTCGACATGTTCGATAAGGTGCATCTCGGCACATACGTCGGCGGGAATCTATCGACTGCGATCTCAACCCGTACGAAGCACGGCGGTGCGGTCATTTGGGGCGGCATTCGCGACAACCAGCAGGTCGTTGAAATTGATAATATCAACGTATTCTATCGCGGCAGCGACCCTACTGCGATTGCGGATGTTACGATGGTAGGCATGAACGTGCCGACACGAATTGGCAAAGCGATCTGTATGCCGGGCGACGTCGTGCTTGGAACGCCTGCCGGCGTCATCTTCATTCCGCCTCACCTAGCCGAGCTTACGGTCGTGCAAGCCGAAAAATCCCAAGTGCGCGACGTGTTCGGATTCGTGCGGCTGCGCGACAGCGTCTATACAACGGCGCAGATTGATGCGGCATGGGATGTTGCGCTTTGGTCGGATTTCTTGAGCTGGTTCGAAAATGATGACGCTGCGGTGGAATATCGCCATCTTACCTGGGAGTCAGAGCTTGCTGATGCGCGGAAAAATGAGCGAAACGGCCCTCAGAGCGATGTCAGGCTATAAAAAAATGGACTCCGTTGGCAGAAACGCTGCCAATAGAGTCCTTCTTTCTCTCAAATTAGCTACTTCCCTACGAATTCCCGATATTCGCTAGGCGACAACCCAACCTTTTTCTTAAAGATTTGGCTAAAATATCGCGGATCTTGGTAACCGACCCTCTCTGCTACCTCATAGTTTTTGAAATGGGTGCTCTTTAGCATATCCTTCGCTTTATCGATACGAATATCCGTCAAATGCTCGATAAACGTTTTTCCCGTATTCGTCTTGAATAACAAACTCAAATAAGTAGGCGTCATATAAACCTTCTGTGCGACGCTTTGCAAGGATGCAAATTGACACTCCTTCTCCATGTGATGGATCGTCTTTTTAATAATGCTGCGATGGCTCTCCTTCTGGTTGTGGGTAAGCACATCCTTCAAGCCGATGAGAAAGTGAATGACATAGTGCTTAATTTCCTCCAGCGTCTCAAGCTTCACGATCGACATCACGTCAAATTGCTCATATGCGCTAACATTTTCTGCCTCAGCCAGCACACGCTTCTCCGTTCCTACGAGCAGCCTAACCGTCAAATCGTAGACGCTCTGAGCATCCAGTGGACCATTACTCAGGATCTCGCTATAAAAAAGCTGTACGCACGACTCAATCTCGGCTGTCGATTCCGCAGCTTTATAGGCATCAAATAGCTCCTTCTCCTTATCGGAAGGATAGTGCTGAAGCGATTCATATCGCCCAAGCTCGCTGTAATAAATAATTTTGCCCGTCCCGCGATAAAACTTATATTGCAGCGCGCGTGAAGCCTGGCGATAGGAATGAACGATATCATACAAATGGCCGCAAGGCTTTCCTACCCCGATATTGAACGGCTGCTGGAAATGCTCCGTCAACATGGTCTGAATCATCTCAATCGTTTCTTTGGACACCCACGAGAAGAGCAGGCCTACCCTGCCCTCCTCATCTACAAATACGATGCTGCTATCCGATATTTTTTTCTGCATATAATCCCGCATTCGCTCCAAATAAACAATTTTCTCATGCTCATCGTCAAAGTAAACGGCAGGCTCCAGCAAAGCCAGCGCAGGAAAGGTGTAGTAAGGGTTCAACTGCAACCGTGATAAGCTATCCTTCAAGTCTGTTTTCACAGCAGCGGTGTTTGAGACTAAATTCCGGAGGAAACGGTCCCTCATCCAGGTTAGAACGACATCTTCTTTAAATAATAATCCCTCGCTCAGCATACTCCATTGCCCCTTTTGTAAGGTTAACTTACGAGATGCATGACACTAATTGAGATGAATCATTTTATAAGAGTGCATATGCTCGATAAAGGTCTGTTCCGCTAACTCTGTATCGCCAGTGCGCAGCACATCCACCAAACGTAGATGCCAATCCGCAAGTCCATCCGTAGAATAATGCCGATTGGAGATAGCCATAAACCTCATCACTTTGATTCTCATGCGATTCCACAGCTCAAGGATCATATGATTATCGCACCGTTTATAAAAAAAACCATGGAACTCCATATCCAGCTCCAATATGTTCAAAATATCATTTTGCTCGTGCGCGAGGTGCATACGCTTAATAATGTCTTCCAAGTAGTCAAAATCATTTTCGGTTAACCGCTGCATCGATTGCCGAACCGCAAAGCCTTCAATAATTTCCCTCAGCTCGAAAATATCTTTAATTTCCTTCGCAGTTATATCGGAGACAACCGACCCCTTGTTTGGGATGCCCGTAATAAAGCCTGCAGACTTCAGTCGTTCCAGCGCTTCGCGAACCGGTGCTTGACTGATATTAAACTTCTTGGCGATCTCAAGCACGAGCAAACGTGCCCCTGGCTGCAGATCACCAGCAAGAATTTCCTTCTTCAATGCCGTAAAAACTTGCTCGCTTATCGAATGAACGGGTGAAATAGACAGGTTTTCGTACATGCAATCACGTCTCCGTTTCCCATTATCGATTATCGATAATATAGTTCAAAAAAAGAAAGCGTTACCATTTGCCTTGAAAAAAAAGTTCCGTCATCTTCCTCCTCTACATTTGGGATTATCGATAATTTGCTTATAACCACATTATAAAACTTCTTTTTCACGATGACAACCGAATAGATTGTCGAATTCTGACAGATTTACACGTATTGCTACGTGTCATCAACGTCCCCTTTTGATGAGAGTTTTCGTCAGACAGTTGTATTCATTCTTTTACCACGTCACGGTAAAGAAACGAATTTAGATCGCTTATCATCCAGTCCCCACAAACTTGCTCCCTTTAACATGGCATGTAGAACACCAGCGGCATCATTATTCACCATACTCTTTGGTTGCGATGCGTTCCGCAAAACAGAACATCCACATTCCTCCTAGCTACGTTGCACTTTATACAACAGAACTCTCTTCCGAGCATCCCCACTATACCTACAATGTAGTTTCTGCAATAGAATCGACCAAACGAGCCGATTTTCTGCTTCCGAGCCTGCTCTTGCTGCATTTCTGCAATGTAGCTCAAATATTAGGCTCTCATGTCAGCTTTCTATTGTATTTTGTGCAACGTAGCGCACTGTAGATTAATATAAATGGATACTAAGCTGAATTTGTAAGATCATTGCAATTATTTATAGCTTATCTCTAGTCACGCCTACAGCAAACAGCATATAATAGAGTTTGATTTATATCCGATCTAACTACTTGGACAAATGGAGAATATATGATGAATGTGAAGCATCCCACTATAAAAAAACAAGTTTTTGATTTTATTATTCGAAATGGTCTAGTATCCAAGGCCGCCCTAATGGAGCGGCTTACAGTAACTAGCACCAGCCTGTCAAGGCTGCTGGAGGAGCTGCTGTCGGACGGGCTAATACTAGCGTCTGAGCTAGGTCGTTCAACCGGCGGCAGAAAGCCGATTCTCTATCGCGTCAATCCCGAACACCGCGCCGTATTCGGTTTGGAAGTTTCTCGTTTCTCCTCCTCTATCGGTTTATATGACATGAATTTAAAACCGCTGGCAT
Organism: Paenibacillus sp. Y660; assembly: GCF_057221575.1. Taxonomy (NCBI): domain Bacteria; kingdom Bacillati; phylum Bacillota; class Bacilli; order Caryophanales; family Paenibacillaceae; genus Paenibacillus; species Paenibacillus sp. Y660. The sequence goes on along the minus strand of NZ_JBXBBJ010000017.1, from coordinate 1,992 downwards.
TCGAGAGATGGAAAATGGATGAGCGTATGACGCCTGAGAGGCTGCTCGCCAAAATCACACAGCTTGCTGAACGCATGATGAGCGAGTGCCAGATTGAGCGCGAAAAAATAATCGGCATTGGCATCGGCGCTGTTGGTCCGTTAAGCCGCGAGGACGGCATTATGCTGAAGCCGCGCTATTTTCCCGCTGAGGGATGGAGCAATGTTCCGATCTGCGAGCTGCTGGAGCAGCGCTTAGGGCTGCCTGCCCTGCTCGATAATGGAGCCAATACAGCGATTATTGGCGAGCATTGGGCGCTTCGGAATGAAGAAGTGAAGCATATGCTTTATGTCCATGCTGGTGTAGGCTTGCGGACCTCGATGATGTCAGGCGGACAAATCGTAAGAGGCGCGGTGGACATGGAAGGCTCCTTCGGTCAAATGATTATCCAGACGGATGGCCCAAGACTCGGCGACGAAGGGAATTATGGGGCGCTTGAAGCGCTCGTATCGATTCCTGCCTTAGAGAAAAAAATTCGCTCGCAGCTGAAGCTGGGCAGAGAAAGCTCGCTAAAGGGAATCCCGCCAGAGGATATACAATTTGATGCGCTGCAGAAAGCCTATATCCAGAAGGATGCATTCGTTACGGAACAGTTTCTGCAAACGGCAACCTATCTAGGTATTGGGATTGCTAATTTAATCAATATTTTGCATCCCGAGGCTGTTATATTGGGCGGTCCGCTCGTCAAAGTGCATAAGTCGATCTATGATACCGTTATACAGGTTGCTCGCAGCAACATCTACTATTCCCCGCAGTATGAGCCCAAATTTACGCAAGGGCAGCTGACGGAAGACGCCGTAACGGCCGGCGCTGCCATCATGCTGCTGCAGGAGTGGGAGCTCAACTAGCAAAAAAAAGAACGATGCTTCAGCTCACGCTGGCATCGTTCTTTTCTTTATTATAGGGTCATCAATTCGCACTGTTGTTCTGGTGACAGCGTCCTTTACATTAATGCTTCTTTAATTCAACAACGATGTCTTCCAAAACATATTCTTTTTTGCCAATACCAGCTTTTTTGGTTATTGGAATTTCTTTTGTCCATCTCTCGTAATTTCCACTGAACCATGATTATCTGATGTATGTTCATATAGATTGATTTGAGGTGTGATGATGAGTTGCGTTGCATTTGGGTCTAGTTTTTCGAACGTTTTACTCCAGCTCATGTTATAGCCTTCCCGATCACCTGTTCCACCATTTCCTTTACCTGAGTAATGATTTCCTAGATCATCATTAATCTCTATCTCGACATCTACCATATTCCATTTTTTTCTTACCATCTCCGAAACCGACTGATCAAAGAAAACGATAAAGGACATCGGCGTGACCGATATTTTTTCAATATTCACCGCCACACCTTCATGCTCTGCTTTTTGGTTAATGACTTGTGTATTTCTATTTGTTGCATCTAAAGAAAGAGCAAAGCTCCAATTACCTTTTATTTTCTCTGGACTATTTTTAATGGCTATACTTTCGATATTCCACTTAATATTTACGGTATCTTTTTCAGTGTGAAAATGGTTCGTAGATGTGAGCAAGCCGACATATTTATTTCCATTCACTTTTGAAGTTTGAATGCTGCCTCCACCTCCAATTGAACCCTTTACATCTAAAAAGGGATGTGAAATGGGATGATCACTTAGCTCTTGATCGCTTTCTATCGAAAAGGTTAAGCTCACCGTTTTTCCATCAAAAATGGCATCATTTATCGTAACTTTAATGCCATTGCTTTCAGTTGAGATGTTCATTTCAGTTGAGTATTCCTTATAATCATCATAAAGTGTTTCCGCTAATCTAATATGACCGTCAGTTGACGGTTAAGATTGTCCAGACATTGACCGATATAATGACCATGTAAGTTAATCTAGGAAAGGAAAAGACGCCTCCATAAGTCGTGTTACTGCTCTAACAGTATCACCGGAGACGTCTTCCCAATCACCATGGTCATTGTATCAA
>NZ_JBXBBJ010000016.1:0-120826 GCF_057221575.1 Paenibacillus sp. Y660 | reverse complement strand
CTTATCCCGAAGGACAAGATCCGCTCGACTTGCATGTATTAGGCACGCCGCCAGCGTTCGTCCTGAGCCAGGATCAAACTCTCCAAATGGAAGTTTTCGCTTCGACGCGATGTCGAAGAGAAAAGCTTCATGTGTTTGAAATGCTCATTACTTTTTATCGCTTTTTCTTACAATTCGTTAGAATCGCAAGGGCAGTTATTACTCGTTGTTCAGTTTTCAAAGAGCAATCTTTTCATTTGCGTCAACCGCTTATTTCGTATCGGCGACTTTTATAATATATCACATTCGCCCATCTCTTTGCAAGCACTTTTTTCGTTGTTCGACATTTTTTTTGAGATGTCGATTTCGCGTTTATGTGTCCTGTAAAAGCGGCGAGTACTAATATATCATCTGAACTTAATTCAAGTCAAGCTTATTCACCAGATTATTTAATAAATAAAAAAAGCGCTATTTTGCCCCCATTCATACAGGCAAAGCCAACGCTTTTTCTTCATATGACTCACATTATTAGCTTTTCGTGTTATTGATCATATAACGCAGCTCAAGAGCTCCTATATCTCCAAGCTCATGCATGACGGCAACCTCGCGTACATACTCACGCTTCACCAGCTTTTGAATAACTAGCGATAAATCGACATGCAAAACATTAATTGAAGAATGCGATTGCAGCTCGGCTATGCTCCAAGGCTCCTCGCGGCTTCCGAGAATATCGAACAATAACGCGCAGCTTGATTTCATTTTGCTCATCACGGAGAACTCGCATCCCAGCATAACTAGCTGCACTCTTTGCTCTAACGTTTCCGGGCTTACTGTAAGCTCCTCATAAAGCTTGTATATCCCCGGATGAACCCGTTTAAGCTGCTTCCACACCGTGAGCTCTGGATGACGTCCTTCTTCTATTAAAACAATATGAGCCCAATGATGCAGCGCGATAAGCACATGGCTGTATGCATCAAGCAAGTTGCCATCGAGCAAGTCCTGCTTTGCTTGTAAATACGTTCTTAAGAAGCCGGCAAACTCCGTAAATTGCTTTTGCTCCCGCATGGAATCAGGGAATTGAAGCAGATGTTCACGTACACCGCTTAAATAGCCGTCGCGATCCAACATGATCTCCCCCCGAACTAGCCACTCAATAATATTGCGATTTTCTCCGCCAGCCAACCATGCATTCAAGCCTTTGGCATCAATGGTACGAATCAATACACGCTTGCCGTTGATTTGGACATGCTCCGTCTCATTACGAGTATGAGCTTCCTCCTCTAAAACTACGAGCACTAACGAATCTAAGCCATCGATTAATGGATTATAAGGATATGGGTTTTCAATAACAGCTAAACCGATCAGATTAGGTTCATTACGATAGCTGCCTGCGAAGTGTGCTTTTATATGTTCCACTGGTTCCTCCATATAGCTAATCACATTTTATTAAGCTATAATAATAATCTACAGTGCTATTCTTTTTCGACATGTTGGAGGCACATTCCTGCTTACTAACTTAGAAACAGTCTCAAATTCATAAGTCATTAGTCATAGGAAGGGTTTGAATGCATGAACAAGTTCTTTTTTAAGTCCGCCAAAATCAATGAATTCCGTCTTTGGGGGCTCGTTTTCACCTTGGTAGGTATGGGCGTAATGATACTCGGAACCGCCGGCATCGTATTTTTGGGACAAGCCGGTAAGATTATCGCTGCTATCTTCATGGTAATCGGCATGATCTCACTGCTGATCAGCGTTGCCGTCTATTTCTGGGCTGGCATGATGTCGACAAGCGCCACGATGCTGCAATGTCCTGAATGCGGACGACCAACCAAGATGCTTGGGAAAACCGATCGCTGCATGTATTGCAAAACGATGCTGACACTCGACCCTGCTCAAGCAACGCACAGTCCGACTGAACAGCAAGTGTAATGTGCTAGTCGCATACGTCAGCCCCGCCTTATGGCGGCATTCAACATAAGAAAAGCCCTCATCCATGATCATTCATGCGAAGAGGGCTTTTTCTTATTTAATTAGATAAAAATGTATTATGGCTTTAAATGAATGGCATCGTCGATCGTTTTCCAGATGTTTGGTGTTTGGAACGCACGCTGCCACGTAGCGACACCTGCCAAATCGTACTTGCGCGCTAATGCGACCCGAGCCTTCATGGATACATCATCCTCAATCCAAATCCGTTTCAATGCTCCTTCTTCCTGATACTCCACATAATTTTGGTCAGCCGCTTGATCAAGCACCGGCTTTAGCTTCTTCGTACTAATAATTTCCTTTATTCGTTCCATGCCTACTGCTTTTGAGGAGACCGCTATTTTCCCGTCTTCCCCCTTCTTCTCCGTCCATATCCTTGTATAGAGCGGCATGCTGAGCATAAGCTTGCTGGCTGGAACACCGTCCTCCTGCATAATACGAACGAGTGAGCTCTCCGTCCATGGCAGAGATGCGACTGATCCGGATTTTGGGCTGGCAGCCCAATGCTCGTCATACGCCATTACCATCATATAATCGACGATACCGCCTAAGGCCGCGCGATCAAGAAACAACGACCACATCTCGCTATTCGATTTTGGAGTTACATCTACCGACACAACCAACCCTTGCTCATGCAAAAGCGGCGTTAGCTCACGAACAAACTGCACAAAGTTTGCTTTATCGGACGTATGCACATTTTCAAAATCAATATTGATCCCTTGCAAATCATAAACCTCGGCAAAAGCGATCAACTGCTGGATCATCGAGAACCTTGTCTCAGCGCTTGCCAAAGCCTTAGTCGTACGATCTGGCTCAAAATCATTGCTGAACAACGCCCAAATTTGCATGCCTTGCTGGTGCGCCCATTTCACGTAAGCGGGATCGGCCTTCCCTTTAATAGTCCCTTTGTCATCAGCTAAAGCAAACCAGGTTGGGCTTACTACGTTAACGCCTGGCATTGGGCTAATTTTTGTAGTATCAATTTTCCGTTCATACACGGCTTCCCACGTCATATTGATTTTATTGCCAAGCACCTTCCAAGCAATGAATGGCGGTTCCTTCGCCGCTTGAGGCATTTGATCGATCGTCGTTAGCTTTACGTCTTTTTTGTTAATGAAGCCAGTCAGCCCATCGCTGCTTTGGACAAGAAGCCAGCCTGATTGCTCCTCCCAAATTCTAACCGGTTGTGCTTGAGACACCTTGTCTACATATGGAGCACGAATGGTCGGCTCGGTACGAATGGCAGCCCCCTTCCTCGGCATGACCTCCGCTAGTTGAACATTCTCCCCTGCTGATAGAAGCGTCACGATGCCTCTTTTCTGATCAAATTCCACTTGCAGACCGTAAAGTTCCTTCAAAGGCTCTGCTGGAATATAGACCGTTTCATTAGAGGTTTCTGCAGCTATCGTCAAATTGTAAGGCTTTTGGTTAATTGTTGCCGTTAAGGAATCCGTCTTTAGATGAAGCACTTTATTCGCTGTCGTCAAAATTATGGAGCCGGAATCCGGCTCATAGCGGATAGGCTTGTCCTCTCCAAGCACTTGCTGAAGGGCAGCGAGCGGAAGCTTCACTTCATTATTTTCAATAATGGCACCTTGCTCTGCCTCTATCCCGCGAATGATGATCGGATGCTCCGTTCGATAGACCGGATCAACCTTTTCATTATTCGGAACTAAATGAATATATCCATACCAGCAAAAAACGGCTGCCATCGCTGCAATAAATAAAAACATAAGTCCCCGAAATCCCCGGTTACCTCTTCGTCGGGGCGCTCGGTTGTACATCGTTTCCAAATGCTCACTCTCCTGTTCAAAACTTTTGTGTAATCGCTCATGATAATAAAAAACGTGCTGATTAGCGCGTTAACTCGCTTCCCGGCACGTTCTTATAGGCTTTATCGCCATTTATTTCGCTGATGTGGTATTGCAAGTGGAGCAAACGCCGTATATTTCCATCCGGTGACCTTCAACTACGAAGCCCGTCACACGTGATGCTGCACGCTCTACTTCAAGCAGTGGCGGATAATCAAAGTCGACGATAGAACCGCAATTTTTGCAAATGGCATGGTAATGATCGGATAAATCTGAATCAAAACGGCTAGAGTCATCGCCATAAGTCAGCTCACGCACTAATCCAGCTTCTACAAATAAACGCAGATTGTTATATATGGTAGCTACGCTCATGCTCGGGTAAGAAGGAGAGAGCGCTTTATAAATTTCATCTGCAGTCGGGTGAGACATGGAGTCCATTAAGTAGCTTAATATGGCGTGACGTTGCGGGGTCATTCGGACACCATTCATCTTCAGTTGCTCCAGTGCTAAATTAACGCTGGCTCCCATTCCCCTCACGCCCTTCCTAAGTAGTTACAACTATTGTACGTTCTATTTTAAGAGTTTGTCAATGAAAGCGCCTTTTTAGGAAAGCCCAAACTGTTTGATCATTATGCTGTTCGTTGCATTTATTTGGATCCGGAAAGTGCCCTCACCTATTGTGCCTCTTATCGTTTTCTTGCTTACTTCTAGCGGCAGCTGGGACGTAATATTACCGAATGTTACCGATCCGAAAACCGTGAAATGACCATCCTGAGGCATCGCAAGCATCACTTCGCCAACAGAGCTATCCAAATCCCAGTCGCCGCCAACGGTTGCGCTTTTCAGCTCAATGCTGCCGTTTAGCGTATCCGCTTTGACTGAAGCGCCAGCGCCATTCATTTTAATTTTACCGTTTTTGGTTTCCGCTTCGATGTCTCCCTCGATCTGCTTGATTTCCAGGCTGCCATTAAGCGTATTGGCAAACAGCTTGCCTTGAATCGTCTCAGCTGCAATCGTGCCGTTCTTCGTTTCGATACTGCTGTCTCCCGTTATACCTCTGATATGGATATCGCCATTATTCCCTTTGACGGAAACCGAGCCATTAATGTTGCTGACCGTAACAATTCCGCTGCTGCTCCGAATGTCTAGACCTCCCGGCAGCGTCAATGCTTTCACTTCGACAGGGCCATTCCCAGATTCCACCTTCATCTTCAAAGCCGGCTGCTGCTCTTCCAAATCTTCAATATTTTGTGGTGTTTGCTCAAGCTCTTCGATGGGGATATTATCCGTATTGCCTGGAGGCTCGGTTGCTAATTGTAGACTCGTATCAAGAGCAATTCCAGAAGTAAGCGGTGTTTCAGAATTTGCTGCGTTAGTTGCATTAATAGGTTGTTCGGATTCCAAAGGTATCGGCGTTTCGGAAGGGATCTCCTCCACTTGGAACTGGTCCGACAGGGACATCGGCACCGTAATAATCATATTCATTCTTGGCTTCATGCTTCCGTTAGCTCCGTATGATTGTCCCTTTGCTTCAAGCGTCACCTCCGCTCCGGGATTAATTTTTACCGTCGATTGCTCCGCTATGGCATCTGCTTCCGTTTTGTCCGGTAAATCGACCCATACCGCTGTCAAAAGCTCGATTTCCTGTACGTCGCCCGAGCGAACCGTTACTTGTCCATTCGGATTTACGATTTGGATAAGGGAAGCAGCTTCATCCAGCGGCACTTTAATAATTGCTTTGTCATAGCGAAAGCCCTTTTCTTCTCCGTAATCCGCAGCGCCGTTCAAATCGACATTAAATTGATCCAGCCAGCGAAAAGGGATATCGGCATATTGGGTAACTACATATGCGGTCATCGTTATGACTAACGCGATCATCCCTCCCGCGACGTCAAGCCTTAGCTTCTTTTTCGTTCCCTTAAACTTTATGCTGAATGCTATTACTTCGAGGCCTAATAATATAAATATGACCGGCCACCATTGTCCAAGTAGCGAAATATCATTTCTTCCTTGTATTTGATCCCACAGAAGAAGCACCCCGACAGTAAGGACAAGCACCGCTGCTGTAAAACGACCCAGCTTAAACATAGATACCGATCCTTTCCGTGAACGCAGCTGCAATGTGATCGCTGCAATGATGATAATGGGACCTATGGAAAACTCCGCAAGCTCATTCATCCAAGGCAAAATCGCTTGCGGAGGCTTTACTAAAACAAGCATGATTGCCCCGGCGGCCAAGATGATAAAGCCGAGCGTGCGATTTAGTGCAACTGGGCTATGATCTTCAGCTTCCGTGCTTTGCAAGGAATCGAAGACGCTAATAAAATAAAAAACGGGAAGCATGATGCCTAAATAAGCAATTAACAGCAAATGCCTGCCGCCATCTGAATCCGCTAGCCTGACGATCGCTGTCAGATCCAGCAAAAAGGCGGTAATCAACAGCAAGCCCTTCGGGTGCTGTCCCGTATACATATGCCCAGCACCTGGCAATGCGAACGCGAGCAATACGGTGAGCAGTCTGTTTTTTGTCCGTTTTATTCTGAGCTGACCCAACGTACACCCTCCAAATGCTTTATTTTATCAAGCAGCATAAGCAGTTTTTCCGATTTAGGCAGCGTAACGTAAACCTGAAGCATGATCTGCTCGCCTTTTCCATCATCCTCACACTCCTCCAAGAGCATTTTTCGAATGAGAATTTTTTGATCGGTCAACAAACCATTTATATCGGGTAAGGCTTTCGATAGATTGTTAACCTTGATTTTGAGTAAATGCTCCTTTTCCGCGCTAATGTACCTTTTCTCCAATTTATTAAACGCCCATAGCGTGACTAGAACCATAATCGTCACCGTCGCTGATGCAAAGTAGAAGCCCGCTCCGACAGCTAATCCAATCGCAGATACGACCCATAAGGATGCGGCGGTCGTTAAGCCTGTAATCGATTTTCCGGTAAATAATATCGTACCAGCTCCAAGGAAGCCAATGCCGGTAATAACAGCCGCAGCAAGACGCGCGGGGTCAACCCTTACGTTCGGCTCATCAATAAAAGAAGTAAATCCGTACATGGAGAGCAGCATGAGCAAGCATGAGCCTAAACAAACCAAAATATTAGTCCGAAGTCCTGCCGCATGATTCGACTGCTCACGCTCAAATCCGACAAGGCCGCCAAGCAGCAAGGCGAGAAGAAGCCTTAGTAAAATGTGCAATTCACTGATGTACCAGGGATTATCAAGTGTACTCATCATTGGTGATCCCGACCTTTCTTTACTAGCTATTGTAACATAATTGTATGCAGCAGCTAGAGCATACAGGCCATCTTACCAACATGACGGTCAAAAAGAAAACACGGCTCATCATAACGATGAACCGCGTTTTTGGACGAAGCTGCACTTATTTCAAGCGCTCAACTAGGAGCTTATTTACAAGCGCAGGATTTGCTTTCCCTTTGGATTCCTTCATGATTTGCCCAACGAGGAAGCCAATCGCTTTTTCTTTGCCTGCTCTATAATCTTCGACCGATTGCGGATTCGCTTCTACGATCTGATTCACGATCGCTTGAATCGCGCCTTCATCGCTAATTTGAACGAGCCCTTGCTCCTCAACGATTTGCTGAGGCAGCTTGCCCGATTCCAGCATCGCTTTGAATACAGTTTTGGCGATTTTTCCGTTGATCGTGCCTTTCTCAAGCAAGCCGATCATTTCGCCAAGACCTTGTCCGGTTATTTTTACATCGGAAATTTCCTGGCCGTTTGCATTTAAGTAGCCTAGGAGATCGCCCATGATCCAGTTTGAAACGGTTTTGGCATCCTTCGTATAAGCAAGGCTTTCCTCGAAGAAATCCGCAAGCTTTTTCGATGAAGTAATAACTTCAGCATCGTAAGAAGGCAGGCTGTAATCCGCCGTATATCTCGCTTTGCGGGCGTCCGGCAACTCTGGTATCGTAGCGCGAATGCTTTGCTTCCACTCTTCGCTAATATGAAGCGAAACGAGATCCGGGTCCGGGAAGTAGCGATAATCATGAGCTTCTTCCTTGCCGCGCATAGAGAACGATTTGCCAAGCGTATCGTCGAAGCGACGAGTCTCTTGGATAACTACTCCGCCGCCATCGAGAATTTCCGCTTGACGGAATTGCTCGTACTCAAGGCCGCGCTGAACGCCGCGGAAGGAGTTCATGTTTTTGAGCTCGGCACGCGTTCCGAACTCCTTCTGTCCGTAAGGACGAAGGCTTATGTTCGCATCGCAGCGCAGGCTTCCTTCTTCCATCTTCACGTCAGAAACATCGCAATACTGCATAATCGCTTTAATTTTCTCCAAGTAAGCCTTCGCTTCCTCAGGCGTGCGGATATCCGGCTCGGATACGATCTCGATTAGCGGCGTGCCGACACGGTTGAAATCGACAAGCGATGCATAGCCGCCGTCAACGTGAGTGAGCTTGCCTGCATCCTCTTCGAGATGAAGCCTTGTAATGCCGATTCGCTTCACTTCACCGTTCACTTCGATTTCGATCCAGCCATGCTCGCCAATCGGTTGATCGAACTGTGAAATTTGGTACGCCTTTGGCGAATCCGGGTAGAAGTAGTTTTTACGGTCAAACTTGCTGATGTCGGCAATCTGGCAGTTGAGCGCCATTGCCGCCTTCATTGCATATTCAACCGCTTGGCGGTTCAGTACCGGCAAGACGCCGGGATGTCCAAGACATACTGGACAGGTATGGGTGTTCGGCGGCGCGCCGAAAGCCGTAGAGCAGCCGCAAAAGATTTTACTATTCGTATGCAGCTCCACATGGACTTCCAGCCCGACAACCGTCTCGTATTTGTTCGGTTCAGACATTCGTATCGATCCCTTCGTAAACGTATATATGACCGCTTATAGCTGCGGACGTTGTTTATGATGCTCCGTGTGCTGCTCGAACGCATGAGCGGCGCGCAGCACCGTCGATTCGTCGAACGCCTTCCCGATAATTTGCAGGCCAATCGGCAAGCCGTCAGCTGTACCGCATGGCACGCTAATAGCAGGAACGCCTGCCAAGCTAACCGGAATGGTACAAATATCGTTTAAATACATCGTTAACGGATCGCCAACCTGCTCTCCGATGCGGAATGCTGGCGTCGGAGCCGTAGGTCCGATGATCAGATCATATTGGCTAAACACTTGGTCAAAATCTTGCTTGATCAGCGTCCGTACCTTTTGAGCCTTCAAGTAGTAAGCGTCGTAGTAGCCGGAGCTAAGCGCATACGTACCTAGCATGATACGGCGTTTCACTTCGGGGCCAAAGCCCTCGCTGCGAGATTTCTTGTACAAATCGATCAAATTGGCTGGATTGTCCGCACGAACGCCGTAGCGCACGCCGTCAAAGCGGGCTAGGTTCGATGAGGCTTCCGAGGAAGCGAGCAGGTAGTAAGTAGCAATCGCATAATCCGTATGCGGCAGCGAAACCTCTTCCCATGTCGCGCCAAGCGATTCATATACCGACAATGCTTTGAGCACCGCTTCTTTGACGCGTGGGTCAATACCCGCTCCGAGGTATTCCTTAGGCACGCCGATGCGTAGACCTTTAACATCGCCAGTCAGTGCTGACGTATAATCCGGAATCTCCACATTCGCAGAAGTAGAATCGCTTGCATCGTAGCCGGCAATGGCTTGCAGCACGTAAGCGGAGTCTTCTACATTTTTGGTAAGCGGGCCGATCTGGTCGAGAGATGATGCGAATGCGACTAGTCCAAAGCGTGAAACTAGGCCGTATGTCGGCTTCAAGCCCACGATTCCGCAATACGCTGCGGGCTGACGGATCGAGCCGCCCGTGTCGGAGCCAAGCGAGAAGTACACTTGACCCGCAGCAACAGAAGCCGCCGAGCCGCCGCTTGAGCCGCCTGGCACGTATTCCGTATTCCAAGGATTGCGTGTTGGATAGTAGCTTGAGTTCTCATTCGAGCCGCCCATAGCGAATTCATCCATATTCAGCTTGCCAATCGTGACCGATTGAGCCGCTTTGAGCTTGCGAACGACTGTAGCGTCATAAATCGGATTGTGATTGCTCAGGAATTGGCTCGCGCAGGTCGTAAGCAGCCCTTCCGTCACAATATTATCCTTCACACCCGCCGGCAAGCCAAACAGCAAACCGCGTTCGCCGCCCTCTTGCAATTGCTTGTCCAGCTCGGAAGCCTGCAAGCGCGCATTCTCTTCATTCAATGTAATAAAAGCCTGGATAGCAGGCTCGGTCTCTGCAATTCTCGCATATGATGCGCTAACCAGCTCAGAAACAGACAGTTCCTTATTGTTCAGCTTGTTATGTACATCCTGCAGGCGCAAATCAAACAGTGCCAACAGTAGTTCCTCCCTTCATATAAAACCCATTCGTATTATTCAAGTACCGCAGGTACTTTAAATTGTCCATCCTCTTCATCAGGCGCATTGAGCAGCACCTTCTCGATCGGCAGCGACGGGCGTTTCTCATCCGCACGCATAACGTTCGTAATAGGCAGCACATGGCTGGTCGGCTCAACATTTTCCGTGTCCAGTCCATCAAGCTTTTCCGCATATTTCAAAATAGCATTAAGCTGCTCCGTGAACTGATCCTTCTCCGAATCGGAAAGCTCTAAACGCGCCAGTCTGGCGACATGCTCTACATCCTTGGCCGTAATGCTCATCGGGTATTCTTCCTTTCCTATTCCTGTAATCATTCTTCCTATTATATCTCACAATTAGGGCGAACATCAATGTAAACGGCAAGTTCCTCTTTTCGCGAAAAAAAAAGACCGTTCCTTATATCAGCAGGCTGACATACAGAACAGTCCAATTTGATTAATTGCTGCTTAAATCCAAGCTTTTAGATTAACCTGACGAATAAAGTCCGCTGGGCTAAGCGGTTCCTTGCCCGTATTATCCGGTTCCGGCTCGCTTTCATTCCCGCCATTCATAATGCGTTTAAACAATTCCTCATTATGAGTCGCAAGCGCAAAATCGATTAGCGCCTCCCGCTCGATACGGTCAACCTCATCCTGAATAAGCACCTCTTCAAGCTCCACGTCTTCATCTGGAATAAGAAAATTCCGATTGGCCGATGGGACTCTCAGCACATAATCAAATACATTATCCGCGTTGCGGTCGTAAGCTATTATATAACCATGCTCTCCGATGGGAAGGTTTTGTTCATATTGGTCAGCCACTATGACGACCTTTGTGCCTAATTGTAGCATCGTCCTCAACTCCTGTTTCTTCGCCGCTGATTCTTTCACTACTATCCTACTAAAAAATAATAGCGGTGTCCAATCGAAGAATGAGTTGATAGAGTTGCCATCCTTTTATTCTACTGCCGAGCTTCTGCGAAGCACCCATGCAGATAAGGAAATAGACGCTGCAATACCGATAATGGTCAGTGCTATCACTAAGCCAAATCGACTCGTATTGGCTATCCCCGTGGTAACGGATGCAGAAGCAAAGCTGCTTAACGCGCCAGGACTCCACCCAAGCTGCTTCGGAAAAAGGCCCGTCAGCAGAGTAAATGCAACAGCGCCGCCAAGCGTAGAGAAGGCCGCAGCTGCAGGACCGCGGAGCAGCGCGCTGAAGAGAATCGTAATCGACACCAGGAAGGACAGCCATAAGCCAAAAATGAGAAGACTGCCAATCATTTTCGCAAAGGAAACCTCTTCAAATAACAATCCTGTATAGTACCAAGCAGCGAAATAACCGAGGATCAGAGCGCCCCAAGCAAGCAGAAGCATTGCCGTCCATTTAGAGACGATAAAGGAAAGCACCGACACCGGCTTTACTAGAATGAGGGATGCTGTGCCGCTGCTGCGCTCACCCGACACCGTGCCCATACAAACGAGTACAAGAACAAGAACACCGATTGTTCCAAATTGCTGAAGCGTTTGCGCAAGCACCTCGGAGCCAAGCGGCGTCGGAATTTCGATAACCGTTCCTTCCGGCAGGCTGCCCGCTTTCTCCAATATGACGGGCATGAAATAAGTCGATACCGGCTGCATAATGCCGAGCAGTATGAAAACAAGCGGCACCCAAAGCAGCTTATAGCTGCGAATAAGCTCCAGCAGCTCCTTCTGCACCATGACGACAAAACGGGCAAAGCTTGATGTGTAGGCAGGCTTTGCCGTACTTAGCTGTGCATTTCCCCATATGTTGGTACTCATGCTGTCACCACTTTCATGAATAAATCCTCTAGCGAAGTATGACCGACTTCCAGCCTGCTCACCTTTACCTGATCCTTGGTCAGCTCCTCGAGCAAGCTTCGCCTCGCTGCATCTACATCGTTTACGGTGAAACACGCTCCCCCATTATGCAGCTGGACTGACTGAAATAAGCTATGCTTGTTCACAGCACCCGCAGAAGGAAGAATACGAGCCATATAAGAGGATAGCCATCGTTCAGCGTTCGCATCACGCTCTAGCTGAAGCTCAATGATCGGCTTGCGGTGCTCAATGCGAATAGATTCAATCGCTCCTTGCAGAGCCACTTGCCCGTTTCGAATAATAATGACATCATCGCATAGCTCCTCCGCATCATGCAGCACATGAGTAGAGAATAGCACCGTCGTTTCCTGCTTCAGCTCTCGCAGCAGCTCAAGCACCTCTCTGCGCCCAAGCGGATCAAGCGCCGAAACCGGCTCATCCATAACAAGCAGCCTAGGCTGATGAACAAGCGCTTGAGCAAGGCCAAGACGCTGCTTCATGCCTCCTGAATAGGAGCCGATCCGTCTCTTGGCTGCGCTGGAAATGCCGACTCGCTCCAAAAGCTCCTTCGCGCGTTTTTTGGCAGTTGCAGCGTTTAAGCCGCATAATCTTCCCGCATAAACAACGTATTCGTTTCCCGTCATCCAGGAATAGAAGGATGGGGCTTGAGGCAAGTAGCCTATTAGTGCCCGATGATTGACGCCTTGGGCAGAGCCCTGGAATTCGAGCTGTCCTGCAGTCGGCTTAAGCAAACCGGTAATCATCCGAATGGTCGTCGTTTTTCCTGCTCCGTTAGGTCCAAGCAGTGCAACGCAGTGGCCTTCGGTAATCGAAAAATCGATGCCCGCTACCGCTTTTATGTCACCGAATGTTTGGGTTAATCCCTTCACCTGAAGCAATGTGCCCATCAGTGGCTCCTCCTTCCTGCTATAAAGAAGGCAATCGGCCCAACAATATTCACAAATATAATAATCAGTGCCCACATCCACTTAGGCCCGTTCGTGCGCTCCGCCTTCGCGCATAACACCAATGCAATCACTACCAAAATCAATTGAATAACAATGATCGGAGCAATAATAGGCAATATCTGCGATAATTCAATTTGATCGTTAACCATCAAAATGACCTCCCTTTGTTAATCCAAAGAGTAACGCGGCTACTCCTTGTTCTTATCGCCATTTCGACGGAACCAGCCGCTTCGCACAAAAATGAAATAAAAGATAAGCGGCATCGGCGTTTGGATTAAACCCCATATGCCCCAAAGCCAAGGCATGCTGTCCCTTTTGCGAGCGTCAATAAACAGCCAAGTCGATTGTGCGATCAGCACAATGATGATCAGTATCCAAACCCAGATGGGTATTACCTTTAGCTCCTCCATATCCGTACCTTCCTTCGACCATACGTCATGATGACAAACCCAACTCCCCCCGCAGCAACAAGGGCTTGAAGGACAGCAAACCAAACCAAATTCCGATCTATCATCCACATCATCACGCCAAAAATAAAACATGCTGTCAGCCAGAACAATAGGAGCTCCTTCCAAAGCTTCCCCTTCATCTCTTGCTTATGTCCCGCTACGAATGCCTCGAACTGCTGCAAATCGGGAACATCGGGCGCATGAGTGGCGTCAAAACGGGTCACGGCTTCTTTAAATTGATCGTCAAACCACTGCTGATCGTGATTAACCTCTTTAGGCTTCTTCATGCTCCGTTAGCTCCTTCCGCAGCTGCTTTAATCCATTATGCAGCCTTGATTTTACCGTTCCTACTGGAATGTCCAGCATCGACGAGATCTCCTCCTGCGCATAGCCGTAATAATACTTAAGCAGCACCGGAATTCGAATGTCGCTGCTCAGCTCCCCTAGCGCTTGAAGCGCCTCGGGCCATTCATCTCCCCGCTGCAACGTTTCGTAGCGAATAGCATGCAGCGACTTCTCCGACTGCAGCCAATGCTTCTCCAGCTCATTCCGACGAATGCGATCAACGACGAGTCTGGACGCGATTGTAATGAGCCAAGTCGAAAATTTAGCTTTGCTTTGAAACGTTGTTATTTTCTCAACAGCCTTCATCATCGTCTCCTGCGTAATATCCTCCGCACGGGTTTTGTTCATCGTTACCTTTAGCACGTATTGATATAAAAAAGAATAATGCTGCTGCAGCAGCTCAGAGAGCGCTCGCGTATCGCCTCGTACCGCTTGCTTAATCAGCTTCGTCTCGTCTTGCACGAGCGCGCAACCTCCTTTAATGCATTCGATATAGCTTAGACGGCTAGCAATCACATTTCGTTCACTGGGATAACAAAATTTTTTTGATAAAAAAACAACTGCGGAAGCGATAGCTCTTCTGCAGCTGTATATAGGCGACATCTATTCTATTTTTTCCTCTGGATGCGGCTGTACCATTGCCATACAGGTTCAACATCCTTGCGATCAAGACACTTTACGCTGTAATCAAATACGCTTCCCATTGTACGAACGGAAAGCGTCAGCAGCTTTTTGCGCTGCTGCCCAATCGTGCGATTCACCTGCATCGTTAAAATCTGAGGACGCCGAATCAAATAGGTGGTTCTCGATACAAACCGGTTGCGAAGCGTAAGCTGGCCTTCGTGAAGCCTAACTCCCGCCGCGCGATAGCAGCTTCTTCTCCACAATAGGACAATCGGGAGAAGCAGCAGTGACCATAAACCGCCAGCTTTAAAAAATATAATGAACGCGGCGCATACCAGCAAAGTAAACAAAAGCTCTATTCTAACGTAATGCAGCAGCGCGCGTTTCGGAGCGCCCTCTATCTGCGAGTTCGAAGGAAGCTTTACCTGTGGAACAAAGTCGTTCAGTAGCTGCTGTATCGCTGTACGCTTTAGAAATGGATGCAGCATAAGCTGCTCCTTCTTATCCGATGACACGATCTGAAGCTGGATTTCCGCATAACCGTATGCTTGGCGAAGCAATCCTTCCTTGATGACAACAGCCTGCACCTTTTTCGGATCAAACACAAAGGTTTTCTTCTCAAGCAATCCATAAGAAACCGAGATCTGTCTGCCATCTCTCTTTACCGAGAAGCCGCTGTATTTCAAAACATACAACACGATCGAAAGCAGCCATGCGAACCCTATTCCACCTATAATTATAAGGAAGATTAAGATAAAGTTTGTCATTAGGCTTGCCGAATCTTTTACGACATTCTCAAAGAAATGATCAGGCAAAAGCATATTGAACAGATCATCCGCCAAGGAGAACAAACCGACCATAAAAGCTGCCACGAGCCCAAAGTTCATCGAGGTCGCTGCCGCTTGAATCAGCTGTGTTGCATTTAGCGTAAAGGCAGGCATACTTCTGCTTGGTTCGGCTGAGGTCGTCTGCGTGAGCGGATTGTCATTCATCTTGACAACCAGGCGCTGCTCCTCAGCTTTATTTTGCGCTTCATTACTTGCAGAAGCCCCTGCATCCGCAGATTGGACATTCGATGTTGCTTGCCTTCTAAGTATTTGTTGGATATCATTCGCTGCCTCAAGGGAAAGTGCCGGCAATATACCGTCCGCTTTCTTGTTGCCTCCAGGAGTCTCGATCTTCACCTGTGCTACTCTAAGTATCCTTTGTATAAAAGGCTGCTCTACATTAACGGAATGAATGCGGCCATAATAAATCGTCTTCTCGTCTCGGAACAACCAGCCTTTGCGGATAATGATCCGGTCCTCTTCCAGCCAAAAGCCAAAACGCCTCCACTCCAAAAAGCTAAACAAGAGAATCACAGCCGCCAGCACGGAAGCGCCCGCATACCAATACCATGCCAGCTCAGTCCAGTCGTTCCCTCGAACTAATCCAATCAATATTACAGGAATGAACCCTTTAATCGTATTCAACAGCCCGAATAATATGTAGATGGGATGAAGCGTACGGCGCTCATTCATCCTTATCATCCACCTTAGCCAAAATACCGATTTGCCTCTTCAACAGCTGCGCCTCGCTCTGCTTCAAGCCTTTAATTTGATGCGTAGTCGCAGCCGTTACAATAGATACGCTCGCCAGATCGTATTTGCGCATAAGCGGTCCGCTTTCCAGCTCGACATGCTGTACCCGAACCATCGGAACAAGCACGTTTTTCAAGAAGATAAGGCCTGTTTGGATTTCAATCTCATCTTCAAACAGCTCATATTGAAATCTTGTCATCATCATTTTGGGGAACGTCCATGTAAACAGTATGGCTGTAACAATAAAAATGAACAATGCGATCCAGCCAGGGATCAGCGTCCAATCCCAAATGATCGCCAATGTGAAATAAGCGATGATCAAAGCCAAAAATATGCCATTTGTAATGAGCTCGGTAATGCGATAAACGGTTATGTAATCACGATGAAGCCGTTTGGTTAACTCCCGATCCATATCATATATCTCCCCTTTTTGGATTAAGGCAGAACGATAAGCTCCGCCTTCGAACGAGTCAGTGCTCTTGCGCCTTGTTCCGTGATCAAATAGCTGTTCTCAATGCCTACAACGCCCTGCCCTGGAAACGTGAATTTTGGCTCTACCGCAATGACCATGCCTGGCGCAAGCGGTGTCTGGAAACCTTTGGCAAGGACAGGCCACTCATCGATTTCAAGTCCAATGCCATGCCCTAGAAACTTTGCTTGATCCGCGCCAAAACCCATAAAATGATCCGACAGCTTCGCAGCCGCACATCGTGCAAGAGCATCTTCATAAAGACTCGAGCATGGCGTACCGGGAACCATCAGCTTCTCTGCGGCAGCGATAACCGATTCCGACACCTCATAAGCTTGCTGCAGCGTTTCCGATAGCTTGCCGATTACCGCCGTACGAGTCTGATCGATGACATAGCCGTCCACGCAGCAGCCGATATCGATCAATATTGGCTCATTTCGCTTGATAATCGATCTGCTGACGCTTTGCGGAGATGACGCGCCAAGTCCAAGGCCGCCTGCTGGTCCGTCAAAATAAGACGGAACCGCTGCCGCCGCCCCCGAAATGACCATCCCGGTCGTAATCTCTTGATTATAGCCGCGCATGCGCATTAAGCCGATATGTCCGCGCTTGCGAAGCTCATACTCTACACGCGCCATCCACTCAAGCTCGCTTATGCCTTCCTTCAAATCATTCAAAGCCTCGCTCAGCGCTTCCGCCACAACCTCAGCCGCTGCTTCAATCCGGCTTACTTCCCATGGCGCTTTAATCATTCGCAAATGGCGAATAATGGCTGAACCGTCTATGAGCTCGCAGCGCCCCGCCTTGCCGAGCAGCTCGGAGAGCTTTAAGTAAAGCTGTGCAGGAAGCACATCCAGATCGGCCGCTATTCGCAGCTCTCCCCCTTTAACAAATAAAGACGGATATCGCTGCGCCAACGTTTCTCCAAACAGACGAAAAGCACCGAGCTCTGCTACCTGAACCGCTGTCTCCAGCCTCGCGCGTGAAACGCTGCGCCGAACGTAAAAGGTAGCCTCGCCTGTGCTTGGCACGAACAAATATCCATTTTGCATAGACCCGCTTAAATAATAGAGATCCACATTTTGAGTAAGGAGAAAAGCGTCAATCCGCTCAGCCTGCATCGCCTTCTGTAGTGAAGCAATTCGCTCCTTAACAAGTTCAGCAGGAATGTCCTGAATAATGTCCATCACTTTGATTATCAGCTCCTATATAAGTTCCCTCCCCTTATTACATCAATTTTCCAGTTGCCCGTCAACCTGCTACGAGCTCCGCAGCCCCCTTTATATTCCACTCGATGGCGTCCAACACTTGAAAGGCACGCGGATACACGATATGAACGATCATTATCACCCCCGGCCGCTGCAGCGTAACCTCATAATCATAGTCATCATTTATATATGTATAGGGAAATGTCTGATCTGCATTCACAATTTCAAATACGACAACCTCCACTCGCTGCCTCAAAAATGATTCCGGCAAAGGCGCGCCGCTGGCATCCAGCCTTAAATTTTCCCGTAAATATGAAGCGGCAGTATCTGCCGCCTCATCGGGAGCCAACCTCAGCAAGCCTTCGCCAAGAGCTGTCTGGTCAAGCTGCTGCGCTGCCGCATGCGCAGCTCGATTGACCGCGTGCTTCCCTTGAAATAAAGTTTGCATGGCAAGCTCCTCCTCCACCTGCAGCAGATGAATCGAAATCCATACCGACATCATCACTACGATAAGCAGCAGCTTGTACATCGATTCACCCGCTCCCTTCGCTTAAGGTACATATTCACTCATTTTCATGCCAAACGCTCGCATCCGCTCATTAGGCAGCGGCGGCGTCAAGCCGATTAAACGGTCAATCTCGAACAAATTCTCATACGGATAGCTCATCGTTAATGAAATGCCCGTCCCTCGTATTAGAGGAGCGTTTGGATTAGATGCCGCCAGACCGCTTGTAGATGCGAGCTCGAATTCGATGTCGTTAGGGCGCATGCCAATACGGGCTAAACGCTGCCTCGACTGTTCCTGCATTTGCTCGCTTATGTAGCCATAGCTCCCGCTGGCGCCTATTTCCAGCAAATAATCGACCTCTTGCTGCAAAACAGCTTGCCTGACGATCAGAACATGCTTATAGATGGGGGAAAACATTAGCCAGCACAAAAGTGCCGCAAACAAGACAAAAATTAAAATTTGCTTCATGGGTCTATTCCTCTTATGTGGTTGCTGATCGAGCCGCCCGCACCATTGATCTGCTGCTTCATTCCTTCATCTCCCTCTGCAACGGCTTGATAGAGAATGATGACCGTAATGAGCAGCAGTATCGATACAAGTATTCCTCGCATAAATGGGCACCTCCGCTCTATTGCAAATCCAGCGCTCAGCTTATGGAGTCAGACTGCCTATTCGCGTATTGGCCGAAGTTCCTTGCGATGTAATTTGACTTCTAGTTCCCGTTGTGTCTTGGGCGATGATTGTATTGAATAGGACGATAACGACAACGAGCATCATGACCGTCATCAAAATGTTGCGCATGCTACCACCTCCTTTCATTGGCTGTCTGCACTATTTTAGCTAAGGGACTGAAACAGCTTTTGCCCCTCTCTTACCCACGGATAAATAAACACCTGAAAAGTATATAAAATCGGAATGCCCGCGATCATAAACAAAAAATATGAGGTCGATTCCTTGCGGCTTTCCTTGGCCAGCTCGATTTTTTCCTTGTAATCCTCAATACGTACACGAAGCAGCTCATAATATTGCGGACTCTCATGCATTCGCAATGCATCCAGCGTCTCCACAAAGCTTAAGCCCTCATCTGTTCCAAGCCTTTGCTTGAACCGCTGCAGCGCTCCTCCTGCATCGTGATACCATTCGGCCAGAAGCTGCTCTAAATCATGGCGCATCGTTCTTGTAAAAGGGATGCAGCGCAGCAGCTTCGAATGGATATGCAGCGAGGAATCAGATAAGTAAAGCAACTGCTTGCTTACTGAAAATATTTCTTTGGTCACCTGAAGCGCGCGCAGCTTATGAATGGATCGCAGCCATACTAAGTCGATATACAACAACAGCATGACCAGCAGCAAACCCGGTCCTATGTAAGTGAGGGGTACATAAGCATTTATTCGTTCATGCCATATCCCAGCAATAAGAATGAGCGCGCCAATAGCAAGCATTAGTGATCGCCTTGCGATCACATACCATGCGGCGTCTGCCGTTACCCCGCAGCCCGCGAGCAGCAGCTCTCTCTCCATGAAAGAGGAACGCTGTCTCGAAATACGAAGCAGCCTCAGCCATTTATCCGGTGCTTCCTTCGTTCGCCAGCTTAATACGGCTAGATGCTTCCACCGAGCTGGCCGCTGCGGCAAAAGCTGCAATAGCGCATATATCGATGCTGCGCCAAATACATACTGCCCGATCATCAAGACTAAACGTACCATTTGCTCGGTCCATACAGTCATTCACATTCTCCTTTCACATCTTTTTGCGCGAGAGCCATAATCCCATTAGAAACGAAGCAAATATGAGCACCATCGCATTCAGCAGCATATCTCTCCCCTCGGCATCAACGATGTAGTAATGATAAGAGTTATCCTTGTTATACCGAAGGTTGATTCCGATAAACAAAGCTAGAAACAGAAAAGGAGAGAAGTTGGCTACGCGTATTTCAAGCAATCGATTCCGTTCCTGCTCATTAGCTCGTCTTGCCTTGCGCATATCGGTCAGAAGCTCCTTTAAGCTGTCTGTTACGGTTACCCCCTCTACAAGCGCCACTCGCAAAATATTAACGAAATAGTCCGCCCATACATGGCCTAGCGATGCGGCAAGCAGTCGCAGACTCGCCTCATCGTCGCCGCGTACGGAAAGATTGCGATAAAGCTGCTCAAAAACCGATTGCATCGGTCCAAGCAACCTTCTCTCCTCCACCGTGCGCTGCAGCGCAATCCGAATCTGCCGCTCGCCCGTTACAAGATAGCACTGGTAAAAGAGCTCAACCGCCGGCAAAAAATCGATTTGTGTCTGCATCCGCCGATGGATGAGCATCGTCCTTAGTATCGTGTAGGGCAACGAGCCCAGCACGCCGCCGAACATTAAGGTTCCTTTCACACTTTGAAAGAACAAACCGCCAGATGCGATTCCTGCGAGCAGGAGCAAGCCCGATAGGCATGCAAAGGCAGCAGGCGATATCTTTAATTGGAGCGTTTCTAACAGCTCAGCTAAGTGCTGATGCAGCCATTCATAACGTCTAAACCGTTCAGACAGCCGCTTGCGCCAGCCTCTATTCGCTCGATATGCCAGCTTGCTTCTGAGCTGCTGCTCCTTCGACCAAATGAGGAACAAGCTGTACGATGCAATAAAAAATAAACAAAATAACAAGCACGCCGCCGCTGCTGTCGATAGACTATTCATCCATGTTGCCCCCAGTAGTGGGTTCCAGCTTAGCCCGTGCAGAAGGCGGAAATGGATATAGCCATTCATCCTTCGCCTCGTCGAACCTAACCCAATCTCTTACAAAGGCTTGCCCTGCTTCCCAGCACAGCTCGCCAATACGGCTGATTACCCTTCGACCGCCTAGATAGCTCATTTCAATGCCGATCTCTGTCACATATTGCGTAATCCGTTTCGTCAGGCGCTCGGCATTCATGCCTCTGCCATCGAGCATGCACATGTCCGTTATCGCCTCCGGCACATCCTCCAGCCTATTGGCATGGACAGTCGTCATGCTCCCGGAATGGCCTCGCGTGCAGGCTCGAACGTAAATATTCGCATCGACGTCGCGAATTTCAGCATGGATGATGCGCTGCGGCGATTGCCTGAGCGCGAGCTTAAAGGCTTGATCCGAGCGGTGATAGGCATCCTCTTCATCCGCCATATATTCCACGATATTTTTACTTGGAAAATCACGCCCGAGCATCATCTCGAATCGACCCTCGATCGTTATGATTCGCTCCTCATCCGGAAGCTCCGCAATTAACGCTTTCATCAGATTGGTTTTGCCCGAATTGGTCGCTCCAATGATTACAAGATTGAATCTTGCAGCTAGTATCGCCCTGAGTAGTTGCTGCACACGCGCATTCAGCGTCCTGTAAGCAGGTCTGCATAGCGTCTCTAAGCTGAAGCTGCGCACGGTATAGAAGCGGATCGTCAAGGTTGGACTCGCAGTGAAGCCAAAGCCGGTCATCGTCACCCTAGAGCCGTCTTGCAGCATGACCTCCGCCCATCGCTTACGCGGATTTATACGGTCATTATTGTAGAGAACCAAATTTTGCTGGATGCGCTCCACCTCACGGATGCTGTCAAAGCGGTAGGGAGAAGGGGTCGTTAGACCATTCTTAACGATGAAGATACGCTCGCCGACAACTTGTATTTCCTCAAGCCCCGCCTTATCGGCAAGTACGAGCTCAAGCACGCTAAGTCCAATGACTTCCGCAAACAATGCTTCGGCTAGCGATTGATAGGGATGCTGTACATTTACAGCCCCATGCATGCGCAGTCTGATCAATCGATCCGTAATGACCGCCAGAACCTGCTCGCGCTCTTGCGGGTAGCCAAGCACCGCACGGTTTAACGTCTCGCTGTATTGCCTGCGCTCTTCCTCTCCTAGCCCCTGCGGCGCGCTTAAATAGGTTCTAATATCATCAGCGAGCCTAGCGAACTCCCCTTGCGGGTCAGCTGTCAGGTAAGAGGGCTCCGACGCTGCCTCGAGGCTTTCCTTCTCAACTTGCATTTGTGCTGCAAATTCGGATGGTGAAAAGCGATTTTGCTGCGCCGTCACGAGCTTGTACCGTTGCGATGCGCAAGCAGCTTCCGATACCACGGCTGAACAGAAATCGTATTCACCGTACCGCGAATGCCATGCCTCTGCATAATTGATTTCGCTGGCTCTCGCATCGTTTGCTTCCCTTCCGCATCCTCCTTCAGCCACTGCGCATAAGTACCACTATCCAATTGGCTAAACACCGGCTCGCTTAATTGAAGCTGACCAAGTGCCGATGTGCCAAGCTCTTTGCATATATGCTTCATCTGATAACCTCCATTTCTCCAAGGACTGTTGATGATGACTGATTCGTAATGCTCGGGGCTAACCCCAAATAAAGGCGATACCTGACCAATCCATCGCTTGCCGTCCTCTTGAAAATGCGATAAGGCAGGCGTTGTAACGAGAATTCGTGAGCCTGCTCTTCTGATCGAGCAAATCGTAGCTGCATTGTCCCAATATGCGCCTACGTCCAGAACAATAAGCGCGAAGGCCTGCTCTGCAATCGTCAGCAGATGCTCTGCCTCCTCTGGCGTGAAGTACTCGGCCTGATCTCTCATGAGGTTGCCGAACAGCACCTGCAGATTAGGCTGACCGGGTACTGGAAAAGCAGCTCGACGGAGCTTCTCCGGCGTTAGCGTAAACGAGCGAAGCTCCGGACGCAGCTTATCCAGCGTAATGAGCGGCTCGTCCACGCCTATGTAGCGGTGGATCTTCGCGCTCTTGAGATTGAGGCACAAATATCCGATAGGCTTGCCGCTTTCTTCCGCAATTCGGTAAGCTGCAGCAAACGCCGCTGTCGTCGTTCCAATATTGGGCGTTGTACCAATAAAAACAGCTAGTGGCGCCAAAGCTCCGCTCACGACCCATCAGCCTCCCCGCCAGCAAGCAGCTCAAGCGACAAAGGACTATAAGCGACAACGAGCTTCAACTCGCCGCTCTTGCATGAGCTATCCAGCCTAAGCCATTGCTCCTCCGTTAGGTTTACGTTTATGTAATCGATCATCCCATTCGCTTCCCGCCTAGAAGCATACATTTGTTCCTTGTTTCCCTCGGCCAGCGAAAATAAATTCGGATTGTCCATATTATCGATCTCTACGTTGCCCGAAGTCTTCACCGAGGCCACAGTGACCGCTTCTGGGAAGAGTCGTATGGAGGGAGAAGACTCTCCCGATGCATACAGCAGCACCTTGTCGCCCGCTCTAATTCCGTTCGAAATCGAGCGGATATACTCCTTCGGAATTTGGAAGGTCGATTCGAAGCGTTTGGGCTGCAAATAATAATCGTCGACCTTCCAAATTAATAACGGTTCCCCCTTGCCTAAGGGGATCACTGCCTCCTTCCCGGCGGCATGCTCCAGATTGATGACCATATCGGTGACAAAAGCGCCTTGAGGAACCATTTGAAACTCCAGATCGCTTTCCTTAAGCCGCTCGCCCGCTCCAATAAATCGTTTGGGAACAAGTACGGCGACCGTCTCCTCCTTCTTGATTTGAATTCGCTGCAGCTCATACATGCCGTAAACCAAGCTTGCCGAGAGCACCGCTGCCGTTAAGCTGATGATCGCATTCCGTCTCCTCTTCATCTCCACTCCTCTCTGAGCATAAAAAAAGAACGCACCGACAGCCATCTAAGGCGTACCGCGTGCGTTCTTCGCATAATAAAGCTCATATATAGGTTAGCAATAAGTAATTGAGTTCATAATAGCAAATTGAACTTTCATTTGTCTATCATTTTTTTCCTAATTTTATCAAAATTCACCTAAAGTCGACAAAAAAAGCCATTCAGCAAGAGGAATCCTCTTTTAGACGCTAAATAGCTCTCGCTTATACTAAAAATCAATTAATCCAACGCTAATCAACAAAGCATCGTCAACCTTGCGCATCGTTTCATCATCCAAATGCGTAATTTTGTCGGTGAGGCGCTGCTTGTCAATTGTCCGAATCTGCTCAAGCAGTACAACTGAATCTCGATCAAAACCATGAGCAGCAGCATCCATCTCAACGTGAGTTGGCAGTTTCGCCTTCTGAATTTGAGCGGTGATTGCAGCTACGATGACTGTAGGGCTGAAGCGATTACCAATATCATTCTGAATGACCAATACGGGGCGAACACCGCCCTGCTCCGATCCGACGACTGGCGATAAATCCGCAAAAAACACATCTCCGCGTTTTACAATCAACCTCTACACCCCGCTAACGAGACGGCCTAACGTATGATCTGCTTCTTCCTCCGCTTGAAAAGCTTCCGAGGCCATGTTCAGGTTTATTTTCGCCATTTCCATATACCCGCGCTGCATGGATTCTCGAATTTGACGTTTTTTGCGCTCCACCAAATACAGCTTCATGGCTTGCCGAATAAATTCGCTGCGGTTGGAGTTTTCCTTGGCAACAATCCCGTCAACCTCCTCCAGCAAATGATCTGGCAGGCTAATCATGATTCTTTTGGTATTTTGTACATTGGCCACCGAACTCGCACCCCCAAAACTTTTCCAAAACCATATTACTCATTATGACATTATATTGCCGTCGCTATACTTCAACATATCTATGATCGCCGTATATCAAATATGCTGTATGTTTTCATGTATAGCCTTTATAGAAGATCTACCTTACTACATTCGTGAGATTTGGCGAAAATCCTCTTCTTTTACGAAAGAATGCAGATAAAGATTTTGCTAATTCGAATTAAGTTTGTAATAAGGGGTTGTAAATTGCCATTATTTGGCGACCGCTTACATATACACGAGGCAATCGTACCGCAAGCATGCAAATGAGTTCATAGTTGAGAGTGCCAAGCTGCTGTGCCACTTCTTCCACCGTAATAACCGCATTGCCTTGCCGGCCAATAAGCACAACCTCCTCGCCCTGCTCAACCGGCAATGGAGCCGCTTGTGAAACAGCAGGATCAAGCGCAATCATGCATTGGTCCATACAAATGGTGCCAAGAACCGGTACTTTCACGCCGCGCACAAGCGCGTGCGCCTTGCCTGACAGCATGCGGCTGAAACCGTCTGCATATCCAATCGGCAGCGTTCCGATCCGCTCTTCGCCCTCGGTTACATAACGCGTGCCGTAGCTGATACCCCAGCCCGCAGGGGCTGTTTTGGCCATAACGACTTCCGTCTTAAGCGTCATAACAGGCTCCAGCTCGATGCGCTGCTGATTGACCTCGTCAGAAGGCAATAGTCCGTACATGCTTATTCCGAGCCGCAGCATGCCGCAAGCAAAGTGCGGCGTGTCTATCCCCGCTGCACTATTGGCCGCATGAACAATCGGGATAGGCCAGCCTTGCTGTTCAACATATGCAGCCACTTCACGAAATCTGTCATATTGCAGCTTCGTATAGTCCTTGTCAGCTTCGTCTGCGCGAGCATAATGCGTAAACATCCCCTCAACCTCAAGCTGCGGAACCTGCAGAGCCTTCTCGATAAAGGACACCGCAGCGTCCTTCCCGATCACGCCAAGACGTCCCATGCCGGAATCGATCTTGATGTGTACCTTTAGCTTTCGTCCACTGCTATCAGCGGGAAGCTTAGCAGCAGCCTCTAGAACATCTTCTCTAAATAAACTGATCGTCACATTGTTGTCTCTTGCAACAGACAAGGCATCCGCAGCCACGAAACCTAGCACAAGAATCGGGGTTTGGATGCCTGCCTTCCGTAATTGCAATGCTTCATCAAGAAAAGCAACTCCAAAATAATCTACGCCAAAGCGTTCCGCTTCACGCGCCACTTCGACCGCGCCATGCCCGTAAGCATTCGCCTTGACCGAAGCGAGCAGCTTGCATCCCTCCGGGAGAGCATTGCGGAAAGCTTGTAAATTATGTCGCAGCGCATCTAATGATAGTTCAACCCTGGTCGGGCGATAAAACGATTCCAAGCCTTTCACCTTCTCCTCATCTGGCAGCCATAACAGTCCGAGCAGCAAACATCAATAGCAATAATGTTATACGTTGCTGCTGCGACTGTCAATGAAACGAACCCCGGAAATGGCTAGTACGTCTTGGAAATTCTGCTGTTTCCCAGCTTTATTTCCCGATTTCACCTTGAACCGATTGCGCGATCTTAATCATTTCGGTCTCAGGCAGATTTGCGCTTGTAAGCCGGAATTGATGGCCCTCGTAAGTCCAGGTGAGCGTTTGCTGCTCATCGCCGCTCAATTGCCCCACCGTAATTCCGAGATCAACGAGCAGTCCTGGCACGTACGATGTTGCCACATCTTTTGGCTCCGTTTGAATAAGCGTGTAGCTGTAATCGCCTGTGTAACGGCTCATTAAGCCTGGATTGCCGCCAAACACGATGTCAACTAATTCTGGTTTCGATACGCCATCAGGTGTATACGAAGGAGTCATAGCCGTGAAATCTGCTTCCTCTTCCGGTTTTGCCCCGGTTGCTGCATCGTCGCCTTCATTCTCAGCCGCGTTGCCGCTGTCGTTCGTTTGGTCATTTCCGTCTACTGCGGCGTCATCTTCAGGCTGATTGCCGCTTTGATCGCCTTCGTTTTCTGGTGCTGCTCCGTCCTCATTTGCATCTACACTCGTATTGCCATCCGTATTATCTGTTGCATTGCCTGACGCAGCATTACCATCTTCCTCAGGCGTCGTCATCGTCGGCTCTTCCGTCGTTTGGCTGGAAGGCGCAGCGTTCATATTCGCCTCTGTCTCGAATACAGCCTTGTCGAATTTCGGTCCAAAATCGAACGTATCAAATTTCACCTCAACCATAACCGCTGCGTTTGTATCACTGACTTCGACCTGAACCGGCTTGTAATCCGATTTATTCAGCCAAATCTTCTGACGGGCTAAGGAGCCGTTGTTATAATTTGCCATTACGTCAAATACATAAGCATCATCATCAATGACAAACTGTCGTGAATTATCCACTAGAATGCTCTGAATGAGCGTTTGGTACAAGTAGACTTGACCTTGGTTTTGCGGCCAATCGCTTTGGAAGCGGAACACTTTATTCAGCTTCGGAGTGAGTACGAATACGCCGTCGTCATTGCGAAGCACGATTTGTGTAATATCCTTCTCTTCATTCGTCAGCTTGATCCGATAATACTGCGGCTTTTGATAGGAAACCTCCACTTTATACTCTAGTGGCTGCTGTCCTGTACGCAGCGTCATCGTACCGCTTCCTTGATAGCTCTCCATGCTGTTTACTACCTTGTCGAGCTCCTTAACCACGGACTCGGCGTCCTTCGTTCCGCAAGCAGCTAATACTAATGAAAAGCATAATAATATTGCCGCGGTCCATGTCATGCGACGCATGTAATCATCCCCTCTGCACATTGTTTTTTACTGGCTGATAACATGTCTATGAGGGGACTTGACCAATTATGCGGACTGGCATGTGCTTGACCAAATTTTTAATTTGTCACAGGAGTGATTAAGAACCGAGAGGCCGAGTCCTTCGCGGAATTTGTACAATCGTATCATACGGGTGGAGTGCTTCTTGAAAAGCCCTGGAGCTCCTGTCATTCGCTCTTTAACCTTACTTTTCACGGGCTTTTTCGCTTATTCCAGCATTCATTGTTCTAACCCGTAAGTTTGAAATAACATGCTAGCTCAAATCATTTCGGTTCTGTGGAATGAACAGGAAAAACTCCATCTATTTTCCTGATAAGTCGCCAGTTTGTTCATTTAGCTGGAAAAACTCCCGTTAGTCAGAGCACTTTCACCGAAATAGGGTCAAATGCGAGATATTAACGGGAGAAAATCCATCTAAACCTGATTTTTGCCAAAAATCACTTGAAATAACGGGAGTTTTTCCCGTTCATGCTGACCCAAGAGGGCTCAGCCACATAAATGTTTTGAACCCGAGACTGCAGAAGAACCGGGGATTCCTCCGATTCCTGCATCGTGGCTTGCCATAGGTAAGCCTGGAGGCGGGGAGACTTTCGCTTGCCCACAATCTCATGAAGCCAAGCAACCATAGACCTGAATAGAAAAATAGCGGTACAGGAATAGCCCCCTGTACCGCTATTTTTTCACTTCCAACATTCCATTCAAAGCGAGCTGTCTCCCAGCGAGCATACTACTTTTGGGACTGCTCCATTCATTTTGAATTATGCTATCTTAAAAGATTGGATGATCTCGTCGCCCGTAGCTTTTGCGATTTGCGGTTTCTACTCGGCAGACGTTATCGTCTCGCCCTGTATTGGCTTGATTCCGCCCTTCCAATTAATATTTATCGAACGGGATTCAAACAAATTCGCGCCATCAGACACTTGAAAATGAAGATGCGCCTCGCTTGAGTTGCCCGAATTGCCGAGCTTGCCCATCTCATCTCCGCGCTTGACCTGATCGCCTGCCTTAACGATAACGGAGCCTTTTTTCATATGGGCCAGATAGCTGTATTCGCCGTTGCCATGATCAATAACGACTACATTGCCGGCTGGCGCCTTCTCGTTCATGACGCCGACGGGCTCGTTATCTGGAACATCGTTTACGACGGAGACAACCTCCCCATCTGCTGGCGCAAGCACAGGTTGACCATAGGCATAATAGCTTTCATTTTTGAGTGGATCTCCCTTGTAGGAATACCCATTCTTGCTCTGTACGATGTCGTAGGCATACCGCTGGCTTTCGTGCTCATAATGATAATTTACAAGCGCATTCTCTCCACCCCAAAATACAAACCAATCGCCGCGGAGCGGCCAATCGTATTCGATTTTTGTCTTGTTCTTATCGGTTTCCGGCCAATAGGAAAGCTGCTTGATTTGCAGCCCCAAGATTTCCCCTTTGTCATCAAAAACTGCCGTAAGTCCCTTTTCTTTGGAGTTGCTAACCCAATTATGCATCTTGCCGCCATTATGCTGCATGATAGAAGCCTGCTCGAATGACTCGATCCCCTTAACAAAATCCGTCGCTCTGCTCAAAAAATCCTCTTTCGTCAATTGTTTCTGGAAATCCGCGCTCAAACGATCATAAATAACGTCATATTTGCCGTCAAGCAGCGCTTGAGGCAGTTCCTCCGGTTTCAGCGCATCTCCCACTGCTGCTGCTGCTGTCTCTTTTGGATTAGCCGTTGCTACAGTATCCGTAACAGCCGGACTGTCTGTCGGATCACTATTGTTTGTCGCCGCGTTATTCCCGCCTCCACAAGCCGTAACGAGAACGGCAAGCACACCTGCTGCCATTGCTGTCTTGCCAAACGTAATGACCCCGTTAAACGTATTGCTCTGTTTTTTATTCATTGCTAATTCCCCGCTTTCTTTCAAAATCAATTTTGTCTCCCTCATTCTAGCAACGAAGTCTTATGCCTAACGAAACCCTTGATTACTTGATCCTTAACTTTCATCCGCCAAAGCAGCAAACGAATTAAGCTTCCGTTAAGACAACGTATGGTTTAAGCCAAAAATTTCATGCTATGATGGAGTAAATGACGATTTTGACGAAGGGATTGAAAGAATGAACGACGCGGCTATTTTGCTTGTCGACGACGAGCAATCCATTTTAGAGCTTCTGATGACTGTACTCCACAAGGAGGGGTATACGAATGTGGATACCGCGAGCACAGGGGAAGCGGCTATCGCAGCCTGCGAAGCCAAAACCTATGATTTAATCGTACTAGACGTTCACTTGCCGGGACGCAGCGGAATCGACATCTGTCCTTTTCTCCGCCAAACGACGAATGCCCCGATCCTATTCCTAACCGCTCGAACGACTGACTTCGATAAGCTGACCGGCTTCGCGGTTGGCGGCGACGATTACATTACGAAACCATTCAACCCGCTTGAGGTCGTCGCACGGATCCGCTCTCATCTGCGTCGTTACCTAGCGTCCGCTAGCCAGCTTGCCATTGAAGCAGAGCCAGAGAAACTCTCTAACAGAGCATCCACCGTATACGATTACGGACGGTTTCAGGTCGATGAAACGGCAGGAGAGCTAACGGTCGATCAAAAATCGGTGCCCTGTCCAGCGCTTGTATTTCAATTGCTGCTCTTCTTGTGCAAAAATCCAAATCGCATTTTCAGCAAAAGCGAGCTCTATGAATGCGTATGGGGCGAGGATTCGCTCCATGATGACAATACCGTTATGGTCCATATTCACCGCATCAGGGAGCGGATCGAGCCGGAACCATCGAATCCGCGCTTTATCGTCAATGTGAGAGGACTAGGCTACAAGCTTATTCAAAACGAATCAAGGAGAACCCATTCATTATGACCATAAAACGTCAGCTAACGATGCGGTTTGTCCTCCAGCTCGCAATCGCCGGCTTGGTTGTCCTTCTAATCGCAGCCATAACGGTCATCTGGGTCGTTAAACGCTTTGCCGATATTAGCGTTTCCCATGATTTCGCATCGGTTGGGCTGGCTCGACTCGTAGAATCTTCCGAGCTTGGCAAAAATGGCATACGATTCGATCCGCATCTGCTCGAACAGGTAAAGAAAAACGATGGATGGCTGCAAAGCTTGGACGAAAATGGCAAGGTAGAGCAATCCTACAATACACCTAAAGACGTTCCTCTACGATACAATCCAGGCGAGCTGATCGCGTACTGGACTGGTGAAAAGCCATATCCTTATCATCTTTATTTGTGGATTCAAGACAAGGGCAGCAAGCGTTACACACTGTTGTACGGTGCTCCAAACCAAATCGACCCCTTATTAAACGAAGCCAGAAGCAGCGGAAAAATATCCTCAGACGGCAAGCTGCTGCTTCCAGGAGGAACAATGGAGCGCATCGTACAGCTTGGCGGCTTCGTTCAATTGCTCGATGCGGCCGGCCATGAGCTTGCTTCCTATAACAGACCTGATGTCATTCCGGCTAATTACACGCTTCAAGAGCTTTCCCTCCGCACGCTATACAATGAGCGGTACGGCTTCCATCTCACTTCCTCCTATGAGGATGAGACCGGCCGTACATGGGTAATCGGCCTGCCTAATGCCAGAAGCAGCAATGGAGGAAATAACCTGCTTGTTCCAGAGGAAGCAAAAGTGGTGTTAATCGGCATAATCGCCATGTTCACAACCATTCTAGCCTTGTTCCTGCTGCTATCTCTGTGGAATGCGCATCGTTTTGGCGGGCCTATGCTTCATATGCTGACTTGGCTCGATACGCTGGGCAAAGGCGAATATAAAGAGCCTGGCGACCACAAAGGCATTCGCCACAGCCGAACGCATTCGGGCAAGTGGAGGCGCCGTTACCGCGTCTTTGCCGAGGTCATGCATTCGATCGATAAGCTATCAGACACCTTGCAGCGTGACCAAGCCTTGCGGCATCAAACCGATAGCTTGCGAGAGGAATGGATCGCGGGAATTACGCATGATTTGAAAACGCCGTTGTCATCTATTAAAGGCTATGCGCATTTGCTAGCGGAGCCTAAATATGAATGGTCGATGGAGGAGGTTCGTAAATTTTCCAGCAGCATGCTCGACAAATCTGCACATATGGATATGCTGATCAGTGATCTTGCGATGACTTACCGGCTGAAAACCGGCGTTCGTCCGCCAGAGGCAGAGGAGGTTGATTTAAACAGCTGGCTGCGAGGGGCGCTAGAGCAAGCAGCCGCGAACCCTGAGTACGGCAGGGAAAGAATTGTGTTTCACGAGTCGCATACAGCAGTGGTTGTTAACTTATACACCCCCTGGCTAGAGCGGGTGGTCAACAACCTGACGGCCAACTCACTGCTTCATAACCCGCCTGATACAGTGCTCACCGTCAGTATTTTGGCAGATGAAGGACTAACGATACAATTCGCGGATAACGGTACTGGAATGGATGAGGATACATTAAATAAGCTGTTCGAGCGTTACTATCGAGGCACGGATACGTCCGCAACGCCGAATGGGACTGGTCTTGGCATGGCCGTATCCAAAGGGCTGATCGAGTCTATGGGCGGCCGAATTACAGTGGATACAGCCTTGGGGAGAGGTACTATTATCCGATTAATTTGGAATGGAACAGGATAACCGAATGCAATCATCTATGCTTTTATGAATAAAAAAGAAGGTTATCCCTGTAGGCTGCTTTTGAGACAGACATAGGGATAACCGAAGAAGAATGCTGCTTAAACGCTTGGTTTTTGAAGCTGAGGCACCTCGAAGGTTATCGTTGTGCCCCGCTCGCTTTTGCTTGAAATGCTAAGCCCTGCCCCGTACAAAGACGGCAAGCGTCGATGACCACCATTTCTTCTCATCCGATCATAGCCTTTTTGCATAATGCCCCCTATATGTCTTCGTCCATATCCGTTTATTTCCACATTTATAATACCATGGTGTAGAGTAATGGACTACTAGGGAGCAAGGATGACCGTACTAATCCTCCTCTTTCTTGAGATCTTCCAGCAGCAGCAGCAGCTCGGGACTCGCTGGCGGCTCCTTCAGCTCCAAGCTTCGCATAGCTTCTACTGCGATTTGGAGCACTGCATAATTGCGATACCATCTATGATCAGAAGGAACCACATGCCACGGGGCCTCTTTGCTGCATTTCTCGAACAGCTCTTCGTAATACCCGCGATATTGCTTCCACGATTTGCGCTCCAATAAATCGGAAGGGTCAAACTTCCAGTTTTTACTCGGGTCCTCGATTCGGCTTATAAGCTTCTCCAGCTGGAACTGCTTGGAAATATGCAAAAAGATTTTGACCACCTTCACACCGCTATCGGCCAACAAAGCTTCAAAATGATTGATATGCTTAAACCGTTGCCTGGCCTCCTCGTCCTTCACCTTGCCATGCACTCTCGTGATGAGCACTTCCTCATAGTAGGAACGATTAAAGACAGCGATTTGACCAAGGGCGGGAACTGCGCGATGCGCTCTCCACAAAAAATCATGCCGCGCTTCCTCCTCCGTCGGCGCCTTGAAGCTGTGGGCAGATATACCCTGCGGATGCAATCCGGCAAACACTTTCTTAATGACCCCATCTTTCCCGCTGCAATCCATGCCTTGAAAAATAAACAGCACCGCCTGTTGTTTACCGGCGGCAAGCTTCTCCTGCAAATGCTGCAGCTCCTGCTCGAGCTCCTCGACCTCCTGGGCAGCTTCTTCCTTGCTCAGAAAGCGGCCTGTATCCTTCGGATCGATGTCAGTCAAATCCACTTTTTTTCTTGCGGGCAGCCTATAGCTCTTGGACATTTTCAACACAGCCTTCCCCATCATTATTATTTATTCATTACTATCCCACTGGGCTTTCTCCTAAACAAATAACCGATCGCGATTTTGGCGCACCATAGCGCAAAGACGCAAAAAATAGCTGACCATACAAAGGCCGGAAAAAACGTTGCTCCGCTTAGACTAGCTGCATCTCCCGCCGAAGCCGGCTCGGTAACCGCAATATAAAACAAAATAAACGGACTAATAACTGATTCCACCAGACAAATGAAGGCGAGCAGCAAATAATAACCGGTCCGCAGCCAGCTTGGTGCAATCAAATAAATGAGTACCGTCAGTGCCGTAAAACCCGCGCTCCAAGCCATCCCATACCCGTTTCGAACGAATAGCGCAAGCGCGACTCCCGCTGCTGCCGCAATTAAGGCGAGTCCAAAGCGTTCCTTCCCTTTCGCATGCAAAAAGAAAAGTAGCAATGAAAACAAAGCGGAGCCGGTGTAACCCGCAAGAGCTATCGGAATGACCATCCAGCTGTTAGTATACGCCGTATAGGTCACCCCGCTCTGATCAGCGTACAAGTAAATATGCATGACGCTCCCCTTAAGCAGCAGCGTCGCCAGCGCATGGGCAAGCTCGTGGACCAATGTGTTTACATTTTGAAAAAATGCCGAAAACGGAATGAACCGGGTCAAAAAAATCGTAACGATAAGGATTACCGCCATTCTAAGCCAAGAAAACATGCATCAGCCTCCAATCCTCTGCTTTTATTTTAACTCATATACGAATGAGAAAGATTTATTTTTCAAACGATCGTTAAATGGGTAAGTAAAAGAATAGAAGCGAGAGGAGAGATATTATGGGACGTTACATTGAGGTTGAAAAAAACGTAAGGCTGTACGTTGAGGATATCGGCTCCGGCACCCCCGTCATCTTTCTGCATGGCTGGCCGCTGAGCAGCCAAATGTTTGAATATCAGTTTACTCTGCTGTCAGAACAGGGCTACCGCTGCATCGGAATTGACCAGCGCGGCTTCGGCAAATCTCACGCACCGGCAACGGGCTACGACTATGATCGGCTTGCAGATGACGTAAAAGCGGTTGTCGATTATTTGAAGCTGGATCAGGCTTACCTGGTCGGCTTCTCCGTTGGCGGAGCGATAGCTGTCCGTTATATGGCGCGACATGGCGGATATGGCATCCGCAAGCTTGCGCTGCTTGGCGCGGCAGCACCGTCATTCACGCAGCGGGATGATTTTCCGTATGGCATGAAGAGGGAAGACGCTGACGCCCAAATCGCCGCCGTAAAAAAAGACCGCCCGCAGCTGCTGCGCGACTTTGGGGAGAAGTTTATAGCTAAAGCAGCGGATGCAGAAGCGATTAGCGAGCCCTTTAAGGATTGGCTGCAGCAGCTTGGACTCGAAGCCTCCGCTTGGGGAACGGTTCGTACGTTCGAATCGCTTCGCGACGAGGATTTGCGCTCCGATATGCTGCAGATCAAAACGGCTACAACGATTTTCCAAGGCTCGCTCGACACGATCTGTCCGCCTGAGCTTGCGAAGCAGCTGCTGAACGGCATTGACGGCTCGACGCTCGTAACTTTCGAGCAAAGCGGCCACGGCATGCTTTTTGATGAGTCAGCCAGATTCAATAAGGAGCTGCTGGAATTTTTAAAATAAACCTAATAAAAGGCGGTACAGGATAAGTCCTGTTCCGCCTTTTTGCGTTTTCCGAAGAAGGTTAAGCGATTCCGCCTAAGTGTTAGTGGTTAGGGGTCATATCATCAGCTTGCTGCTCGTGATATTTAGCCAATAAGTAGTGGAAGCGCTGGAAGTCGCTCGTCAGTACTTTGATTTTTCTCTTTATTCGTACTTTCTTCTTATGGTCGTTATCGCCGTTCATAAGCAAGTCGATATTTTTATCCAGCTTCTCCCGCAGCGTCAGGATGAGGCCGATAGCAGAATGGGACCTAACCATTTCCTGCAAATCCGCTGCGAGCGCTTCGCCAAGATGATCCAGCGTGTGCTGCTGACTGTGCAATTTTTTCTCTATCGTAAGATGCTCGGGTGTGAAGTCCTCCCGGAAATCTTGGCCAGGCACCTGGCTCCAAAATTCATTCCATTCCTCTAATTGACCAACCTCGTAAAATAAATATTTATGAAAGCCGCATAACCATGCGGTACAGCCCGTATTTCGCTTCTGGCAGCCTACGCCGTCGAGCAAATGCTGGCAGCCGTTGCAGCATGAGCCGCTATTTGCGATGCAAACCTTGCAAATGTGATTCGCGCCAAGCTCACTTAAAGATTTTAAACCCATTTCTATAACGGCAGATTTACTCACTTTTGAGGATGATTGAATACCCGGGGCGGCGGCAGACTTGTCCATATGTTTCTCAAACGCAGTATCGGGCATCCAAGCATGTCCTCCTTAACATGAAGTGAAAGTAGCAGCTATATTTCAAATATACTTCAATTAGGTACGGAAAACAATTTTGACGAGCCTGTCCTCCCCGCATAATCTCATAAGCAGCCAACGACCTCTCACCATTGCTAGTGCGGAAATAACAGAAAATGTCCAGTTAGTTTTTTGACACATTTTCACCCATAGATATAACCACCGCGCTGCGATAAATGATCTCAACCCCTTCGCATTATCTCATTCACCAGTAACCTTTAAAC
Source organism: Paenibacillus sp. Y660 (assembly GCF_057221575.1). NCBI lineage: Bacteria > Bacillati > Bacillota > Bacilli > Caryophanales > Paenibacillaceae > Paenibacillus > Paenibacillus sp. Y660. The sequence goes on along the minus strand of NZ_JBXBBJ010000016.1, from coordinate 84,964 downwards.
ATGACCATTGAACAGAAATAACTGGAAATATCCCGTTAATTTTTCGTTGAGAAGGTAAATAAACCATTTAGCTGGAAAAACCTGTTAATCCTCATCCATAAAGCTTGAGGCAGGTTGGATGGTTGCCTGGTGGATGTTTGCAGGTTGGATCTGGTGAGTTGCTTGGTTGCTGAGTTCATCGGTTATTGGGGGCTGAGGTGCTGCTTGCTGGGTTGCTCGGGTGCTGGATGGGTTGTCGCTTCATCCATTCTAAAGCACCGGGGCTGTATGACGCTTTTTTTGAATGAATGACTTCGGCAAAAAAAGTTATTTGCTCATGAAAGGGCTCATTATTACACTAATTTGTTAAGAACAAAAATAAGAAAACGAGCAACTAGAATGCTTCTGCTTCTAGTGTTCGTTTTCTTATTGGGAGTTAAATTTGAGAAACCTCAACTGTTTATATGCGGTGATCTCAAATCCGGCATGACTGCGCTCATAACACACGCTTCCATCCTCGCGTATAGAGCTCAGCCTACCATGCGTTTACGCCAAGCTTATCAATCGTTTCGCGAATGAAAGCTGGCTCATCCTCAGGCGTCCGTGACGTCACCCAGTTGCGGTCCACGACGACCTCTTTGTCAACGAAGTTTCCTCCCGCAGCCTTAATCTCCGACGAGATGCCCGGATATGCGGTAAGCGTACGGCCCTTGAGCAGGCCTGCCGCCTCCAATATTTGCGGACCGTGGCAAATAGCCGCAATCGTCGTGCCGGCTTGATCGGCCTCCTTGACGAAGGCTTGCACATCCGCGTTATTCATGAGGTAGGATGGCGATTTTCCGCCGGGAATAATGATGGCAGCATAATCGCTCGCATTCGCCTCTGCAATACCCAAGTGAGAGGTATACGCAATCGTGCCCTGCTTTCCTTTCAGCTCCTCATTGCTCTTCAAGCTAATAATAACGGCCTCATGCCCATTTTTCACCATTTCATCATAAGGGTTCTTCATCTCGGAATCTTCAAAATCATTGGCTAGTAGAAAAGCAACCTTCTTCGCCTGCGTCATCAATATGCACGCTCCTCTCAGTATTCAATCCATAATGTACTGTACCCCAATCGAGCGATTTTGAAGCAAGCAAGCCCCGCCCTATTGCTCATACACGAATAAAGGGAGCCGCTCGGCTCCCTTCATCCTTTTGCTATGCTTGCAGCTGCGCTAATATTTGCGACTTATTATTTTGACTCAGCAACTGATTCATTGCAATCTGCATAGCGGCAGTGCGTTTACCGAGCAAAGCCAGCCGGTATTCGCTCCAGCAAACGATCCCCATAAACCTGTTCCAGCCCCAGCTCCGGCATATGAATGTAGCCGATGTAGCAGCCGCATTTTTTCATCCCGCAAGGCCGCTCGGCAGCGAGGCCCGTAAGTCCGTCCCTATAGAGATGTCCAATGACTTTCCGATCGCTGTAGCAGCGCTTGACGATGCCGGCACCCTGCACGTAAAACACATTCGCCCCTGCGCCGCACGGCTTGCCGAGGCTGTCGTAATCGGGCACATTCAGCCCAAAGTAAGGATCGATTTGCGTTAAATACGCAACCTCATCCTCCGTATAGTAAGCTTTCCGATCCTTAAAAGCGTTCACCCATAGGTAGACATCCTCCGGCAGCAGCTCTCGCAGTTGAGCAATGGCGTCAAACGCGCTTCGAATGCCTACTGAGCCTACGCTGAACGAAATTCCCTGCTCATACAGCTTCATACATTGGCCTAGAAAATGAGCTTGGCTCGTTTGACCGGGATGATAGGTTGCCCAGAACGCTGCTTTGTCCTTCGCAAGCTGCTGCGTCCATTCAAGCTTAACGGATAAATTGGTCTGCACTGCAACCTTCACTACATGCGCCAAATGGGAAAGCTCGATCATCGCATCGCGATACCAGCGGTGAACAAGCGCCTCTCCATATGGATTAAAGAAAATCGAGAGCTGATGACCCGCCGCACCTTGCTCGCTAACCCATTCCATGAAAGCTTGAAGCTGCTGCTTATCCTTCGCAAGCGTCTCCTTGCTATCCTTTGTCTTGCTGAAGGGACAGTACGGACAGTCATAATTGCATGACGACAATGCACCTCGGTAATAGAGCACCGCCTTCACCGGATGACATACCCGTTCATCAGCTCTCTTACCTCGCCCGAGATAAGCTCATCACCGATGGCGTCCGAATAAGCCAAGCCATCCGTCGTCAGCCGCAATATTCCTGCATCAAGCTCGGCTAGTCCGGCGCCAAGCAGCTCCTTCAAATCGGGCTGCTCCTCCAGCAGATCAGTTCCGAAACGCCCTTCGTATGCGGATAGCGCAAGTCCCTCCCGGTGCAGCAGCGCCTTCAAAACATACCTGCGCTTTTGCTCCGCTTCGCTCAAAATAAAGCCGTAATCTGCCGTATCGTGGCGCTCAGCTGTTACGTAGTCCTCAATGATGCTTCTTGTCGCAGCCGTGCTTACGCCGTATCGTGAAGCATAGTGTATCTCGCGCGTATAGGAACGGGCTCCGCAGCCGAGGCCAACCATGCCTTCCTCCTGGCAGTTGAAGGGCAACAAGTTCTTATGATTAAAAGGAATATCCTTCGCAAAACGCCTCATCGAATATTGCCTGTAGCCCGCGGCTTCCAGACGCTGCCTTGCAATATGATAAAGCGAGAGCCTAATATCGTCTCCTGCGCTGCGCATTTGCTCAGGCTTCAAAATCGTATTTTCGCGCGTATAAAGCGGGTAAATAAATATTTCGCCCGGACCGTAACTGATCGCCTTCTCAAGCGAGAACAGCCATGTATCCTCATTTTGCCCAGGCAAGCCATAGATAAGATCTACGTTAACGAGCGGAAATTGATAGCTCATCAGCACTTCCAGCGATTCTTCCGCAATACGCGGCTTCTGCGGACGGTAGATGGCTGCGGCTTCCTCCTCCACAAAGCTTTGGATACCCATGCTGACGCGGTCAACGAGCCTATCCTTCAGCACACGCATCCGATCTGCGGTTACCGTCTCCGGAGACGTTTCTACCGATATCGATGCCAGCATGGGATCAAGCCCCATCGTATGCTCAGCAATGTCGAATAACCGGTTCAGTTGGCTCGCTTCCAGCAGCGTTGGCGTTCCGCCGCCAATCGCGAATCTGGAGAACGATCGATTTTGGAACCAAGGCGCCCATTGCTCCGCTTGACGCTGAAGCGCATCAACATATTGCTCATAGACATCCACACGCCGGTCCGGCAGCGTAAATAAATTGCAAAAGCCGCAGCGCGCTCCGCAAAAAGGAATGTGCATATACAAAAAGTGATAGTCCGTTTGATCCCGCTCCCACAGCTCCTTCAGCGATTGTGCGGGCTGCAAATCGCGATAAGCCGTCTTGTGCGGATAGGAATACAGGTATGATCGGTATGGAGCCTGCGTAAACCGCTGCTCCCGCTCCCCCAGCTCGGGAGAAGATTGTTGCGATGAGATATGCTGCAAGCTGCTTGCCCTCCTTATTCCAATATAAACTCGCGATAAGGCACGTTCCAAACGACCTCATGCGCCAAACGATGTCCCTCGTAGCCGTCCTCGCCGTAAGCCGTCCCATGATCGGAGAACGCTAGGCAAAGCGTTTTGCCCCGGCGCCTCATTGCTTCGAACAACACGCCAAGCTGACTGTCCACATAGCGAAGCGCCGCGCGCTGCGTCTCTACGGAATCCTTTTTCGCGCAAGGCACGAAATAGTGATTAGGCCCGTGAATGGCGGATATATTCATAAACAAAAACAGTCTTTCAGCGGGATCTGCCTGCTCCAGCAGCTTCAGCGCGTGATTTACCTGATGCTCGGTCGAGCGGGGATTGGTCACCCCAAAGGTCATCCTCCAATAGCTTTCTTGAAAATAACTGGGCAGCACCTTGGCAAGCTTGTTTTTCTTCGTAAAAAAAATGACGCCCCCGATGCAGATCGTCCGGTAGCCAGCCTCCTGCAAGCCGGATACGAGATCCGGAGCGTCAAATAACCAGGTATGAGGGTGCGTCTTGAGCCCTGTATTTTTGGTATGGAAAAGCCTCACATGAGAGGCTTTGTCCGTGTTCGCGGGAGTCGGCAGAAAGCCGCCGAAAAAAGCATGATGGGCTGCATAAGTAAAGCTGCCCGGCGTATGCCGCATCTCCCACCCTCCGCCTGCGCAAAGGTTCGGACAGTTCGCTTCCTCCAGCTTCGCCACGTCATAGCGCAGCGTGTCGAGCGTAATCATCAAAATATCGTGGGAGCCCACGATTTGGTTCATATCCAGCATACGTTGCTATTCCTTTCTGAGAAGCTCGCGCATTTGCCATTCATAGGTGTTCATCCCCTCATACTCGGCACCATAGAGCAAATCGCCAAATGGATTAATATCTATTGCATACGTAAGTCCGCTGCCTCTTTGAACGAGCACATCCACGCCCGCCGCCCGGCTTCCCGGAAAAGCACGGAGCGCAGCTTCCGCCGTCAGCTTCACAGCCTGCTTCATCTCGGCGGATAGCAGCTCGTCGATATCCATCCTTCGCTCGTTGCGAAGGTGCAGATTGGTAATAGGCGTGCTGCTCAGCCGCAGCACCGTATGGCAAGCCTCGCCATACACGACGAGCTGGCGCACGTCAAACGACTTGCTCTCGAAGCTGTCCTTCTCGATCCAGCGCTCGATATGCGCGCCTTCCCTGCATACCCAGTCAATGATTTGCCTAATATCGGAATGCTCTCGGTAACGCCTCAGCAGGCCGGCATTGTAAAAGCTGCTGCTTCCGGCTTGCTCCTCAATGCCAATGGTCGTTATGGCTAGCTCAGCGCCTGTCCGCGGGTTGATCTGGTAAGCGATAACGCCGGAAGCGCCAGATCCGCAGGCGAGCTTAATGAACAGCCGCCTCATTCCGCTGATCGAGATTGCCGCCTGCAGCTCATCGTAGCTTTTGATGGAACCGACAGGCGCCGGCAAAGCCGGCACGCGCAGGCCGTGCCGCGACAATAGCTGCCAGCAGCTTCTTTTGTCGAACATGCTCGCGATGCTGCCTGGCGAATTGACCCAGCGGACGGCTATCTTTGAAGCCCTTACCTCAAGGTGCATAGCGGCAAGAAATCGACTATAGCCGCGGTACCACTGCGCCGGATAATAGATTTGTCCATGCTGGAGAGGAAGAGCAAGCGCGTCCGCAGCCGATATCGAAATGCGCTCAGGCAGCGAGCATGCAGACCAGAAGACATCGTCACCACTGCGGTCGGGTGCTCCCCAAGCGATCAGCTCCCGTTCAACCGCTTGGTCCTCGCCGGGCGCATCAAGCCGTATGATGATCTCTCCGCCGCCTGTCATTTGTTGCAGTACATCTTGTATGTACACGTTCCGCTTAAGCAGCTGCTCATACGAGAGCACGACAGCCGGAGCCAGCCCCAGCTTGCTTCTTGCCGCCTGCAGACCCATTGTCCTTTTGTTTGCTGGATTCCCTATTAATAGAAAGGGAGTCTCTCTGCCTCCGATTGAATAGCTGCCCATCACTCGGTTAGAAATGGGTAACGCCAATCGTCTTCATCCGCTTCCTGCTGATCGGTCACGTCGACCGACATGCCCGGTTGCTCCCAGCGCTCCAGCAGCTCGCCCGTCATATAGTGATAGCTGAGATTAAGATGCTTCAACTTCCTAATGCGCTCGCTCGCAAGCAGCGCTGCCCCACCTTCATCAGAAAGCGTGCCGTAAGAGAGATCGAGCGTATCCAACTGGTCCAAAATCGGCGCATCCGCGATCGCAATCGCAATTTCGTCCTGAATTTCGCTGTCTTTTAAGCCTAAATAAGTAAGCTTCGGGAATAGATCCCCCTTCATCAGCGGCAGCACATCCTCGATTCCGCCGTCAAAACCGTAATCCTCAACGCCCAAATAAAGCTCCAGCCTTTTCAATTCCGGCAGCCTCGCGCTCGTAATTTCCTCAAGCACCGACTTCGGCAGTCCTCCGCAAATAATGACCAGCTCCTGCAGCTTATCATGAACGAGCGGCTGCAAGCTTAATTGTTGGCTGCCCTTTATTGATAACGACTGCAAATTCGGAAATGCCGCAAGCAGCGGCGAGAGATTCGTCTGATTAATCCAGGAAACCTCGCATTCCTCAAAGCCCATATCTCCAATAAATAGTTTCGTTAAATTAGGAAAAGCATCCTTATGGCTGATCAACGATTCCATGAAGCTGTCCGGAGAATTCTCATACGCCTGACCCCAATCGCCAATCGTGAGTATAGACAGCTGTTTGCCATCCTCGCTCGATGCCAATTTTTCGATCAAGCTAGACATTCTAATCCCTTCTTCATACTCGTCATAGCCAACCGATAAGCGAATTTCAATCAAGAGTACCCCTCCAATTGTTTCCATATGGAATTAGGTTACCATGGTGTTTTTCAGCCCGTCAATGGTCCCTTAGTCATATGTGCCTACCCGCAAACGACAAAAGCCGAGAACCCCAGTAAATGAGGCTCTCGGCTTTTAAGCAGGATAATGACAGGCTACGAAGTGTCCTTGTTCAATCTCTTGCAGCTCCGGCTGCTCGTTCTTGCACAGCGCTGTCGCAGCGGGGCAGCGTGTATGAAAGCGGCAGCCCGCGGGGGGATTTGCGGGGGACGGAATTTCGCCGTTAATGGTTAGAAGCCCTCTCTTGCGGGACGGGTCCGGCCAAGGAATCGAGGCAATGAGCGCTTTCGTATAATGATGCGCAGGGTGCTTGAACAGTTCCTCGCTATCGGCAATTTCAACAAGCTTGCCCAAGTACATGACGCCGATCCGGTTCGAGATATGTCTGACCACGTGAAGGCCATGGGCAATGAACAAATACGTCAGCCCGAGGCTTTGCTGCAAATCCTGCATCAAATTGACGATTTGCGCTTGCACCGATACATCAAGCGCCGATACCGCTTCATCGGCAAGCAAGAAGGATGGACGCAGCGCGATCGCTCTGGCGATGCCGATGCGCTGCCGCTGACCGCCGGAAAACTCATGCGGGTAACGCTCATGCCAGGAAGGATTAAGACTGACGAGCTGGAGCAGCTCTTCGATTCGCGATTGTTTCTCTGCTGCGCTTAGCGAGGTGTGGATCGAGAGCGGTTCCCCAATGATATCGCCCACTCGCCAGCGAGGATTCATCGAGCCGAACGGATCTTGAAAGATCATCTGCATATCCTTGCGCACATCATGCAGCTGGGATTGCTTCATCTCCGTTAGCTGCTGCCCTGCAAAGGTCACTGTGCCTGCCGTTGCTTTCTCTAGCTGCATAATAACGCGGCCGAGCGTCGATTTGCCGCTGCCGGATTCACCGACAAGGCCAAATGTCTCCCCCTTGCGAATCTGGAAGGACACGTCATCGACAGCGCGAATCGCGGATGAGCGGCGCGACAGCAAGCTTTTGCCGAGCGGGTAATATTTTCGCAAGCCTTCGATTTCAAATAGATTTTCGGCCAAAGCCGCCTTTTCTGCAACAAGACTGACACGCTCTATCACAGTCGCAGCTGGAACAGCGCTTGCCTTATCTGTGCGTTTCCATGCCTGCGCCTCCGCCAGCTCCTCCGCATACCAGCACGCCGCTTGGCGGTCATTAACATCGAAGAGAGGCGGGCTTTCCTTCACGCATTTGTCAGTTGCATGCGGACACCTTGGGTGGAAGCGGCAGCCTGTCGGCAGCTCGAACAAATTCGGAATGCTTCCATCAATGGAGAACAGCTTGGAGCCTCTCTCGCTGTCCAGCGTCGTAATGGAACGAAGCAAGCCCTGCGTGTAAGGATGATGCGGTTGCTCAAACAATTGCTCAGCTGTTGCTTGCTCAACGACTTGACCCGCATACATGACAATAATGCGATCAGCCATTTCGGCAGCAATGCCCAAGTCATGCGTAATAAGAAGAATCGACATATTGAATTCTGTCTTAAGCTCCTGCAGCAGCTGCAAAATTTGTGCTTGAATCGTCATATCGAGCGCCGTTGTCGGCTCGTCAGCGATGAGCAGCTCCGGGCCGCAGGCAAGCGCCATCGCGATCATCGCCCGCTGCAGCATTCCGCCGGACAGCTCGCCCGGATACTGCTTCATCCGCAGCTCCGGCTCGGGAATGCCGACGCGGCCGAGCAAATGAATCGCGCGCTCCCGCGCTTTCTCACTGCTGCCGAGCTTATGCCCGGCAATGACCTCTACAATCTGACTGCCGATTGTGAATACCGGATCAAAGGCTGACATCGGCTCCTGAAAGATCATCGCCATTTTTTTGCCGCGCAGCGTGCGCATGCCTTTTTGCGGCGTGCGTACTAAATCGATGCCGTCCAGCTTCATTTCGCCGCTTGCGATTACGCCATTCTCATAGTCGATCAAACGCATGACCGATTTGGAAGTAATCGTCTTGCCGCTGCCAGATTCTCCGACGAGACATACCGTCTCGCCCGGCTTCATGCTAAGCGATACGTCCGAAATAGCGGTCAACCAGCCCTTAGGAGTAGCAAACTTGACGGTTAGATGCTCAATTTCAAGCAATGTTTTCAAATGAGTGCCCCCTCCTAAATCCTGCTTTTCTTCGGATCGATATGGTCTCTAAGCTTGTCGCCCATCAGATTGACCGACAATACGAGCAAAGTAATCGCAAGACCTGGGAAGGTGGACATCCACCAAGCAACGGTTAAATAGCCTCTTCCTTGCGACAGCAGCGTACCCCAATCGGGAATTTCCTTAATGACGCCTAGTCCAAGAAAGCTAAGCCCCGATCCTACCAATATCGAGGTGCCTAAGCCGATCGTTGCCATCACGAGCAGCGGCGACCAAGCATTCGGCAAAACATGGAGGAAAAAGATGCGCAAATGGCCCGCGCCAACCGAGCGCGCCGCCGTAATGAACGGTCGCCCCTTGATGCTTATAATTTGACCGCGGAATACTCTGGCATAGCCCGGAACGGCTGATAAAGCAACCGCCAGCACAACATTGAACAAGCTTGGGCCCATCGCAGCCGCAATAGCGAGCGCGAATAGAATGCCGGGAATCGTCATCAACACCTCGATAAAGCCCATAATGACCGTATCGAAAATGCCGCCAAGAAACCCCGATAATGCGCCAATCGAAGCGCCCAGAAAGCCGCCGACAATAACCGATGCCAAGCCGATCATCAGCGAGTCGCGACTGCCGTAGACAACTACGCTAAAGACATCTCGGCCGTAATAATCGGTGCCGAACAAATGCGTAAAGCTTGGCGGCAGCATAATATCGGTCATGATCATTTCAGTTGGCGAATAAGGAGCGATCTGCTCCGGAATAAGCGCGCACAATACGATGAAGAGCACGATAAAACCAGCTGCATAGACAAGCAGGTTGGATACATTAAGTTTAGTCCTTCTAGGCGCCAAGCTGCGTGCTGCCCTAATTCTCGGCCAAGCCGGCTTGACGACTGCGGTCTCCTTCATGTGAAGCTCCCCCTTTGCCTATTGCGAACGCCTGACTCTCGGATCAATGATCCGGTAAGAGAGGTCCACAATTAAATTGATGACGACGTACATAATGGCCGAGAAAAAGACGACGCCCTGCACGACTGGCAAATCCTTGGACATTAGCGCATCCGATATGACTCTCCCGATTCCTTGCCGGGAGAATACCGTTTCGATGACGACGGTTCCTGCGAGCAGATCGCCGCTAAGAACGCCGATCATCGTCAGGGCTGGAATAAGCGCGTTGCGCAGCGCATGCCGGTACATGACAAGCTTCTCCGAAACGCCCTTCGCTCTCAGCGTTACGATAAATGGCTCGTTAATCACTTCAAGCATGCTGTTGCGGACGAGCCGAACGACGAAGCCCGCTCCGACAATGCCTAGCCCGACAGCCGGCAGCACAAGCGTCTTCCAGCCCTCCGAGCCCATCGCCGGAAACCAATCGAGCGTAATCGAGAAGATAAGAATGAGCAATATGCCCGACCAAAAGGTTGGCATCGAAATGCCGAATAACCCGACTATTCTTGCCGTTATATCGATCCAGCGATCGCGGTGGATCGCCGACAGCACCCCGAGCCAGATGCCGACAACGGCTGCTATTAAGCAGCTTGCAGCCGTCAAAGCAAGCGTCGCCGGCAAATGAGCAATAATTTTGGGCAGCACCGGCTCGTCATTTACGATCGATTTGCCAAAATCCCCTTGCAAAACCTTCCCTACATAAGAGCCAAACTGTTCATAGAGCGGCCTATCAACGCCAAGCTGCGCGCGCAGGCTCGCAATCACCTCGGGCGACACCGTGCTTGGGTCGACCATAGATAAGACAGGGTCGCCCGGCAACAGATAAACGATGACAAATACGAGCACGAGCGATCCCAAAATGACGACCAAGGAGGTAAATAACCGAATACTAATCGCTTTAAGCATCACTTACCTCCTTATGGAAGGATGACTTCCACTGCTTATTTTTGAATAAATATATCATTAAACAACGGATAAGCGAGGGAATCAAACTTGATTCCATTAACTGTCTTGGAAGCTGCTATGGTATAAGGGAAAACGTAGATCGGAATGATGACCGCTTGATCGATAATCGCCTTCTGAACGTTTGCGTACAGTTCTTGCCGCTTTGCAGTGTCCTTCTCGATCAAGCCTTGATCGATCCAGCTGTCTACCTCAGCGTTTTTGTACGCAGCAAGGTTCTGTTTACCGCCTACGCTGACGGAATCAGAGTGATAGAAAGCGCGTAAAGCTTCAGGGTCGGAGTTGACCTGACTATTTCCGTAAATATCGTAGTCGCCGTTCTCGAACACAATCGTGCGAACATCCTTCGTAATTTCTACCTCTACCGCAACGCCGATTTGCTTTAATTGCTGCTGGATAATGGCTGCTATATCATTTCTTTTCTCCCGGTTCGGCGAGCCGTCAACGTAATGAAGCGTAAGCTTCTTGCCGTCTTTCGCACGAAAGCCGTCGGCGCCCTTCACGTAGCCCAGCTCATCAAGCAGTGCATTTGCCTTGTCTAGATCTGGCTTAACACTGCCCTCGAGCGACTTGTCATAACCGAAGGTTCCTGGCGTAAGCGGTGACCAAGCACGGTCATACGTGCCTAAATATAAGGTTTTGACGATGGTATCTACATCAATGGCCGACTGAAGCGCCTGCCTTGCTTTGAGTTCGTTCCATGGCGCTTTCGTTTGGTTGATGAATAACGTATAAGGCAAACCCCGCGTATTCGATTTGAACAATTGAAGCTTCTCGTCCTTCTCAAGCGCGAGAATATTTTGCGGCGGAATCGTTTCGCCTGCCAGCACTTGGCCGCTCTGCACGCTTCCGATTCGAGTAGCCTCCTCGGGCGCTATTTTAAAGGTGACATTATCCAGGTAAGGCGCTTCCTTGTTCTCAACCAGAGGCGGCGCCCATTTGTAATCGGGATTTCGCTCCACCGTAATTTGCGAATTCTCTTCCCAGCTTACAAATTTAAACGGACCCGTTCCAACCGGATTTTTGCCAAGCTGATCGCCTTGCTTCTGAGCAGCAGTCGGCGATACGATACTGACCAGCGCTTGGCTAAGGTTGCCTAAAAACGCATTGGAGGGCGTCTCCAGATTCAGCTTGACGGTAAATTCATCGATTACTTCGGCCGATTTGTAAGGTCTGATCAAAGCGGCCGAGTTAGCGGCTTTAGTCTCCGGATTCAGAATCCGATCATAGTTATACTTCACTGCCTCGGCGTTAAACGGTGTGCCGTCATGAAATTTAACGTCTTGGCGCAGTTTGAACGTATAGCTCTTGCCATCCTCTGAAATTTCCCATTCCGTTGCCAGCCACGGCACAATCGAGCCGTCAGTCAACTGGGCGACAAGGTTATCGTGAATCGTACGAATGACGCGAACCGCTACGGCTAAGCCGCTGCGATGCGGGTCGAGATTATCCGGCGACGTTGCCAGCGCATAGGTTAGTTCTCCGCCCTTAATCGTCTCTGTAGAGGCTGATGCGTTCGTGCTAGAGCCAGCTTCCGTCTCCTCATTCTTGCTGCCTGCTTGCTTCGTTCCCGCGCAGCCGCTCAGCACCAATACTAACGCTGTCGTAAGTGCAATAATGGTTTTCCAACTGATTCGTTTTTTTAACATCTCAATCTCTCCCCTGTTCATTCTGTTTAAGTTAAAAAGCTCCGTTTGTTTGCGCTGCCGCTGCTTCAGAGGCCGCTTGATCCTCCAAGGATTCCAACTGCTTAAGACGCTGTTCGGTATAGCGATTGCTTGGAATCTCTAGGCCTAGGTTGCCGCGCAGCGTATCCGCTTCGTAATCGGTGCGGAACAAGCCGCGCTGCTGCAGTACCGGAATGACAAGCTCCACAAATTCGTCCAGCCCAGTCGGTACGCCCGCCCCGATAATAAATCCGTCGATCGCTCCCTGCTCAAACCACTCTTGAATTAGATCGGCAACCTTCTCAGGGGTTCCAATAAACGGCGTTCTTGGCGTTGCCGCGCGCAGCGCGACTTGACGCAGCGTTAAGCTCTGCGCCTTCGCTTCCCGCTTGATTTTGTCCGTTGTGCTTTGGAAGCTGTTTTTGCCGAGCTCGCCAAGATCAGGGAACGGTCCGTCCAGCGGATACTGCTTGAAATCATGATGCTCGTAAAACCGCCCCAAATTATCGAGCGCATTATCAATGCTGACCAAGCGTGCAACCTCTTCGTATTTGCGCTCTGCCTCTTCTTCTGTCGCTCCTACGATAACGCCAATTCCCGGAAAAATAAGAATCTCTTCTGGCGAGCGTCCAAGCTCAGCGGCTCTACGCTTCACATCCTGATAGAATGCTCTCGCTTCCTCAAGCGTCTCGTGATTCGTAAATACAGCGTCAGCTGAGGCGGCTGCCAGATTCCTTCCGCTCTCCGATGAGCCAGCTTGGAATACGACCGGCTGGCCCTGCTTCGATCTCGCGATATTAAGCGGCCCCTTGACGGAGAAAAACTCGCCTTCGTGGTTTAGCGTGTGCAGCTTGCTTTTATCAAAAAATTCACCGGTTTCCTTGTTGCGTACAAATGCATCATCCTCCCATGAATCCCATAGGCCGCGAGCCACCTTCAAATACTCGGCAGCAATGCGATAGCGCTTGCTGTGGTCGGGATGCTGCTCAAGAGGGATGCTGTAGTTGAGCGCCGAACCTTCGAGGGGAGACGTCACGACATTCCAGCCCGCTCGCCCGCCGCTAATGTGATCAAGGGAAGAAAACTGTCTGGATACTGTAAACGGTTGGCTGTAAGAGGTAGACAAGGTTCCGACCAGCCCGATTTTGGAAGTGACAGCGCCAAGCGCGGACAAAATCGTAATCGGCTCGAAGCGATTCAAGAAATGGGGATTCGACTTCTCGTTGATGTACAAGCCGTCCGCTATGAACAGAAAGTCGAATTTTCCTTCCTCAGCCTTAATTGCCTGCTGCTTATAAAATTCAAAATTAACGCTCGCATCCGCTGCGGCATCTGGATGTCTCCAGCCTGCGAAGTTGCCTCCTGGACCATGCAATATGGCACCCAATCTTAGTTTTCTTTGCACCGCCATATCTTTCTCCACCCCTCATATTTCATTGAAATAGGCATATGATTGCCTTAGCTAAGCTTTGTTTTTAGATATTACATAATTCAAATAGGTTTTGTTGGATTTATAGAGATGAGTCTATCACCTGCGTTCAAACGCAGTCAATCGCTCCCATAATAGATAAATTCTATTTCTATATACAATATTTCAATGCGTTCGTTTATTTACAGTGAACCCATTCGATTACGCAATCAACGGGAACGCGATTATTTCATCAAACAAGGCAAATAAGGGGTTAACCCTTAGTAGTTAGCTGCTACTCTTGGGATACCCCTTTTTAAAACCTGCCTTTTTCTTTTAACTCCACAATTCCATTCTGCTTGTCGATACAGCTACAGCACCTGCGCCAAATAAGATGGGCAAATCCTCTTTCTTCTCAATAAATCCGCCCAAAATAATATCTACCCCGGTCTCTTTCTTTATAGCCTCTATTTTCGGATGAGAGAAGCTCGGTAAAATTTCGATGTAATCAGGCTTCACATGCTTCGCAGAATTTATAATCGTCTTCATCGAGTGGGAATCAATGATAAATCCGCGCTGTATCGCGCTAAGGCCATACTTTTTAGCATTAATCAATGAGGAGGTTCTTGTGCTGATCACCCCATCGATTTTGATGCTTTTGGACAAAAAATGAATCGAGGCTTCATCATCTTTTATGCCTCTTACCATATCCAAGTGGAGATATATTTTCTTATTGGCGCTCTTGACGCTTTGTACGATGCTTTGCAATTGAATCAGTTCGCCTTCCAGCAAAAAAATGATTTCCTGCGGCGATGCCAGAGCCTTCTCTAGCTCCTTAAAGCCTCGAACAGCCGGTATAACGGTATCCTGAATCATAGCTCCCCTCCTTGCTCTTGTGTGATCTATTTCATAATTAGGAATCCAATGTAAGAACTTAAATTATAGCCTATTTCTAAAATATTTACATTTTTTTCATAAAAAATCCACATCTCTTATCCACCCCTCATTACAAAAGGAACAGATAATGATGTGGATTGTCTAAAACGCCGCCGTATCAAAAGTGAATGGCTTATCTTTTAAGCTTTATCGCTTCTATTCTTCATCTTTCTCCCATTCCATCGTCCGGTTAACTGCTTTCTTCCAGCCTTTATACAGCTTGATGCGGACCGCTTCCTCCATTTTTGGCTCGAAGGTTGCAATCCCGTTTGCCCGTCCTGCAATGTCTTCTTTCTTCCAAAAGCCTGCCGCAATTCCTGCCATGTATGCTGCCCCAAGCGCAGTAGATTCCGTGACCGCAGGTCTTTGTATAGGCACGCCTAGTATATCTGCTTGGAATTGCATCAATAAATTGTTTGCCGTTGCCCCGCCATCCACCCGCAAGGACTGGAGCTTAAGGCCCGAATCGCTCTCCATCGCGCCAAGCACGTCTTTGGTCTGATAAGCCATAGAGTCGAGCGTAGCCCGAACGATATGCTCCTTCTTAGTGCCGCGCGTCAGGCCGAACATCGCTCCTCTTGCATACATATCCCAGTATGGCGCTCCAAGCCCCGCAAATGCCGGTACCACATAAACGCCATCCGTATCCGTCACTTTGCCAGCGTAATACTCGGAATCCGATGCAGAATCAAACAGCTTCAGACCGTCACGAAGCCACTGGATCGCTGCCCCCGCAATGAAAATGCTTCCTTCCAGCGCATATTCCACTTTGCCGTCCATGCCCCAAGCGATCGTTGTCAATAATCCGGATTTGGAAGCAACTGCTTTCGTTCCGGTGTTCATCAGCATAAAGCAGCCGGTGCCATACGTGTTTTTGGCCATGCCGGACTCGAAGCAGGTCTGACCAAATAGCGCAGCTTGCTGATCACCCGCAACTCCGGCAATCGGAATTTCTGCTCCGCCGAACGTCTGCGGATCCGTGACGCCGTAAAGTCCTACGGA
The DNA here is from genome assembly GCF_057221575.1 of Paenibacillus sp. Y660. Classification (NCBI taxonomy): domain Bacteria; kingdom Bacillati; phylum Bacillota; class Bacilli; order Caryophanales; family Paenibacillaceae; genus Paenibacillus; species Paenibacillus sp. Y660. The sequence continues at coordinate 69,518 of NZ_JBXBBJ010000016.1, read as the reverse complement.
AGGCTTCACTTCAGGAAGCATGGATAGCGGGATGTTCAACTCCTCCAGCAGCTTTTCGTCCCAGCTCAAATTCATAATATTATACAACATCGTACGGGACGCATTCGTATAATCAGTTGCGTGGACTTGTCCTCTTGTCAATTTCCAGATCAGCCAAGTATCCACCGTACCAAATAGCAGCTCGCCTCGCTCCGCTTTCTCTCTAGCACCTTCTACATTGTCTAAAATCCATTTCACTTTGGTCCCCGAGAAATAGGCATCCACTACGAGACCCGTATTTTCGCGGATATATGTCTCTAATCCCTTTTCCTTCAAGCTATCGCATATTTCAGCGGTTCTGCGGTCCTGCCACACAATTGCATTATAGACGGGCTTGCCGGTGTTTTTATCCCAAACGATAGTCGTTTCCCTCTGGTTCGTAATTCCGATGGATACAATCTCCTGCGGGCTGACGCCTCCGGTTTCAAGCACCTCGCGGGCTACGCCGCTTTGCGTTCCCCAAATCTCCATCGCATCATGCTCAACCCAGCCTGCTTTTGGATAAATTTGCGTAAATTCCTTTTGAGCCGTTCCTACATTGTTGCCCTCACGGTCGAACAAAATTGCACGAGAGCTGGTTGTCCCTTGATCAAGAGCAAGCACATATTTTTTTTCCATTATAAAAACCTCCGCATTTTTATTTTTGTTTATTAACCGGTAAATACAGATGTATAGAAAATTGCAGCAAGCACGCCGCCAATAATCGGGCCAACGACAGGAACGAACGCATAACGCCAATCGGAAGAGCCTTTACCCGCAATCGGCAATACAAAGTGCGCAATCCGTGGACCCAAGTCGCGTGCCGGGTTGATCGCATACCCCGTTGTCCCGCCCAAAGAAAGACCAATAACCACCACCAAAAACCCAACGATAAGAGGCGTAAGACCATCGGCCATCCTGTTAGCCCCGATTGCCATAATCGCAATCACTAAGACGAATGTGCCAATAATTTCGCTGATCAGATTGGCACCAAAATTCCGAATCGCAGGGCCAGTAGCAAATACAGCTAGCTTTAGCTCGGTGTTTTCCGTCTCTTTCCAATGAGGCAAATAGTGCAGCCATACCAATACCGAGCCCAAGAATGCGCCAATCATCTGTGCAAGAATATAGCCCGGCACTAGACTCCATTCGAATTTGCCTGCCACTGCAAGCGCAATCGTTAATGCAGGATTTAAATGCGCCCCGCTAAAGCCTCCTACACAATATGCCGCTACTGCAACTGCTAGGCCCCAAGCCAATGTAATGACGATCCAGCCTGCGTTTTCGGCTTTGGATTTCTTTAATAATACGCCAGCAACTACGCCATTACCTAGTAAAATTAATAGTGCTGTTCCAATGATTTCTGCCATAAAAGCGGACATTGTATTTGACCCCCATATTATAAGTATTAAGTAGAAGAACATACTCTTCTTAGCTAAAGATAAACGCAATCTACGCCTCGAGAACGGCTGCATCACCTCCAAAAAAAATAAACAGCCATCATTTAACACCTGCGCTTGTTCCTCATAAAGGACAATTGCAGGTGCTACATAATGGCTGTTCTCAGTTTCTCACAGCAGATCATATTCACTTGTTTCGTATTATACATAGCATATGCTAGTTTGTAAACCCTTTCATTTACTGAAAATTACTTCTTAACTAGCAAACGAGAGATAGGCCGCTTCAATCACGGGCGCTGAACTGCTGCTGAACTAGCTTGGCATATAAAGGGTGGCCCTCGAGCAGCTCCGCGTGTGAGCCTTGACCGGAAATTTCGCCTTTCTCCAGCATAATAATTTGGTCAGCGCCGCGTATCGTCGAGAGGCGATGAGCGATAACTAACGTCGTCCTCGCCTTCATCAGCCCTTGAAGAGCCTCCTGCACCTGCTGTTCGGAATCACTGTCTAAGTGTGCCGTTGCTTCGTCCAGCAGCAAAATATCGGGATCTCTCAAAATAGCTCGAGCTATTGCCAGCCGCTGACGCTGGCCGCCAGATAACATAACGCCTCTTTCTCCGACCTCCGTCTCATAGCCGTTTGGAAGCGAGTGAATAAACGATGTTAAATTCGCCTGCTTCACCGCCTCGTTTATAAGCCCCTCTTCCACTTGCTCCAACCCATAAGTGAGATTATGCCGAATGGTGCCTTGCATCATTGGACTGTCCTGCGATACATATGCGATTCGTTTGCGCCAATCCTCCAGCCGCATCGACGCAATCGACTCTCCCGCGTACAAAATTTCACCCTCGGTCGGATTGTAGAATCTCTCTAGCAGAGAGAATAACGTCGTCTTGCCTGTACCGCTCGGACCTACAAATGCGGTTACTTGCCCCTGCCTAGCTTGAAAGGAGACTGCATGCAGCAGCGGCCGGTCCTCCGAATACCCAAAGCTTACCCGATCAAACTGGATCAAAGATTTTTGGGCTTCCTCTTGAGTGTATGCTTTGGAAGGCTTTGCCTCGCCAGATTGCTCTTCCTTCTCTCCCAGCAGCTCCAAAATTCTCTCGGAAGCACCCATCGCTTTCTGAAATTGCGTGAAAAACGAAGCCATCTGCGTAAACGGCATGACAATTTGAAACATATATAAAATTATGGCAACGAGTTCGCCGCCTGTTAAGGTGCCTTGCGCTACTCGCACTCCGCCGTATCCAATTAAGATCACGAGAATGAGCAGCATTACAGTCATCATTAATGGCGTTACAACGGACATAATTTTCGCTTCCTGCAGCCCAAATGTAAACAACCGCGATATTCGCAAGCCGCCCTGGCGCTGTTCAACGGGCTCCGCAAGCGATGCCTTCACAAGGCGGATGTCGGAAAGCACTCTGCCTAAATCACCTTGAAACAGTGCCGTTTCATCCTGCATCGATTTGGAGACTTTGAACATTTTGGTCCCAAGCGGCCATAGTACAAGCAGTGCAGCAGGAACGGCAATCAGCATAAGCAGCGTCAGCTTCCAATCGATAATCAGCAATAAAGTCACGCCGCCGATAATCGAAATAATGCCGCCCAGAAAAGAAATGACATGGCCGATAATAAAATCCTTTATCACATTCGTGTCATTCGTAACGCGGCTCATCGTCTCCCCAGAGCTGTTGCGATCAAAGAATGGAACAGGCAGCCTGAGCACTCGCTCCCATACCTCGCGCCGCAAGCCGGCAATAACATGCTGGCCAACATAGGACATGGTGTAGACCGTGAACCCTGACATAATGGTCTGAGCCAAAAAAACAGCACCGAGCACAACAAATGTAGCCGTCTCGATCGTAGATTGCGAGAGTTCATCAACTAAATTTTTGGTCAATAACGGAATGAGCAGCGAAAACAGCGTCTCTCCAAGCCCTAATACAATGGCGGCTGCTATCAAAATAGTAGCTGGCTTATGCTTTGCAATCAGCTTGAAAAATTGCGATACGCTGGCAGTTGCCTGAGCTTTCTCAGCTTCAGCGCTAATTTTCATTTGATTTCCCCTCTTTAATCGTTTTCAAAGCTTCAAGATGCTCGAATACTGCGGCTAGAAAGGTCTCTTCATCCTTCGTGAATGCATTTGGAAATAAAATAGGGTCAATCGAGTGCGAAGGATCGTCGAGCCGCTCTATTTGCGCAAGCTCCTCTTCATTAAATCCACTGATATATTACAAGGCAAGCGAATGCTGCAAGTCCTCCTCCGGCCTAGCTAAATAAGCAGCAATGTCCTCAAGCGAGAAGTCCAAATATTTAAGCGTCAATATTTTTTGCAGCTGAATCAAATCCCGATCGGTATAGAAACGATGTCCATGCGCATTTCGGCTGGACGGCTTTAGCAGCCCTTTGCGATCATAATAACGGAGTGTCCGTTCAGTTACCGCGGTAAGCTTGGCGAAAACGCCTATTGCATAAAGAGAATCTTTTTCCACCAGTTACTCCCTCCTCTGGAATAGAGTATAACCCTTGACGCAGCGTCAAGGGCAAGAGGTTATCATCATTTATTATGACTGCTTGACTGCTTAAAATGTAAAATTAAAGATTAATAGAATAGTAGTCATTCCAATCGTAAACATTATCATGATGTTCGTATGGGCATTTGGCGAAGGCAATCCAACCAAAAAGAACTTCTTTAAAGCGTCCTTGATATGGGCTGCAATCGTTCTTGTCGTTTATGCCATCATTTTTATCATTCTTGTCGCTGCGGCAGCAACAACTGCTTCTAACATGTATTAATCGAAGCAAAGGTTACATACAAAGCAAAAAAAAGGGCATCCCGGAAGTTGAATCAACTTCTGAGACGCCCTTTTTGTTTATGCGATAGTTTATTCGATTCAACACTATACGGCTTTACTCCACTGCGCGGAAACGGTACACCTTGCTCGAGTAGTCGCCAAAAAATTGCGGCGTCGCTAGGCCAGCATAAAGCAGCTGATCGCCGCCATACACCGTTTCTTCGCCATGCAGCTTGTAATCGCGATTCGGATCAAGCCCTTTCAGGCGGAAGCGATTGAGCTTCGGATTCGGCTCTTGCAGCACAGAAACGAAGACAACAAACGCTTCGCTTTGGTCTTTGGAAACGAACATCCAAGCCGTTTCATTACCTTCGAACGGACTAAGCAGACGGTAAAAATCTCCGAACTGCACAAGATGGCGTACATCCTTGTATAGCGCAACCTGCTCCTTAACCTCGCTCTTCTCTTCTTCCGTAAACTGAGTCAAATCAAGCTCGTACCCGAAATTGCCCGACAGCGCGACATTTCCTCTCGTCGCAAGCGAGGTGATGCGTCCAACCTGATGATTAGGCACCGCCGATACGTGAGCACCCATCGAGCTTACAGGGTAAACAATGCTTGTGCCGTATTGAATTTTCAAACGGGATACCGCGTCCGAGTTGTCGCTTGTCCACGTTTGCGGCATGTAATACAGCATGCCCGCATCGAATCGGCCGCCGCCGCCAGAGCAGCTCTCGAACAGTATGCTCGGGAACGATGACGTGATTTCCTCTAGCACAGCATAAAGGCCAAGCATATATCTGTGAGCCGTCTCGCGCTGACGCTCTGCTGGCAGCAGCGCCGAGCCGATCTCCGTCATATTGCGGTTCATATCCCATTTCACGTACGTAATCGGCGCGCTTGAAAGAATGTCCGAAATCGACTTCACGATGTATTGCTGCACATCCTTGCGCGACATATCCAGAATAAGCTGTTGTCTCCCTTGCGTACGTCTGCGCCCCTCTACATGCAGGCACCAATCGGGATGCGCTTCGTACAGCTCGCTCTCCGGCGAGATCATCTCCGGCTCAAACCATAGGCCGAATTGCATATCGAGACGTTTCACGCGGCTGACCAAATCCTCTAAGCCGTTAGGCAGCTTATTGCGGTCTACGAACCAATCGCCAAGCGAAGTGGTATCGTTATCGCGCTTCCCGAACCAGCCGTCATCCAATACGAACAGCTCGATGCCGAGCTCTTGGCCTGCGCGGGCGATGTCTTCGATTTTATCCGCGTTAAAGTTGAAATACGTCGCTTCCCAGTTATTGACGAGAATCGGACGCGTTTGGTCACGGAACGTTCCGCGAATGAGGCGTGCGCGGTAGAAGTCGTGGAAGCTGCGCGACATACCCCCGAGCCCATGCTCGGAATGAACCATTACTGCCTCTGGCGTTTGAAATTGCTCGCCCGGCTCCAGCTGCCAATTAAAATCAAACGGATTGATGCCTATGAATAGACGCGCAGCATGGAATTGGTCCACCTCTACGCCGGCAGTGAAGTTGCCGCTATATACAAGGTTCACACCATAAACGTCACCATGATCCTCCGTAGAACCTTCCGACAGCAAAGCGACAAAAGGATTTTGCATATGGCTGCTTGAGCCGCGGCGGCTCTCGATTGACTGCAAGCCTGGCACGAGCGTGCGTCTATGAATATGCCGCTCGCGAATCCATGCGCCGGAGAGCTGCAGCATTTCAAACTGGTCATGCGCAAAATCAAGGCTCATGCTGAATGCACGCTGCAACTGCAGCGTGTCGTTTCCGTTGTTGACGACTCTTGCCGAACGGGTAATCGCATCAAAGTTTTCAAATACCGTATAAGACAAAATAACTGACAAGCCGGTCAGATCATCCTTGAGTGTAATCTCCAGCGTCTGCGCTTCGGAATCGCTTTCCACGTACGTCGCCGGCAATCCGGCAAGTGCAGGTTTTCCATTGATGATCTGATACGAATCATAGCGCAAATCCGTTACGGTTGTGCCGTTAGGCAGCTTGACTTGAAAAGCCGGCATCCGAAAGTCGGAGTTGCCATAAGCCGGATACTCATGCGGAAGCGTATCGAGCGACAATTCCAATTGGTCAAGCTCCGTGCTAGGGGTAAAGGATGCGCGGCTTGTTAGTTCAAATAAGCGCTCCAGCTGTACGCCGCGCACCTTTTTGCCCCAATAGATGTGTGCGGGATAGCCTGTTTTCGTAATATGGATGACATAACTCGTGTCCTTCGCTTGCAAATGAAATAACGAACGCTGCTGGTCATATTGAATAGTCAAAATAATAACCTCCTAAAAGTTTGATAAGACGTGCTTCTGAACTGAGCTGAACAGCCTCAAGTGATTCTGCTAGAACTGCTCTTTTTGAAACTAGCCAATGTTTATTAGCATGAGAGGGAATTTCTCTGTTAATCTGCTTCTTTTCAGCGAATCGACGTGTCCGAAGCCTTCAACGAACTGCCGCAGCTTTCCCGAACGATGAGCGTCGTGTTGATCGTCATATGAATAGCCGCCTCCCGCCCTTCAATACGCTCAAGCAGCAACTGTACCGCCGCTCGGCCCATATGCTCCGTATGCGCGCGAACGGTTGTTAGCGGTGGATTCAGATAGGCGGAAATTTCGATATCGTCAAAGCCGACAATAGCCATATCCTCCGGCACTTTAATGCCATGCTCATGCAGCGCCCGAAGCGCGCCGACTGCCATCGGATCACTCCCTATAAAGCAAGCCGTAGGAAGCGAGCTTTGCTGCAGCAGGCGGTTCATCGCTTCATACCCGCTGTTGGAGGACCAATAGGTCTTCATCACATAGCTTTCATCATATAACCCCTGCTCGCGCAGCGCCTTCTCGAAAAATACGCGGCGCGGCTCGTCGTTTTCCGTTCCTTCGTAGAGGCTGTTCAGCCGGTGCACATAATCATTGCCGCCGATGTAGCCTATTTTTTCATGCCCCAGCCCTCTAAGATGAGAGACAACCGCTCTAGTTGCCTGCTCAAAATGAAGCTTCACCGTATCGTATTCGTTCAGCTCATTCGAATGATTGACGAAAACGATTCGATTGCCGTTATTGTACAGCTGACGCACATCGTTTTCTTCGATCGAGCCAACAACGATTAAACCGTCCAGCTCATGCACGGGCTGCATCTCTACGCGGCTATTGCCTCTCAGCACTTTAATAATGCTGATTCCCAGCTCCTCGCAGCGCGTCTCAATCCCTTTGCGAATGGAAGTAAAGTAAGGATCCTCATGCTCATCCTCAAGCGTCGACCACATGAGAAGGCCAATTTGCTGACGAGAGAGCTGCTCTTCTTTTTTCATTCTGCGCAGCTTGGAAGGCTTATATTGCAGTTGCTCGGCAATACTAAAAATGCGGGCCCGCGTTTCCTCGCTTACTGCCAAAGTCATATCGTTGTTCAAAACTCTTGACACAGTGGCAGCCGAAACGCCCGCCTCCTGCGCAATATCTTTTATCGTCGCCATTCCACACTCCATGTTTAGTTAATAAATTTACTAAATGATATTTACAGTTTAGCAGACAACAATAAATACCACAAGTACCCATGCAACTTTTGTGTACGATTAACGTCAGACTTGATGAAGACACTAAAACTTACAACAATGGGGGAATCGCTTATGAAAAAGTTGATAGCTGTTTTCGCACTAGCCCTGCTTCTATCCGCCTGCAGTACGAATGCAAGCCAGACGAACACCACTCCGGGCGATGGAGGAACAACTACGAATACGGGTCAAAATCAAAGCTCCGATGCTGCTAAGCCGACACCAACTACAAGCGGCAAAGTTAATGATGGCGGGCCTGAGCAGGCAGCAACTCCTGAAGATGCGGCAGCTGCTGTTATTTCGGCATTAAAGGATGATGATATGACTACACTTGCAGCTTATATTCATCCGGGTAAAGGTCTATTATTCTCACCCTACGCGCATATTGATAATGCGACTGCCAAAGTATTTCCAGCCACAGGCTTGCCGGCATTAACGGACACGACTGTTTATCAATGGGGCTCCTATGACGGCTCAGGCGAACCGATTGCGCTTACCTTCCAGCAGTATTACGACAAGTTTGTGTATGATCAAGATTTTATTAATCCGGAGACCGTAGGCGAGGACCAAATCATAGGTACGGGCAATACGATCGTCAATATTAAGGATGTTTACCCGGACAGCTATGTAATGGATTATTATTTCAGCGGCTTTGACCCCCAGTATGGGGGCATGGATTGGGAGAGCCTTATTCTAGTGCTTGAGGAATTAAACGGAGCTTGGTATGTGAGTGCAATTGTTCATTCGCAGTGGACGATCTAAATAACAAATGCTGCCTCCCTTGCACTCCGGGGGCAGCATGCTTTAGAAATCTTTTCGTTTGATAACAAGCAAGCCTACAGCAAGCATAGCTGCCGTATAAATGACACAATAGACTAAAAAAGAGTTTGAAGGCGCACCGCTAATTGAAAACGTACTAAGCTCCCTGTTGATGTCAATCAAACCACTGAGCTCTTTAATAGAGAACAGCTCGCTTAACATCCGCTGCTGCAAAGCATCAGCCGGCATCACCAGCTTAATTAAGCCGGTTATCGTCTCAATCGTCTGCATCCCTTCCATTTCTGGTCTTCTGACTCCCATAAGACGCCCGATTGTGCTGCCTAGCCAACCCATTCCGAATAGCATTGTCATGCCAATACCGTTTCCTAATGGGCTAAGATAACAAGAGCCAATCATCGTTAACGTGACAAGCAGCGGTACTACAGAAGCAAATAGTACGTACGACTTTAACAAAACAGGCAGTTCAAACAATACACCTGTCTCTATCCAGCAAATCCCAATTATTGACGAAAATAATAGAATAGCGTACATCGCTCCATACGAAACGAAGCCAAGCCATCTCCCCATATACCATCTCCAGCGTTGAATAGGCCTTGCTAGTACGGATTGCAGAACCCCTTGCTCCGCCTCCCCAGTCACAGCGGCAACCGAGCTGAATATAGCCAGAAAAGAAACCGCAAAAGCCCCAAAGAAAAAACCGAGTGTCAGCATCATAGCACTGCTTGTAAACTTGTTTATGATATCAAGCGAAGACTCTACGGCTTGATCCTGCATCTCGCCTGCGATTGCATCTGCAACAAACCAATAGGCGACCCAAAATATGACCGTCATAATGATCGTCATCAGCGTCACGCGCTTGCGAATAAGCTCCTTCCACGTTAAGCCCCAAACCGCAATCATCTGCGTTCCCCCCTATGCTCAAGACCCGTTACGGCTTGCAGAAACCACTCATCGAGACGGGATTGGGTTTTGCCAACCTCATATAGCGTTAACCCTAACTCGATTAGAATATAATTGACCAAGCCAATCTGCTCGTCATCCTCAAGCGCCAGTTCCAGCCAAACGGAACCGTCACGAGCCGCTTTTTCGGATACAACAACATTTTCCCCAAGCATTTGCCGTATACGCTCAGGCGCGAGCGGTGTATAACCGCTGACTCGCAGTCGAAAATTCGATTGTGTGCGAAGCACCTCTGCTACCTTGCCCTCCGCCAGCACTTGACCATTATTAAGCAGTGCGACCGTGTCACATAAATGCTCCACATCCTCAAGCAAATGGGAATTAAGAAAGATCGTCTTCCCTTGGCTTCTAAGCCTTGCAAGCAGCTGCCGCACCTCATGCCGGCCAACCGGATCAAGCGCTGAAGCCGGCTCGTCGAGGAAGACAATATCGGGATCACCCAGCAATGCGCATGCAAGACCAAGCCGCTGCTGCATGCCCTTGGAATAGCCTTTAAGCCGGTCTCGTCCTCGGCTGCCGATGCCAACTTCGTCCAGCAGCTGATGGATGCGGCGTTTGGCATGGACACGATCCAGCTCGCATAGCTTCGCATGAAAGGCAAGCACCTCCTCGCCGGTCAACCAGTCCGGATAACGAAACAACTCAGGCAAATAGCCCAATCTTCGCCTCGCTTCGATAGTGCCGGAAGCATGGCCGAATAGTTGAGCTTTACCTGAGGTAGGCTGGATTAAACCGGTGAGCATTTTGACGACCGTGCTTTTGCCCGCTCCATTAGGACCGAGGAAGCCAAAGGCTTCCCCTTGTCTAATGGTTAACGTCACGTCAAGGCAGCCGCGCCCGTCACCATAATCCTTGCTTAAAAGGCTCGTTTCTATCGCATATGCGGTCATGAGCGGACCAGCTCGGCGATTACGGATTCTACTTTTTTGGCATCGCCATAATTCTCGAAGCCTGCTGTCACCATATAGCCCTTCTCCAGCCACACCGCAGTAGTAGAATTATGGTCTTCACTGCTCTCCACGTAAACATCCACGCCTTTTATGCTGATCTTCTTCGGATCTCCCCTTGTCAGGAGCGGCAGCGGGATTTGGCCATCCTCCAAGCTGGAGGCTTTCATAAGCGAGTCACGCAAATGATCAGGCAGCGCCGGGAATCGAATGACGGCCTCGAAAGCATCTTTGACATCAACAGAATGATCGACCTTAATCGTCGGCACCTCCAAATAGTTAATCCATGCGCGCGGCTCAGAGGAACCTTCTATCTGAGACGTATAGGAGATTTGCGTGCCCCTGCCCGTATAAAAAGTGATTTCTTTGCCATCTACGGAAGACGGCAGCAGCTTATCCGCGCCTAGCTTGCTCATCGTGCTGTTGATTTCATCCACCTTCAAGCTGAATTTAAACGTTTGCGAGGAGGTCGACGAAATATCGATGCCCTGTTTATCAGCAACGGTTATTGCCGGAATGGCAAAGCCTAACTGCTCAGCAGCCTTCTCAGGCGTCAGCTTCTGCCAGCTTCCATGCGAAATTTGTTCAAATTCGCCGAAGCGGTTAGACATTTCGAGCGTTTCGCCTTCTTTTATAAAGCTGTTCATAAGCGTAACCAAATCATCCTCCTGCACCACCATCACATTATCCATACGAAACGTATTGAGCCATGCCGCCAGCACTTCATTCGTTGAAGGTGTGGCGATCACAACGGTGATGAGAGCGGCGGCGCAAGCCGCCACTGTCTTGCCTATATTTCTTTTGATCCAGCGACGGGCTGCTCTGCCCTTGTTTGGCTTGTTTGCAGACTCGCCTGATTGAACGCGCACTCTTCCCAGCGGTACGGAATTCACTTGCTCCTGTACGGGGAGCAATCTTCCTTGCGGTTGTGCTTGCAAGCTTCCTGGGGCTGCCGATGTCCCCTGCACATGATGATCATCCTGAGCAAGATGCCCTTGCTTCTCCCACTGTTCCCAGAGGGGCGAACACTCTGCAGTAAGCAGTTGCTTCTCAAGTCGAGCCCATGCATCTGCCGTTTGCTCTTGTTCTTTTTTATTATTTTCATCGTTGGTTGTCATTTTGAACTCCTCCTAAAAGGTTTTGACCGATCTAACCAAGCTTCATAGATGGTCACTCTACTCGTTGGACATTGCACCCTCTGCTTTGAGTGCATGCCGCTTCAGTCTCTCTCCAGCTCTGCGCAGCATCGTGCCGACCTGAGGCTGGCGCACTTGAAGCTGCTCCGCAATTTCCGCATAGCTATAGCCCTCATATCGCAGCAGCAGCATCTGCTTGTCACGCTCGGGCAATGAATCGAGCCACACCCGAACCTGCTCCTGCTCGCCCTTGTCGATAACCCGCTCCTCATGGGAGGGCATCGCTTGCGGCTGCGCCAGCATGCTCTGCTCCTGCTTTTGCGTCAGTGCGCGCTCGCGCGCTTTCTTATCCATATAGTCATAGGCCAGCCTCGTCAGTACTCGTTGAAGCCAGCCTCCGATTGCTTCAGGCTGATCCGGCGGAGTCCGGTAGAGCCTTAGAAATGTTTCCTGGGCGAGATCCTCAGCGGCTGCTTCATCGCGAATAAGCGCAATCAGCTTGCGTCTTACCGACGGATAATGCTGATTAAATTGTTGACGAAACAAATCCGGCGCCGAATGTTTCATTCCGTTGTCCTCCTTGCATTTTTTGCTCAAGCTATAAGGAAGACGTTATCTTCCATCGTTTTGTAACAGCTTCTGTGAAAAATATTATTTTACCAAATAAAAAGGGCTATTTCCTTCATTTCGCTATAAAAAAAAACCGCCTCCACGTTAGACGCGAGACGGTAGTCTGTTAAGCTTCTTGCTTATTATGCTCCATAAAAATCTGAACGAATCGAGGAGCAGGAACGGGAGGACTAAAAATATAGCCCTGAACCCCATCGCAATTATGATCGGAAATGATACTCAGCTCTTCCTGCGTCTCGACGCCTTCGGTCACGACGCGCAAATTCAAATTATGTGCGATGACGACGACGGATTTGAATATCATCTGCTTTTTAAAATCGCCTACAATGCCGTTAATAAACGATTTATCGAGCTTCAGCGTATGCAGCGGAATGTTCTGCAAATAACTAAGCGACGAATAGCCGGTGCCAAAATCATCAAGCGACAGCTTAACGCCAAGCTGCTGCAGCTCATGCAATATTTTGAGCGTATGCGCGGGGTTGTCCATGAAGATCGACTCTGTAATTTCCAGCTCGATCTGCTCAGGGCGAATGCCCGCATCGGAAATAATCCGTTCAATCGTATGGACGATTTGCTTCTGCTGGAATTGAATCATCGACATATTCACGCTCACCGACAGCAGCGATAAGCCCATCCGCTCCCATTCGCTAATTTGCTGGCAAGCTGTGTACAGCACCCATTCGCCCAGCGGGATAATAAAGCCTGTCTTCTCCGCAATTGGGATAAAATCAAGCGGGGAAACCATGCCAAGCTCTGGATGCTTCCAGCGTATTAATGCTTCCGCTCCATAGATGGCTCCGGAAGCTACATCAATCTTCGGCTGGTAATAAAGCATAAATTGGCCTATCTCAAGCGCCTTGAACATGCTGTTCTCAAGAATCAGCTCCTTCTTCGGCACATCATTCATGGAAGAAGTATAAATTTTGCTTGTGTTGCGCTCTTTCTTGGCGACGTACATCGCAATATCCGCTTCCTTAACAAGCTGGTCCGCAGTGCTTGCGCTTAACTCATAATGAATGCTTATTCCAATGCTTGCCGTTATATAGAAGATCCGATCCTTGAGCTTAACAGGCTCCGAAATAATCGACAATATTTCTTCCGCTATGTAGGTGATTTGGTGGAGGTGAATTGTGTTTTCCAACAGCGCAATATACTCGTCGCCCCCGAACCAGAATACACTTCCGCCGCCGTCAATTGCACTCACGATCCGTGCTGCTATCTCCTTGAGCAATTGGTCGCCCATCGCGAGATCAAGCGTATCATTAATCATTTTGAATCGGTCAAGGTCGATGAAGAGCAACGCAACTGGCCCCTGTGTCCTAGCGTTCTCAGCAACTATCCCTTCCATATAGCGACGATAAGCGTACCGATTGGGCAAGCCGGTCATTAAATCATGCTTCGATTGGTACTCGATCAGACGCGCTGCTTCCTTCTTCTGGGCAAGCATATTATTGAAATGCTTCGCCATAAATTCAAATTCATCATTCGTATGTATGATGAGCTGATGCTCTTCTTTTCCCATAGCGAAAGCATAGGTTGCCTGCACAACCTTATTAATATTCACCAAGATGATTTTCCGAACAAGAAGTACCATCACGAACGTCATTAAAAGCAGGGCAAATGCTGTTATGAGAATCGATTCTTTCAAACTTTTATAATAGTCCGAGAGCATATTTTTTTTGGGAATAACCGTTTCAATATGCCAAAGAACATTATTGATTAGAATCGGATAAAACATCCGCAGTACAGTCCCGCTTTCACCAGGTTCGGTCGTATAGCTAAGTCTAAGCTTCGTCCCTTTCATTGCTTCCAGCTCATCAATACCCTCCCATAGAAGATATGGGGTATTCACAAGCGCTGGATTGCTGCCGTTAGCCAAATATTTATTTTTGGTCGTTACAATGCTGGCATAACCGCCAAGCGGCCGGAAACCTTCGATTTTCTTCTGCACCGATTCCAGTGAATAATCTGCTCCTACTACCCCTAAAAATTTGCCTTGCTCATCCAAAATGGGCAGCACTAGCGATGTCATCAATATTGATTTGCCATCAATTTCGTAAGAGTACGGCTCTATTAATGAGAAAGACTTGTCTTTTTTTGGCAGTTGATAAAAGACACCTTTCATCTTATCCTCATAGTCTTTAATTGCGATGACTTGAATGGAATCGTCCTTGCGCACCACATAGGGAATAAATCGCCCCGTTGCATCATCGTAACTGTTCATGTTTCGGTAGCGCTCATCTTCCCCCTCAAACGCATTAGGCTCCCACAACGTAAAGATGCCTAGTAGTTCCGGATGCTTCCCTAGCACCTGCTGCAGCAAATTGACGATGAATTCCCGATTTTGCAAACCATATTTATTCCTCTGAAGCATTGTTTCTTCAAGCGTGCTCAGCATCGCCATTGTCTGATCCATTGAATTGGAGAAAGGATTTATGTAGTCTATCGACTGCGTCTGAGCGATAAGCTCGCTTTCACGCAGGTTCGAATGGTATAGCTTATTGAGGTGGGCGGGTACTAAAATTCCAAATGAAAGAATAACAAGCAGGCCAAGAGATAAAATTAACTTTTGAGCAATGCTTAACTTAATCTTTCTCATCTCAATCTATCAGCCCCTTGTTGTCGGAGAAAGCAAAAAAAACGACGTAATTTGTCAAATTATGATTTAGTTCTAGTATACTTGACAATTTGCATCCAGCACAATGATAAAAATAGGATAAAAACACTATATAATTCGACAAAAAACTACTTTATTCACTCTGTATAACTGTCAACAAGAGTCAATAGACCTTTTTTAAAGAAATAGTAAGGATTAATAGCAACCTTCATTCTCTTCTCTTTCTTTGTTCATATACAAAAAAACCGCCCAGTCGATGACTTGGCGGCGCTTGCTTATGCAGCTTATACTTGGTTTTGCTTTTCCTTTTGCTTATCGCCATTATCTTCAATCGCGCGGTCATGATCCTCCAAACGATGAGGACGTTTGCCTTTCCCGCCATGAAGTTTGTAAAGCTCCTCACGCAGCTGCTCCGATGATTTGCCCTCTGTCTTAATGCCATGCTCCTCGGCTATTTTGCGCAAATGCTCCAGCCGCTTTGCTTGATGCTCCGCTTTGAACGCTTCCCACTTATCTTTATTCGCAAGCTTCGCTGCCTCTACTTCTTTCTTCAACTGATTGGCGTTCTTGCCTTCGGTTTGGATGCCGAAATAGATCGCCATTTCCTTCAGCTTCTCTAGTCGATAAGCTTCAAAATCTTTACGCGTCATTTTTCCCTTGTGATGCTTATGCTCGCTGTCCATATCGGACTCTTTAGGGTGCTGAATGACTAATGAAGCTCCCGGTAATGCCGCTGCCGATTTTGCCGCCCATACGGGAGCGACCGAAAACAGCACGGCAAGCGCCACGGCGGGAATAAACCATTTTTTAATCATTTGCTGCCACACCTTTCCATTCTTTCGTGATGCAGAGGCAATATGGTTACGCCTCATCTGGCTTATTTTGCCCAAGCATTCACCTGAATAGACATGATGATGGCATTTTTCGACAAGATCTGATGGAGATAGTCTGGCTAATCTGCATTATTCCGCAGTATGCTCTGCTTGCTCCAGAAGCTCCAGCTCGCGCAGCAGCCAAGCCTTTGAGAAATGTTCACCAATAAATACGGCAACATCATTTACTTTTCCCTGCGGATCAATTCTAAGAAAATCTGACTCCTTATAGGCATATTGAAAAAGAAAGCGGCTTGGCGCATCCGTAAACGTCACGATCCCCTTCGCCCGGTAAATGTTGTCCGGCATCCGCTGAAGCAGCGACTCAAATGCCTCGCTGCTTATCGGGGTGCGCCAATAATGCGTGACAACCATGACATGCTCGTGCGAATGATGATGGGCATGGGCTGCATGGGCTGCATGGGCTGCATGGGCTGGATGGGCTGGATGGGCTGGATGGGTTGCATGGTCATGGGCATGGGCATGCGTGCAGCCTGCGACTGTGCATTCCTCGCTTTCGCCATGTGTATGAGCGGCTATATGCCGCGCTTCCATGTCTGTGAGCTGATGCTCCTGCACGTGCGATTCCACTTCTGCATCCAGCCAGCTCCAATCGTCAATCGCGCATCGTACAGTCGCAATGATCTGAGCATGGGCATTTAACTCTCGCAATTGCTGCTGCGCCTCCACGAGCTGATCCGGCTCAAGCTTGTCCGCCTTATTCAATAACAAAATCGTCGCGCAGCGGATTTGCTCCTGCATCAGCTTGAATGTCCGTCCTTTGCGGGCGCGGCGCGCGAGCAGCTCAGGCCCATCGACGACCGTAATAACGCTGCGTAGATCAATGGATTTGTACATAGCCGCCTCGGTTACCCCGTCCAGCGTTTCCATCGGATTGGCGGCACCCGTGGATTCAATAAAGATGACATCCGGCTGATGCTCATTGATCAGCGTGCTGATCTCCATGCCCAAATCGCCGCGCATCGTACAGCAAATGCAGCCGCTCAGCATTTCCGCCATTGGCACCTCATCGCCTACCAGCTGGCCATCCAAGTTGATATCCCCAAGCTCGTTCATAATAACGGCTGGCTTCTTGCCTTGCGCAGTGTAATAGTCCAGCATTCTTCTTAGCAGCGTCGTTTTCCCGCTCCCTAGAAAGCCTGACAGTAAATGTACCGGTATATTTTGTTCATTATTTGTCGTCATCGTGTGATATCTCCCGTATGCCATATTTTAAACCGAGCATGAATGGTCATATTATATCGTAACTGTTACGCTCTTTCACCTATTTGAGCTTAGAAATCATTAAAACGGCTTTAAAGAGTCAAATTTATTATTTTCACCGCATTTGCTGCTACTTAAACAGGACAGCTTCCGCTTTAATGAACTGCTGATCCAGCACATGCTTCATCACCTCTTCCGATGTCGTGTCGGGAAGCATAAAAGAATAAAAATATCCAATCATACTTTTTTTTAGGCTAACAGATTTTTTGTTTGATTTTTTGTGCAAGTCGTAGTACCATGTGGGCAACGAGGCTTTATGGAAGACGGGAGTGTGATCGCAGGGTGGAATCAATATCGCAGGAATTTCTCTTTTTGACAGAGATGGCCAAGGGTATTACGGCGCAATTCGGAGAGCGCTGCGAGGTTGTCGTGCACGACTGGTCGAAGCCGGTGGACAGCACGATCGTTATCATCGAGAACGGCCATGTAACAGGACGAGAGATCGGAGACCCTGGCACGAATCTAGGTCTCGAAATTATGCGGGGAACGTCCGAGGGCGACAATCGCCATAACTATGTAACGCAAACGAAGGACGGGCGAATTCTTCGGTCTACCTCCATGTATGTCAAAAACAACGCAGGCACCATTATCGGAGCGCTATGCATCAACTTCGACATCACCGATCTGATGGTGGCGGAGAAAACGCTTCAATCGCTGACGGCAAGCGGCTTTACGCCGGTTCGAGAATCCTTCGTCAGCAATGTGAGCGACCTGCTCGATTCGCTTTTGCAAGAAGCGCAAGAAACGATTGGCAAGCCGCCAGCGACTATGGCCAAGGAAGACAAAATCAAATTCATTCAATTGCTCGATCAAAAGGGAGCTTTTCTCATTAAAAAGTCGGGCGAGAAGGTTTGCAGCTACCTGAGCATTTCTAAATTTACGCTGTACAGCTATTTGGATGAAGCCAAAGGCGCAGACAGCGATGGAGGAATCGTAGAATGAGTGACTACTTGAACACAGCATTGTATGACGGACGTGAGCTGGAAACCCCCTGCCTTGTCATCGACAGCAATCTTGTTGATGCCAATATCGCCGCTATGGCGGAGAAAGTGAAGCCATTTAGCGTAAAGCTCCGTCCCCATGCGAAAACGCATAAGCTGCCAGAGATGGCCGCAAGACAGCTCGCTGCTGGCGCCATCGGCATTACCGTTGCAAAAATTTCCGAGGCTGAAGTGATGGCGGACAACGGCATTCGCGATATATTCGTCGCATATCCAATTATCGCGAAATCCAAGATTGAACGTGCCGCCCGCCTAAGTCTATCAGGTGTTCGATTAATCATCGGAGTGGATAGTCTAGAAGGCGCAAAGCGGATTTCTGAAGCAGCTTCCCGCGCCGGCGCTGAGCTTGAGGTGCGCCTCGAGCTCGATACCGGGCTGAAGCGTACGGGAGCGGCGATCGATACAGCGGTACAGCTCGCGAAACAAATCACCGAGCTTAAGGGGATTAAGCTAAGCGGCATCTTCACGTATCGCGGCACGATGGTTGCAGGAGCATCAACCCTGGATGTGAGAGCAGCCGGTCTTGAAGAAGGCCGCTTAATGGCTGATGCGGCGGCTGTCTTAAGAAGCGCCGGCATCGCGATTCAAGATGTGAGCGTCGGCTCCTCGCCAACGTCTGTTGCCGCAGCCGAGGTAGATGGCGTGACGGAGGTTCGTCCAGGCACTTACATTTATCAAGATCGGATGCAAACCGTCTTTGGCATCACTACCCTTGAAGATTGCGCTGGCGCCGTGCACGCTACAATCGTAAGCCGTCCTTCGCCAGATTTGATTATCATCGACGGCGGCAGCAAAACTTTCGCGACCGACGTGCAGCCAGGCCATGCGCCGCTGTTCCTCAAGGGCTTCGGCCATATCGTCGGAGATCCCGATGCGGTGCTTGAGCGAATGAATGAAGAGCATGGCATGATTCACGTGAAGCCGGATTCTGCTTATCAAGTCGGGGATGTCATTCGCATCATCCCTAATCACATTTGCAGCACGGTCAATTTGCACAGCTTCGTCTACATCAAGGAATCGACAGGCGTGCTGCGCAAAACGTCCGTAGCGGCACGTGGAATGCTCGAATAGCGAGAAGAGGAGGATCAAAGCATGCTCGATCTTATTCTGAAAAACGGCAAAATCGTTGATGGAAGCGGCAATCCTTGGTATAACGGCGATGTAGGCGTAAAGGATGGCCTTATCGTTGCCATCGGGCGCATTGATCAAGAAGCTGAGCAGGTTATTGATGTTAAACGCAAGGTTATCTCTCCCGGCTTCATCGATGGACACTGTCACTCCGACCTCATGATTATCGATCACCCCCACAGCGAAATTAAGCTGCAGCAAGGCGTGACGACTGAGGTTGTCGGCAACTGCGGGCTTGCTCCCGCTCCATTCGTTCGGGAAAAAGCCGGCCTGCTGCAAACGTACGTGCAGCCCGTTCTCGGCAGTACGAGCTGGGAATGGCCGTGGGAAACGGTCGGCCAATATATGGATTTTGTAGGCCGCTCGAATCCTTCCGAACATATCGCCACCTATGTCGCGCACGGAGCGCTTCGTATCGCGGTGATGGGCTTCGAGAACCGCCCTGCGTCAAAGGACGAGATCGAACGGATGAAATCGCTCCTTGAAGAAGGGCTGCGCGCTGGCGCGATCGGCTTATCAATTGGCCTGCTCTATGCGCCGGGCAGCTACACCTCCCGCGAAGAGCTTGCAGAGCTTTGCAGCGTGCTGCCGAAGTATAACGGCCTGCTCTCCACTCATATTCGCGGAGAGGGCAACAATTTGCTGCCTTCCGTTGCCGAGGTCATTTGGATCGCGGAACGGGCAGGCATCTCGCTTCATATCAGCCATCTGAAGGCAGCGGGACGCGCCAACTGGGGCAAAGCGCTGGATGCGCTCGAGCTTGTGGAAGCGGCAAGGGCACGCGGCATGGACGTCACGGTCGACGTGTACCCTTACGCTGCAGGCTCGACGACACTAACGACCGTCCTCCCTCCTTGGGTGCTTGAGGGCGGCATTGATGCAACGCTTGAAGCGTTTCGCGATAAAGCGCTTCGCGCACGCATCAAGGAGGAGCTCAGCCATGAGCAAGAAACGTGGGACAACCTCGTATGCTCCACTGGCTGGTCCAGCATCATCATCTCGTCGATGCAGACCGAAGCGAACAAAAGCCTTGAAGGCAGATCGATTGCCGAGGTTGCCGAGCTTCGCAGCCAGCACCCGATCGACTGCATGATGGATCTCCTGCTCGAGGAGAACGGCCAAATCGCTATCGTCTACTTCCATATGTCGGATGACGACGTGAAGCAGGTCATTGGCTACGAGAAGTCGCTAATCGCATCCGACAGCCTGAACTGCGAGATCGGCAAGCCGCATCCGCGGACATACGGCACCTTCCCGCGCGTCTTCGCCAAATATGTACGCGAGGACAAGGTGCTGTCGTTAGAGCAAGCGGTTCGCAAGCTGACATCATTCCCAGTTCAGCGCTTTAAGCTTGGCAAGCGTGGTCTGCTTGTACCGGGCTACATCGCTGACATTACCGTTTTTGACCCGGCTGTTATCCAAGATACAGCCACCTTCGAGGAGCCGCGTCAATACCCGTCAGGCATCTCGAAGGTTATCGTCGCCGGCCAGCTTACACTGGCGAATGGCACACATACACATAAGCGTGAAGGACAGCTTATTCGCGCGCAGCATTGCTGCACGCACTAGCTGACCATTACTATATAAATTATTTTAAGAGGAGCTGTTATCATCATGTCCATTATTGAAAAACGTCTTGCCGAACTTGGAATTACTTTGCCAGAAACAACAAAACCGAAATTTTCCTACATTCCGGTGAACCAAACAGGCAATCTCATCTACACTTCGGGCTTTGACTGCCGCATCGATGGCGTTCTTATGTACGAAGGAAAAGTAGGCTCCGACCTTACGATTGAGCAAGGACAAGAAGCAGCGCGCCAAATCGTAATCAACCTGCTTGCAGCAATGAAAGCTCACCTAGGAGATCTTGACCGCGTTGTGAAAATCGTCAAAATTCTCGGCTTTATCAACAGCGCTCCCGGCTTCGGCGATCAGCCGTACGTGCTTAACGGCGCATCCGATTTGCTAATTGAAGTGTTCGGCGAAAATGGCCGCCATGCCCGGTCTGCTATCGGTACAAGCGACCTTCCCTTCCATACGCCAGTTGAAATTGAGCTCATCGCAGAAGTTCGCGAGTAGCAAGCCATGCAAAACCCCCAAGGCTCAGGCACTTGGGGGTTTTGAATGCTATTTCAATTAGTGGAAACGCAATTTAACCGATTTACAAGTAAGCTTAGTCTACTAGCTCCACCAAGAACGGGAAATAATAACAAGCAGAATGAAAAGTACCAATATAATGCCAAGTCCAGTACCTAATCCGCCTACCGACCCGCAGCTTCCGACGCCTGCAACTGGATAAGCCGGACCGCAGTTACCTGCGCCAACTCCCCCTACTCCATAGCTCATTTGTTCATCTCCTTTTTTATTAAGGTACAGTATCCTATGATTTATGGCGAAATGTGTATAGGCTATTGCGATAAATGTGCTCCTGTACATTTTTCCAGAAGCCCACACTTTTGCATGATTTGCGATTGGGTCATCATTACGCACAAATAAAAAAACCTTTAAGTCATGGGAGACTTAAAGGCCAACGTCCTTATCTTGAATAAGAGAAGCGGCAGCCCGTCCAATCCTTCTTTTCTCCTCAGCCTGCTCCACCTCTCGCCGAACATATGCCGACTCTTCCCTTTCCACGTTCATTTTTATGGCGCCACCGTACCTCGTTTTCTTACTGTCTCCATTTGGTGCTTCACTCGAATGGTCTTTCCGCTCTCTTTCCCGCTTACACGTTATCCCTTTCTTATTGCCCTGCTCACGCAATCTACCGTATGATTATATGAAACTATTAGCTTTTTTTTATAGCAAACTACCAACCAAAAAAAAGGACGGATTGTAAACCGATGAATACTATCATTTTTGATCTGGATAATACGCTTATATGGGATGAGAAAAGCACCGAGGAATCGCTTGATGCAACATGCAAGGCAGCGCAGTTGGCAAAAGACTCAGATTCCTCGCTGCTTAAGCAGGCTGTTATTAGCCATGCCCATTCTTTATTTGAGGAACTGGAAGACTATTCGTACCTAGCAAATATTGAAGTCACAGCGATGGAAGCGTTGTGGGCCCGCTTTGATGATGGGGCTGCGCCGGAGCTTCAGCGCATGCGAGAACTTGCACCCCTGTATCGTAAAAGGGTATGGGGAAACGGATTAAAGGAGCTGGGTATTTATAACGAAAAGCTGGCGGCCGAGCTTGCGGAAACATTTCCGGAGGAGAGGCGAAAGCGTCCTTATATATATGAAGATACTTTTCAAGCGCTGAATTCCTTACATACTCATTACCGTCTAATGCTGCTCACCAACGGTACGCCTGATTTACAGAAAGAGAAGCTATTTGGCGTGAGCGGCTTATCTGCTTTTTTCAGCCATATTGTCATTTCGGGTGAGGTGGGCTGCGGCAAGCCCTCCCCTAAGATCTTCGAGCATTGTATGGAGCTTGCGGGGCTGAAGACTGAGGAGTGCTTAATGGTCGGGGACAATTTGTTTACCGATATTTTGGGTGCAAGCCGGGCTGGAATGGCAAGTGCCTGGCTGAATCGATCAGGGCAGCCGCTGCCAAGCAGCGCCGCTCAGCCAACCTTCGAAATCAAGTCGCTTCTCGAAATTGAGTCGCTGCTCTCACTTAAGCCTATCGGTTGATAAGGCAATCAAAAAAAATGTCGCTAGCACCATTGTGGAGTAAACGTTAGCCACAGCTTGTCCATAAAGATTAAATATAACATCCCCGCGGCTTTGGCCAGCGGGGATGTT
Source organism: Paenibacillus sp. Y660 (assembly GCF_057221575.1). Taxonomy (NCBI): domain Bacteria; kingdom Bacillati; phylum Bacillota; class Bacilli; order Caryophanales; family Paenibacillaceae; genus Paenibacillus; species Paenibacillus sp. Y660. The sequence goes on along the minus strand of NZ_JBXBBJ010000016.1, from coordinate 46,613 downwards.
ATTATAGTTGCAGTTAGTGGATATACGCATAGATTGGATCACGCGTTAGCTTTTGCTTGGCGACTATTACAGCCAAGAACGAGAAATAATGACAAGTAGGATAAAGAGAACGAGAATAAATCCAATGCTTGAGAATCCGCCGCCGCAATTGCTTACGCCTGCAACTGGATAAGGTGCGCAGTGTCCAGGTCCTACATTAGCACCTGCTACTCCATAGCTCATGTGTTCATCTCCTTTTTGTTAACTTACACAGTATTCTATGATTCTGAGCGAAAAAAGTATGGGCTTTTGGAGGAAATGAGCAAATGCCTAAATGGTTATTTATGGGGTATATTGAAACGCCTAGTAATGATGTTTTTGAGAGCGAGCTGGGTGGTCTTTGTATAGATTCTAAAACAAAAAGTGGTCCCCGCAGACCATATGAGTTAGCGAGGATCATTTATTTTCGCGAAAGAATTATTGTGTTAAGCCATGCCAGCTCCGAGAGGGTTAGGGAGCCTTGCTCCGCCTTCTGCTTCCATTTGGAATCCTCCAGAAGCTTTTGATCCGTAAAACGACTAAGCGTTTCAACCAGAAGCTTATGCTCACCATCCGATAAAATCAAATCCGATCTTCGATCCGTTGGCATTGGCGTAGTCGTAGGCAATTGCATATGCAGGATCTCTGCCACTTTATTTTTAAAAGCAAACCAGCCTGTCCACTTCCCTTCATCATACATTAGTCTCGGGCAAATCTTCCCGCTCCAATCGTAGTGACGACGAAGACGCTCCACGCCCCAGCCGTACTCCCTTAGTAGCTTCGCCACCAGCTCCGCTGCGTTGTTCAGCGACTTGGAATAGTCCCCGCTCTCACAGATCTCAATGGCAATCGAGGTTCGATTGCCGCTTGTTCCGCCGCTTCCGTCACCCGCATGCCATGCATTTTCATTCAGCGGCAAGCACTCGATTACCTCGTGCTCGTCCACCACTAAATGATAGGATGCGGTTCTCAAATTGGATGCATTGGTGAGCCACGCTCTTTCATTTTTCGCCGAGCTGGAAGGGTTCCCGGTGTTGTGAATGGTTATGGATTGAGGCAGGAGCAGGTGGCCCGGGCGGCGGTTGTTAGAGGTAGTTTTAGGTATGTGGTCTATTGTGTATTTAATCATGAGTAGAGTTCCTTTTATCTGTCGTCGATTCAGTTTTGGAGGCATGATCTGCATCGCTATTAGTATCTCGGCTCCCGCTCCTCTTTGTCGCTCGTTCTACCTTCGCTTGTAGCTCACTATCAATATGCTCGATTACCGATTTAGGAATCCATTTCTCCCAGCCAGCTCGGTAGGCGTTGGCGGTTAGTGACTGCCAGGTGTGATAAACCAAACCAAGTGTGATGGCATAGAACAACAGTCCTGGTGTCCCCATCATCATATCCAGCAAATTCGCTAATATTGGAAATGTCAGAAGAAATAATGTTCGTAAAATACCGTGCCTACCATACTCTGAGCTGTATGTGTCATCCTTTAGTGATGCCGCAACCCCCGTAATCCAATCGAGAATGATTACAGCTAAAAGCAATGAAATGGGAAGTATTCGACCTTCACCATAAGCTAATTCAATCCAAGGAGCCGCAAAAGCACCTATTCCTGCTGCTATAGCTCTGCCTTCTGTCACGTCTAATTCAAACCATTTATTATACATATCCATTCCTCCTCTCATATACTTTTTGATTAGAAACTTTATTAGAACGCAAAAAAAACGCCGAAGTGGAGCCCTTATTTATGCCGTTTTTCATTATATGATAAAAATTTGCAGTTTTTATACTGATTCTACGAAGCTTGTCCTGTAAAGCCAGTCTTGTGGTACATTGCTATACAAGAGAAGTCATTCTCAAGTATATTCATTTAATTTTCTCCATTTCGACCTTAGACAGTCCTTCTATCATTAGAAATTAATAGATGTTGCTGCTCTATTGAGTTATTCAGTATCGTACACGATTCAAAATCATTCCTGTCTGTTGTCTTGTATTTAGACGCGATGTATTTGTACAGGATAGGGTACTTCATATTGAATGATTACTGCATTGTTTCCCTCCTCCGGCAATAATCTCCATAATATTTTCACTTAATAAAAAAGAAGTCACTACTATTTAGCAGTAACTTCTCTCCTTTAAACTATTAGGCTTCAAATAAAATATAGTTTACAGGTTGTCCCCAAGCTGGACATCTAAATGTAGTACCATCATTAATAAAATCATAGCCCGATGATCTCCAGTACATAGTAGGCTGTTCATAAAAACTATTATAGGCACTTACAGCTATAATGTTATAAGAATCGTAAACATCTCTATGTCGAATAGGAGTTGAGCAGTTACCAAATGTGAACATGCCATCTGTTCCAACTCCGGGAACTGTACTAGGTCCAGATGTCATGAGAAAAAATCCTACTACAAAGCCATGTCCTGTTATTGTGACGCCTGATTCTCCTGTGGATGAACCACCAGCATAATTAGCAAATGTATATCCAGACACGTTTGTCACTTGTCCTGTTTTAAATCGCTTTCCTACAGGCATAGTTCCTGCTAATCCGAACATATTTACTCCCTGTTTGATGTTAGCAGCTATGAAATCAGGGTCATTGACTCGCAGCCAAGTATCCCCTTCATAAAGCTGTTTTCCTGCCCCACCTACTCCATTCGGTCGAACAAATAAGTTCCCATCAGACCAAGTAGCTATTTCTGAGGGAGAATGGTGGTTAGTAAACGGAGGGAACGCAGTTCCATTTCCGCCATCTCTTACAGGGATCGAACCTTGGAGTCCGAACACATTCTTGTTTGCTGGAATATTCAAAGGTACAAAATCAGGATCTTTCGCATAAACCCACGAGTCAGTTCCGTCTTGGTATCCGGCTGGAGGTCTAAAGAATAGCGATCCCGAAGCATTTCCAGATGTCCAAGTGGACGAAGCTTCATGTCTTCCTACTCCAGTTGGTGCTGTATCTCCAGTATCCGACCATGAAGGACTATTAGCTGTAACAGGTCGATTAATCATTGTTCCAGCTTGATCATATAAAACTCCAGCGGAGAATTTCTTTCCTGCTAGAACTTCCCCGGCTGATGCTGTTCCCGGTACTAAAATTTGTCCCATTTCTCACACCTCCGTTATTGTAGATGATACAAACATGTTGTTAGCGATTGATGCGGTAACTTTTACGGAAATAGTAGTTCCAGCTGTAGTATTAATAAAGCAAGGTAATAAGCTGTAACTCCCTAACGGAGTAGACTGAGCATTTAGTAGAAACGTTGTTTGCGCTCCCCCCGGATCATTATATGTCACTTTCAGCGTGACTGTAGTCGTCCCTGTCAAGCGTAAGTATGTTCCTACTAAGAAGTTACCTGTTGTAGGAGTTGTATACGTATTTACTGTAACCTCTGAAGTTACTCCGATAAGCTGATTGTATACATGGTTTCTACGAGCTACTCCAAGAGCTGATCCTGCATTCTTAACGAAAGCTGTAGTCGCTAACTGATCGTTATTAATAGTTTGTGCAGCTGTAGGCGCCATTGGAACTCCAGTGAAAACTGGAGAAGCAGTGCCCGCTTTCGCATTCCAAGTCGTTTTCTCCGTATCCGTTACAAAACGGTTACTCGCATCCTGAGTTATAATAGATGGCGGATGATTAGCCGGATGCGAGTAGTTATTTGCTCCAGCTGCAATTCCATCCAACTTTGCCTTATCAGAGGCAGATTGAAGCCCCGCTACCGTTGTAGTAGCAACCGCTGTACTTGCTTTCGCATTCCAAGTCGTTTTCTCCGTATCCGTCACAAAGCGGTTACTAGCATCCTGAGTTATAATAGACGGTGGATGATTAGCTGGATGTACATATGCATTAGCTCCATCAGCCACCCCTGCAAGCTTCGTCTTCTCTGCCGTGGTATAATCCTCCGTCGATAACTGCTTCCCAGCCACTTTATCGACCTTATTGCTAACAGCGGTATCCAAAATATCCGCATTCCCATTCAAATCCGCAATATCAACTACATCTGTGCCTTCCGGCTTTTTTAATCCTAAATTCCCGGTTGTTTGCATATTTTCACTCTCCCTCGTAAACTCTTAGTTCGCTCCAAGTCTTGCTTTTCGCTTGCTGCCAAGTCATCGACTCTATTTGATTCCATACCGTATAGGTATATTTCAAACTAAAAGCTAAGTGAGCCGGTTTAATATCCTCCAGCATGCGGATAAAGCCAGCCATATTGGGCGGAATCCCTTTTGTACCGACAAACACAACCTCGAAGCGGCTCTCCGATGGATATTCCACAACATTCACTTCACCGCCTGAGAAGGCGATAGCCGTTTGGATGATTTTGGTTTTAGTTGTTGTACCAGCACCGCGCAGCTTGGCTATAATGCTCTCGCGCCTGCGAGCATCCGGCAACGACGAATCGCTCCCCAGCCCAAGCACTTTTTCCCAGCGCGTAAGTCCCCACGTTGCCGACATCACAAAATACTGGGCAAATGCCTCTTCAATCTCAGCCGATTGCTTCCCTATCTCCCCGCCAAGCTGATTCTGAATAACTTGCATCTCTCGTATTTGATGATAATAGGGAGGCAAATACTTCATTAAATCTATCTCTGTATGATGAGCTTCTACCCCGCCGCCCGCATCTTCCCCATACCCTTGTTCGCCATATACCGCCAGTCCATATGACAAAAGCTACACCCCCTTTAGCTGATTCCAGGTTACGCCTGGCCCCAGCTTCCCGCTTGCCAGATCATAAGCGCGCTTTACTGCATTTGCAGTCGCAGCCTGCACGGTGCTTGTGCTGTTAATGGCATCGTTTAGTTGGACTACGCCAGCGGCAGATACCGATGAAGCAGGCAATCTAGCTACTGCGACGGTACCTGAGGTAATGTCTGATGCCGCATGAGCATGTGCAGCAGGTGCAAAGTCTGCAGGCTTTCCGCTTATACCTGCCCAAGGCGCGCTGTCGGCAGACTCTGCACTATCAATTTTTCCATTATTGTTGGTATCATAAATGCTTTTCAGCATGTCGCCCGTCGCCTGTGCTGCGGCAAGCACAATATTTCCGCCGGCTGTGCCGATGTACAGCTTTTGCGTGTCGGTGCAATAGCCTAACTCGCCGATTTCAAGCAAACCGATGCTTGCCTCAAGCCCTCGCCTCAGTTGAATGAGTACTTTTCTTGGCATTTGCTCACCTCCCTAGAACGTGCCGCCATCAATAACGGCAACCTTCAAACGGTTGCCATTCGCAGCATCGTACACAATGCTGTCCGCATCGATGCTCACCTCGATGCCTGTGGCATTAACGAGAATGCCTTTGCCCGCTTTAGCGCTAACCGCTGCGCCAGCAACTGCAATCCCGTTCCCCGCGCCAACGCTCAGGGTAATCGAATCGGCTTGACCTCCACCCGTAAGACCGCTCCCTGCTGTAATCGTCTGAAGCGCTCCGCCTGTACGTACCCATGCCGAACCGTTCCAGCTATAAATTTTTTGCTCATCGTCGACATAACATGTCCAGCCTGTTTGCTGTGTGTAAAAATCCCATGCTGCACCGTTCCATTCGGCAATTTTATTCGTTTGAGAGGCCCATACCCCCGTTGCGCCTGCAGGAATTAAATAACGATCTGCTACAGCAGGCGATGCGGGAGGCACAGCCAAATCCTTATCCTTAACCGAAGCTTGCGGCTCGATATTATGCTTTGCCAGCTCAATTTCGTTTTTAATCTTTTGCGCAGACCACAAATCCGTTAAAGCAGAGCCCGCATCATTAATAAGCCGGTGCTTGGTCGCATCGTCCAGATGTGTCTTGATCTCTGCCGCTGTCTTTACATTAACGCCATCGGACACTTTGTTAATATGGCCGCCTGTTACATCCGCTTTTAACACCTTGGCATAGGTAGCGCCATCTGAAATATCATCCAACGTCCCCGTCAAATCGGTAAGCTTCTGCGCATTGATCCTTCTCCAGACTGTGCCATCGTCAAAATATAAGTATCCAATATTCGTGCCGCTGACTACGTAATAGAGCCTGCCCGGCGCCGCTGCGGCAGGCCTTGCTACTTCCGTTCCCGATAAAGCCCGTCCGACCATGCTGTTCGCCGCTCCATCGCCTATATATACTTCCTTCGTATCTGTGCAAAAGCCCATTTCTCCCGGCAATAACGCGCCATACGCGGTTAGTTCTGCTTTTGTACCGCGCTTAATCTGTATGGTCTGCGACATCTAATTCCCCCTCAAAAATGATCCTCCATCAATACTTCCTTTGTCCTTGTATCTATCGATCTCCGCTTGCGTTGCTAAGATACTGGCCTGCAAATCATTAATATCCGCCGCTTCCACGCGATCGCCAGGCGTCTCATAGGTGACAAATACGGCATCTGCCTGTGCAAAAAGCTTAATGCGAAGCCTCCATGGCATCTCAGCTGGAACAGTTAAAAAATAATTCGGGACCTTCTGACCGGATAAGCCCGGCCCCGTATAAACTTGAATGCTCTCCTTGCGAATATCATCATGCGCAAGTTCTCCCTCGAACACGCCTCCTAAAACAGTAAGCTCCTCTTCGATAACGTGCAGCTCGCTGTTTTCCTTTTTATTCAGCTTCTCTGTAAAACGATCCAGCTCCGCAGGGTATGGCATCGGCTACACCTCCAATTCAATAAGCCCCGCAATAGGCACTTCTTCAATATCCAGTCCAATATTGGCGCTTCCGCCATTTAACAGAAGTCCATCATAATCAAGAACGCCCGGTATACCCAATAGCAAAGTACCCAGCTTTGCTATGCTCACATAGTTGATCTGAAACGCGGTTTCTTCTAAATATGAGGATAGCTCAGCGGCAAATGCGGCACTCACAAGCTGAATCGTATAGCCTGCTGCAAGCGTTACCGAAGCTTTAATATGAATCGGAACGCTGGCTGCGGACACGACCGATACCTCAGCTCCGATTGGCCTGTTCTCATTAATAAAATCAAGCACCTCTCCTTGCAGCACCTCGCTTGCTGGCTGTTTGTCCGCATTGACGATTACCACCTTGACTGTGCCAGGGCCGTTCCACAAAGGCAGAACTCTCGCCCCTCCAACGCCTGCCACTGATAAAGCCCATTTCATATAATCCGACACGTTGCCGCTCGTACCCGGATTTTGCACCTCCGCAAAAAAACGGCCGCGCAGCTGCTCATCCGATTCTTCGTCCTCTCCGGGCACCAGTACAGCTGCAAGCTCAGCGCGCGCAAGCGAGCTAATATAATCGATTGGCAGCATATCTCCAAATTGCTGATTGCCGACCACGCCCTCGATCTCGCTCTCAAGCACAAAAGTACCGGCATTTAATCTCTCTCGCACAATATAGTTAACCAAGCCAGCCGAGTAGCGGCTGCCGAGCGGCACATCCACGGCAGATCCATTTTCACCGTAAAATTTGCCCAGCCGCTTTGCTCTCGTAGCCGTTTGCCTGATTACACCAAAATCAGCAGTACGCTTTGATAAATATTCGCCGCTGGATGTGTCGGCAAACGCCAGATTCATGTTTACGTCAAGCTGGGCATACAGCTCAGAGAGCTCTGCGGCTGCAGGTGCCAGCGCATCGTAAATAATGCTGCCTTCCCTTTTATCCACATTGCTAGGGACACGTTCCAGCATTTGTTGAAGCAAAAAGCTAAAGGTCATATTTTCATACACGTCCATTCACCTCCTCTCCAAAGCTGCCAAATGCCGTATTGACGGTAAATTGTATAGCAGCGGATTCCTCTGTTACGTCGAACAGAAAATCAGTAACGCCAGATACTCGATCATCCTGCATTAAAGCCTCCCTAATTCTCCGCTCCATCTCGGAGCGAACAAACGCAGACGCCTCGCCAATTAGCCCCTGCAGCTCAGCGCCATAATCGTCGCTATAGCAAAAATAGCGGTACCGCTCCGTCTGCAATATTTTAAAAACAGCTTGTTTAACGGCCTCCAAACCATCCGTTGTCCCGACGATACGATGATTTGTCAGATCCAGCTTGTACGTCACGCTCGTCTCAGGACGATCATCCATCACAGCCTCTGCGATGCTTGCTCCTTGTGGAATCATGGCTTCTCCACCTTATCCAGCACCACAAACTGCTGCCCGCCTTGAACGCGAAGCAAGAGCACGGTATCACCCGCTTCCAGCCCTTTGCGAATAAGCAGCTTTCCTGATGAAGGCAAATCTGCTTCATAGCGCACTAGGCTTTCCGGGACAATTAAAAAATCCTCCGTTAAAGTAAAACGTTGATCCACGTTTACTTCCAGAGGATTTATCTTTGTCACTTTTCCGACCATAACGGCCATCGGGTTGCCTGCTGCGTACGCTGCCGCGCCTGCTTTTTTAATCGAATCCAATAATGCCATTAAACCACCCTCAATTCCAGCTTCATCGTGTGCGTATCTGCATCAAACTTATGCGAGCAGTCGTCCACGAGAAAATATTGATTGATGCCTAGCTCCTCAATAACAACGGGAACAAAGCAACCTGCCCTAACTTGCAAATCGCCAATCGCGTCGATGCTGATGCTTTTTTGCTCGCGGTTTTTCAACGTCATTAACTGACTGAGCTGCTCTCTGATTTGCGCCAAGTTCATTTTCTCATCCGCCTGCTGATAAAGCTGAAGACGGCCCCACTTCGCTATATTAGTACTGTCCTGCGCGATGTGAATTTCCCGCTTCCCCGTCTGCTTATTGTCCTGATAAATTTTGATCCGGTTATACGTGTCCCCATCAATCGAGCGCTTCAGCCCATAATCATACATGAGGCTGTAATCGCCGATAACAATATCAACCTTCATGTCCTGAATATTGCGTACAGACAACTGGCCGTAATCATCAAATAGCATAAAATTTCCGCCTTTATGAATAAGCGTCAAATCCAGTGCTTTGTAAATGATATCAAGCAGCTTCTTATTATCTTCAATCATCGATGGGATCTTGTACGCTGTATCAGCAAGCAGCCCCGTTTTCATGCCAAAATCATCCGCTATTCGCTTCACGATCTGCGACGCAGTTACATTACGGAACACGTACGTATCATTTGCAAGCAAATAGCGAATCTGATCGTACGCCTTAATCGAAACGCTCTCGTCCTTTCCTGAGCTAATCTCGAATACGTAGCCGTAAAAGATATTTCTATTATCTTTGCGCAAACGGATCACATTGCCGCTGTTCACCTCGAATGAAGCACTCTGATACTGGCTGCCTTTGATAAGCGTAAGATCAAGGCTCGAAGCGGCTCCGGTCCGCTTTGTCTTGTAGGTGAGAGAAGGAACAAGACTTGTAATATCCCATACCTTTCCGTTGCGATTATCGATTAAAATTTCCAGCATAGGATCACCCCGGCAGCTTCAGCATCATACCGATGGGCAGCTTCCTAAGCTGCGCATCCTTGATACCGTTTAGCTTCTGAATTTCTTGCCAGCGGCCTTCGCTGCCAAGCTGGACTCGCGCTACCTTTATGAGCGTATCGCCGGCAACCAGCTTGTACGTCTTCGGCTTTTGCTTATCGGAAGGGCGAGGCTTCGTTTTGGTACTTGCACCGTCCTTTGTTAGGATGACGGGCCGAGCGCCGTAAAAAGCGAATTCCTTAAGCGATATGCTGTACTCGATATCCCCGGAGCCAGCAGCTTCCTTCCACTCAAATTTCTCAATGCTCATGGGCAAATTAATATCAAACGTTGCGCCTGTATAAACAAACCGAATAGGATGCTTTTTCTCCATCCAGTCCAAAATAACCTTGACATAAAAGACCGGGTCGATCCATGTCTTACTAGCCAGAAAAGGATATGAGACAGCTGGAAAAAAGCTCTCAAACGAAATATCCTTAAGCTTCGGACTTTGTAGAATGTTGATCTCCCCTAAACCCGACACCTCATAGGTTTTGCCGCCCGCAGTATCGCCGATTTTAATTTCTGGCGGGTTAACGGGCAGATGGATGATTTGCTGTTGATTCCCGTAGCTCAGCCATATTCCATATTCATAATTCCGATTGCTGATCATCAAGCGTACACCCCTTCCGCAGAGGAAGCGATTTCCTCATTTAATGAGCGCTCAATTCGTCCAATAATGGTATCGATATCATAGCCGTTATTAATATCTCCGGTTTGCACGCTGACTGTAGGCTGCAAGGACACGAAGTTCTGGATGTTCTTCATCTCCGCAAGCTCCCGCATCGTCTTCAAGTCCTCGCTGGAAATATCGACGGTGTCGTTGATTTTGCCGACTTCTCCGACTCGGTTGATGTTTGGCGTGGCGCCCCCGCCAAAACCTCCAGCAGTCTCTCCGGCAGGCTTACCAAACCCAGACTCCTTATTGAGCATAGCATTCAAATTATTTTTCTTACTGTCCAATTTATCCATTAAGCCAGTGCCAAAGTCAGAGCCTTTGTTAAAAGCAGCCCCAAGATCCGTTTGTGCCATCTTATATTTAGAAAAGTCTACAACGTTCTTTTCACTTACCGGCTTAAATTGATCGATTTGGCTGGTATCTACCTTTCCAATCATTTCAAAATCCGTACCGGTAATAGCATTCACCTTCTCCAGCACCCAATTAAGCCCATCAATATAGGTGTTGATCATGCCGCCAAAGAAATCTACAATGTTTTTGGTGAGGTCAAAAAACAGTTTCTTAATCGCATAAACCGGATCAATAAAGATGTTGACCAGAAACTCAGCAACCGACAAAATCATGTTCCATAGATAGGCAAATCCATTTTTCAATGCGGCAAACAAACTAAAAAACAAGCCCATAACAAAACCAACGACCTGCTCAACGGTTCCTCCAAAATATAAAAAGATTCCTATCAATACTCCTATGACTGCCACGATAAGCAAAATGGGCCACATAGCTAGCAGCCATGCTCCCGCCTGTGCCAAAATAGGCGCAACCATTGCCCATAACGCAGTAAGAATAGTCGGCAGCAGCACCGTGCCTGCAAGCATAAGAATAGACAAGATCAGTGGCCAATTTTCTACAAATTGACTAACCAGCCAAAGAGCAGCTTCACCAACAACTGCTAGCTGATTGGCCACATACGTCAATCCTTGCTCAAATAAGGCGAAAAAGGCTTGAAACCTCTCGCCAGCAACTAATTCATTTAGCTTCTCAAGCAGCGGTGACATCGCCGCAACGGCACCCATGCCTGCGCCGGCAAAACCTGATTTAATCAAGCTTTGCAAATCGGCAATTTGATTCGCAGGACTGCTTCCAATCGTCTCCATTGCCTCTGCGCCCATATTAGCCTTTTCTCTCATCGTATCCAGGGCATCTAGAAATCCATCCATATCCTTAGCCTTCTCGAATCCAACGTCTTTAAAGGCCTCCTTGCTAATGTTGAACTGATCCATCAAGCCGGAGTAATCACCGCTCATCGCCGATTTTATCGCTCCAGCAGCATCCACCGGGCTGCCGCCGCTAGGATCAAAAGCGGACATTTCCATCGCCATATTCGTCATTCGATCAAGCTGACTCGTATTTTGGGCAGTTGGCATAAGCTTTAAAGCCGTATTTATCGCTTCATTGACATCTACGCCATTTGCCACCGCATTTGCTCGTATGTTCTCGTACAGAGGCTCTCCTGTTTTTTCACCGCCGGAACGGGCAATGAGCATTGCCTTTGATTGGTGCTCCTCCATACCGCCGGAAATCGCCATTCCAATCATTTGCGTAAGCTTTGCTCCCGCGCCTAGAATGGCAGATTGCCATAAAGCCGCTCCCTGCTTTGCTGCATCTAATATAGCATCTGGTGCTGGTGTTCCCTCTGCAGGATTTGCTGGGTTTGGCGTATCGCCTTGAAACCAATTTCTAAGTGTATCTATTGCATTAACTACGTTGGTTATTGCTGCTATGACTTCTATTGAATCTATTAAATCCATATCTAAAAACCCGCGTCTAGAGCCGCCACCGTCAGGTCCGTTTGGCCTATCGGGTTCGCCCTCTGGATCACCAGCTGGAGGTGGATTTGCTGCTTCTCTTAATCTTTTTACCGATTCGGTAAACTCATTCATAGAAACGGTTGCCTTACTCAATTCAGCGTCCAGCTGTACGGTTTCCACTCGCATTTTATCAAAAGCATTCACTAATTTTTCGCCTTGTTTAGCTGCCTCGATAAAAGCGCTATTCAAACGATTCAAAAAATTGATAAAGGCTTCGGCAGAGCCTGTATTGGAAGAACCGCCATTGTCAATAACAGCTGGGGAATTACTCGCCATCCTTCCACCCCCTTCACACGGGCGAAGGCGCTCCCGCATGGGAGCGCTGCCCGTCCTTATTTTCGTTTTGCTTTGGCGCGCTGTTTCTTCTCGTTCTCGATGCGAACGTCGATCATCGCGTAGATCGCCGCTTTCTCCCGCCGGGTCATGGCCATCAGCTCATGAGGCAGGATACGAAGCTCGTGGAGGGCGTAATAAGCATAATTCGCTTCTCCGTCGCCCTCTTTGATTAGTTTTTTACTTCATCCGCCAAATCGTTAAGGCTTTGGTTAAAGCCGTTGATTTCCTGTACGCGCTGTACGAGCGAGGCGTATTCGCCAGGCAGCAGCATTTTGCGCAAAAGGTTCTCGGCACCGAGCGTGCCGTACGATTTTTGCAACTCCGCATCTTTTAAATTTGGAAATTGAATGCTGCTTACAACAAGCTTTGCGAGGTACTCATCCGTGTTGGTCTCCGGCACAAAAACCCCGTTTTTCCCCTTCACCTTGCGGGTGGACGACTTGCGACATTCCTCGTTCTCAGCCTCGGTCATGCTGCGCAGCTCCCATGCGACGGCTTGTCCCTCTGCATCTTTAAACCTTTCGGATACGATAAACGGCTGCGTCGATTCGACTGCTGCATTTTGCGCAAAAAACACACTTAAATCACTCATTTGCTCTTGCCTCCATTCATAAATTATTTAACCTAGCGAGAGTGACGAGAAGCTGTCTTGGATGTCCACCCCTTCAAAGGTGAACTCAATTTCCTCTTCCAGCGCTTCACTCTCGGTGTCCAGCTTGCCGATAATGACTTTATTCAGATTGACCTTGTTCAGGACAACCGTTTGCTTGCCAGTTGCGGAGGCGGCATCCTCGTTCATAATGACGATGTCAAAATACGCATCCACGCCGGTTTTTACGTAATCCAGCATCATTTGGCGGAACTTCGTCGTGACGTAATAAATAGTCATTGTGCCCGTACCAGACCAGCCTGTCGCTTTGTGCTGCAAGCCCCGATGGCCAAGCGTCTTGATCTCCGCCTTTTGTTTCTCAATGCTCGCCTCCAGTGTCTTCACATAAAACATCTCTTCCTGCGAATCGTTAATTACCGTATAAGCCCGACCTTCGCGGCCCGAAATCGTGTCTCCTGCATTCAAAAATGCCATATTACTTCACCGTCACTTTCATATATACTTTTTCTACGCTATCTACTGGTTGGATGTGGACGTTAATCACGATGCTATCGGCATCCGTGCCGGCAATAACCGACAGGTCCGTCTGCGAATTGAAATTTTGAATCGCATTCAAAGCCTGCAAATTGTTCAAATATTTTGAGCACTCGTTGCGGAAAAGGCTCCGGCCATCTGCGTTATTATCCACTTTGCCAATATAGAAGCTCTCGAAAATATGTTTAAAGTCATTGGCGATGCCATCCAGCACGCGAATAACTCTATTTTTCGAAAATGCTTTGCCTTTCTCTGGCGAATATCCTGTAAAGGTGTTGATATCCTGTTCGACAATGACTCTTCCGCCGCTTGCCGTAAACAACAGCTCGCCAGCTTGAAGCGCAGCCACCGTTTGCGAATTTGTATACCGAATGTCCGCATCGACTGCATCCTCATACGCTTCATAGGTCAGCGATTGATTAATGGAAGCCCCGGCCGTCGCCGCAGCAACCCAAACCGTCGCTTTCTGCGCATCGATGACCGTGCCATCTTGCAGCTTAACACCATTTTTGACGCTAATGACCCCCTCATGATCGGCAGACGGATAATTCGCGAGCACGACTTGAATTTTGCGGCCCTCTTCCTCGCGCAAGCGGCGGGCAAAGGCAGCGTATACGGATTTCAAAGAAGCATCAGCGGATACAAGCGCAATTGTGTTAAAATCCTGAAGCTCGATCTGGGTCAAATAGTCGGTATAATCCTGATTTGTAACCGTGCCATTTGCGCCGCCCACAAGCGGAGCGCCTGCTGCTAGTGTCAACGTTCCCGTGCCGCTGAAGTCCACGAAAGCATTGCCCTTAAGTGCTGCAATAGCAGCCACCGTTTGCGAATCAACCGCCGCTTCAGCGACATAAGTGATAACATCGAACAGCTCCTCATCATCGACGTTTTGCTTCACAGCTACTGTAATGTCATTGCCGCGTACACCGCCAAACTTAGCTTTAAGCGTTAAGCCGCCGACAGCAGCAGTTGCTTTGGTCCCTTCATTCAGACGATATAAGAGCAGCGTCTTTGCTTTCTTAAGAGCTTCACGGACCAGCAGCAGTTCAGGCGCGCTTAGATCGTAACCAAGCAAGCTTCTTACATCCTCGCCTGCATGAATCGCAATCACCGATTTCGATGCTCCCCAATTCAATGCCAACGCAGCAGCTACTGTACCTCGTTCACCCATGCTGCCCACCGCTTGTTTCTCGCCTGCCAGATTAATATAAACGCCGGGGCGCACCTTATTTTGTGATGTATATGTTCCTCCTGCCATGTTCTACATGACCTCCTTTTTCAAATAGGCTGTTATCCGAGATAACGCTTGTTCATGGGTATAGCTTTCTTCCTCTTGCAATACGGCAGAGAGAACATCCTTCTGCGATGGCGTATACCTTTTTGCAGCCAGCAGCTCTTTCTTGCTGAAGCTAGCTTCTTGTCCAGCAACCTGTAGTTCCGCTTTCTTCATTTCGCTATTCCTCCAAACTTCATTAATTTCAAGCTCAAACGCCTACATCTGAGCCACCCCCTCTCCTGGAAAAAACAAAAGGGACGCTCGGTATGGTCCACCGCTCGTCCCCGCTTATGATCTTTTGCACAATATCATAATATCACGGTTATTTGACCAAAAACGGACATTAGCCGGACAGAAAGCGGACAACTTCCGCCAGCGCCTTTTGCTTCCATCTGCGAAACGTGCGATCGACGATTCCAAGCTCTGAAGCAACAAATTCTGTTGGCTTCCCTTCAATAAAACGCAGCTTCAGCAGCCGAGCGTATTCGGGTTCATAAGCTTCTAGCGCTTCGAGCGCTTGGTCGACAGCTTGCAGCTGAGTCTCAATATCCTGAAGCTCGCTGATTTTATCGATCACCCCCATATAGCCCTCAAACCCGTTCGACCCGGTCCTTGCTTCAAGCACCTTCTCAATCTTTTTCTCCAGCTCCCTTAGCAGCTTCTCATCCTCTGGACTCGCGGCTGCACGGCTTTTAACCACTTCGCTTAGCTGCGCCTTTGTTCCTAGCGGATATTGGGACAGGTTGGCATGCGCCGCAGCCTCGATCCGCTGCTCCTGCTCATCCAAATACATATAGGAGGGAAGCTTGCGCAGCTGTCGGTGCAGCTCCTGCAAATGATCATCCTCCGACATCGCGCTTAAACGAACGCCAGGACCAACCGATGTCCCCTCTAGCTGTTTCTTTCTTGCTTTAAGCCGTTTATAAGCATTTAATTGATCGATTACCTGCTGTTCCTGTTTCATTCGCATAACCTCCCAAAGGTTCTATTGCTTTTAGGTATTTAAAATACCGTTCTTTTCAAAAAAAATTGTTTTACAGGTTGGTATTGACAATACTCTTAATCGAAAATATACTAACTTTGAAGTAGCTAAAATAGCCATTTGGCTTTTCCAATAAATTGCTGCATGTGTTCATCTGATGAATCTCATTGTATTCGGTATTTTAATTACCGTCAAGTATTTAAAATACCGAATCTCGAAAAATGGAGGGTATTTAAAATGTCGTTAGGGACGAGAATAAAACAGCTGCGAATCGAACGGGGATTAACACAACAGGATGTCGCCACGAAGCTTGCGATGGGCCGATCCAATTTTGGGCATATCGAAAATGACCGGGTTACGCCAACGAGCGAGGACCTGCAAAAAATGGCTGACATTTTGAATACGACCAGTGATTATTTGCTTGGCCGCGATGCTGCTTCGGCAACAATACCCGATTGGGCAACGTATAAAGATAAGCGCGACTTTAAGAAGCTGCTCGAAGAAGATGGGGAAATTATGTTCGACGGCGTTCCGATGAGTGCTACCGATCGCCAGCGTGTCATGGATGTGCTGACTGGGCTGTTCTGGGAAGCTAAGCAAATGAATAAGCACAAAAAAAAGGCTGAACCAACCGACGATGCTCCTGATGATGATGCCAAAGGGTAGGTGTTGCTATGGATAAAATGATTTTAAAGCTCATTCGAAAATTCAAAACCAATGATCCCTTCACCATCGCTGAAGGCCTTGGCATTCATATTCGTTACGCCGACCTCGGACAAGGCACGCGCGGTCTCTACTTCAAAAAACTGCGCCGCCGGTTTATCGTCATTCACGATGCGCTGCCAGAGGATTGGCGCCGTTTCGTATGTGCGCATGAGCTTGGGCATGACCGGCTGCATCCCGGGTTCAACCGTTTTTGGCTGGATGAGCAATCTTTTTTTAATGTAGGAAAGTATGAACGGCAAGCGAGTAAATTTGCAGTAAGACTGCTGACAGCCGGTGATTCTCCCGCTGCCAGCGAGACGCTTGAGGAGCTTCTTATGCGAAATCGCGTTCCGGCGGAAATGCATAAGTTTTATTTTTGAAGCGAAGTTTTATTCTAAAAACGCAATGCTGGTGTTAGATAGACTAAAATGGAATAATTCACAAGCAGTCTAGAGCAATGGCAAACCTATTCTAGGCTGCTCCTCTTCTTACTCTCACAACATGATCGCACATTTTGCGATTCTAGCAGTTTGCTTTAAAGTAACTTTCGTTGGATTAGTCTATTTACTAGACCTATTCCCGTGAATCGAGTTAGTTTGGTGATAATAGATCTAGTTTCTAGATCTATTTCCTTTCGAAGCTGCCCAGATGGCGATTTGATGGGGGTACGTAGTGAAATTATTCTATTTTCTACACTTATTCCCGTGAATCGAGTTAGTTTGGTGATAAGCTCAGCGGTCGCCGCTTCTGTCTCGTTGCCCTCTCCATCTGCCAATACGGCTTTAAACTCATCCTCTCCCGTAAACGCTTTCAGAATAGGTTTAATATTTGCAAAAGCAATCTTTGCCTCTACCGTCGAAATCTTTAACGTTTTAAAGTCAAATTGCCCTCTTCCCGATGCAGTGTCATATTCTGCCTTTAATCCACGGTTCTCCGAGCAGGCGCGAGGCCTCCGGTCGTTCAGCAAGTGAACGAGGGAGGCCTCCAGCCTGACGAATATAGAAATCTTTTCCTCACAAGAAGCTTATCTTATCAATAAGGGCTTTCTACCTTCATAATATCGAGGAATGGGACCTTTGTTAGGCTTCCCATATGCTCAACATGAACCTTCTTCGTTCTTGAATCGAGCGCTGTAATGACGCCTCTTACTTTCTCTTCCGCCGCCCAAATCGTCAGCAGCAGCTCCGTGCCCTCCTGCTTGGCCTCTACCAATCTCTCGCCCAGCTCCTCAAGCTCAAATTCATCTCTCGTTGGCCGCTTCGGTCCTTTTGCCACCTTTATCCCCTCCAGCTATGTATGGCAACTATATTTTCAATAAAAAAGGATCTCCTCCGCTCCGAGGAGACCCTAATCCTATCCATTTAAGTTACGCGAATAGATCTATTATAGCATGTTGGCGATTGACTCTGTTAGCGGTAATGCATGAGTAACCAAATGTTTCCTTGTGCTTATCCAGCCTATTGGGCCTTATGATCGTGATTTCTCCTTAAATAGAACCAGCCTAGCAATAAGGCGGGAAGAAGTACGCAGACCGTCAGATCGAACAAGGGCCAATCGTTTTTATTGATTTCATTATATACAACAATATTCGGGGTGCTGATTACGGAGCCTACCAATAAGATCATAGCAAGCGGTATCGTCAACATATTGCTCTCCTTTAACCGAAACAATTGGGTTATCCCTTGCGTAATGGCATAAAAAATAGTTAACGTTTTAAAAAACACCGTTACGATCCAGATAAATGCGAGAATGGCTTCTATTCTCTCCAGAAAACCCCCGACCCTTATTTTCTGAGCGAGTATGAACATCGGATAATATTTGGTCTCCATTAAGCTTGACCCGAGTACAACCACGCACAGAAGGACGGTTATAAATAGTATCGCGCCACCTAAGGCAATTCCCAGCAAGAGCGGCTTCATCGTCCCGTTTTTGCCTCGAACGTGAGGGACAAGCATTAATATAACGAAAACCTCCGAGAACGGGATCGTAAAGGAAATAAATACGCCGTTCATGACTGGCGCAAGCCCTTCAGCGAGCACAGGCTCCAGCTTGGAGAGCTCGATTTGCGGCAGGAGGAAGACGACCATAAACAAAAAGAGCACCAAAAACACGGGAAAAACGTTTTCCTTGCTCAAATGAGCGACCCGTAGACAAGCTTGATGAGAAGAAACGGATTAGGCAGCTTCACGTTCATGGCTAATGCGCCGTACAAAGCCGTACCTATGAGATGGAACGTTAGGAACGCGGCAATCTCCTTCGTACGCTTTTGCTCCAGCAGCTTCGGCAGCTCCCACCAAGCGACGAGTATCGCCTGATCCGATTGCCTTTCTGCGCAGTGCTTGGCCGTTTAAAATGGAGCCATCACGGCAATCGGACAATTGTATCCTGTTGATTCGAAGCAATAAACGGACTAAGCGGCGACATATAACGCTCTCCAAATGAGGCAGAGAGCATAAATGCAGCAGCAGCGTAAACAAGCCCATAATGATGCCGAACAAGCCGAAGCTTGCCGCGAGTCCCATTAACACAAATCGCAGCATGCGGATGAGAATCGACATCGTGTATGCCGGCAACGTAAAGGTCGAAATGGCTGTTACGGATCCGACAATAACCATCGCGGCAGAGACAATTCCGGCTTCGACCGCTGCTTGGCCGATTACTAACGTACCTACAACGGATACGGCTTGACCGATCGCCCTTGGCATCCTAAGCCCTGCTTCCCTTAAAATCTCAAACGTCACCTCCATCGCTACCGCTTCGATAAAAGCTGGAAAAGGAACCCCCTCCCCCTGTTCAGCGAGGCTGATCAACAAGGAGGCAGGCAGCATGTCCCTGTGAAAGGTCGTTATGGCAATTTACAGGGAGGGGAGCAGCAGCGAGATAAATCCGCTAATAAAACGCAGTATTCGAAGCAGGCTCGCATAGATCGCCCTCTGATAGTAATCCTCAGTAGATTGAATAAATCTGACAAATTGCGTAGGGACTACCAGAAACTTTGGCGAACCATCCACGAGTATGGCTACTTTGCCTTCCAGCAGCTGCGCGGCTACGCTATCGGGCAGCTCCGTATTAAATACAGTAGGGAAAATGGAAAACCTTGCATCCTCAATGTACTCCTCGATATAGCTGCCTTCCAGAACGCCATCAATATCTATCGCTTGCAAACGCGAGCGTACCTCCGAAATGACGGAAGCTTCGCGATACCGTTCAAATACATGATCGTTACATCGGTTTTTGTTATTCGGCCGATCGCTATCGTCTCTAGCCATAATCTCGGATCTTTTATTTTTCGGCGTATGAGCGAGGTATTCACCCTCAAGGTTTCGGTAAAGCTCTCCCTTGGTCCGCGAACCGACGTCTGATTGGTCGATTCCGTCACCTCGCTGCCCTTCCACTGGCGAATATCCGCGCGATAAGCATGATCACTGCCGATTAGGAAAATGATCGCTTCGCCAGAGAGCAGCGACTGATAGAGCTCTCCTGTCTTCGCGACGGGATGAATCGAGCCTATGCCCGATAACAACTGATGTGCAAGCTCTTTATGATCCAGGTCAAGCTGAAGCGAACGGTTTAGATAGTCAAAAATATAAGCATTTATAATGGTGGCATCGGACATGCCGTCAATATATACAATGGCAGCGGTAGATTCGTCGCTTCAAGCGCTGCGGATTTCACGGATAACCACATCGTCGCTGCCGCCCAAATCCCATAAAATCATTTTTAAATTCAGCTCAATATTTGCTGCTATCGATAATATCGTACAAAGATCAATTTCTCTGAGCTGTACAGCAGCAGATTCTCAATATCGGCATCGCTATCCAGCTTATTTTCGAAATAATCGAGTCCCTTCGGCATATCTATATCAGCCTCATCGGCATACTGATCCAGTTGGTATTTCATATAATCCTCGAATGGATGCTGCAGGAAGTACGAGAGATGAAGCGATAGCGATTCATTCCTATACACATCCAGCATAAACGATTGCACCGATTCATATTTGCGGGTCATATAGCTGTTGACGCTTTCCATCGCTTTTTTCTGGTTTTCAAGCTCATTGCGAATGATTGATTCCGACATGACATTAAACATAAAAAACGAAAAGGTAACGATCGTGACGGTCGTGATGAGCGCAAACAACAAAATCATTTTCATGAAAAGATTATTTTTGACATAGTTGTCGTACAAGCTTCTAGCCTTCAAAATAAACTCCTTCCTCGTGTTTGCACGGATTGATCGGAGAGAAGAGAACACAATATGCGCTACAACGCTTAATAATACTTCACCATGATTTGAAGACACAAGTAGGCAGAACACCCCTTGCTCATTATGTTCCCCGCATGAGGCAATGGATAAAGGTTACAATAACAAAACAACAGCATGACTGACCGAGGTTGATGAACGATGGACCGTAGGAAGACACTTAGCAGCAATGGTGCCTTGCTTTCGGGTCTTTCTTTTCTCGCTTAAACCTGCTGTTTATAGTAAAATGGGGCGATGCAACACTATACGATTATGAGGTGCCCCCATGTCCATTAGTTTTACAACGTCGATCATTAGCCGGTTGAAACGAGAAATCGCCGACCTTCAAAAGCAAAGCGTAAGCGATAAGATAAAAAGAGAGAAAGCTCTCGCCAAAATAAAGCAGCTGCAAAAAAACATCAAAGTGAGCTCCTCTCCGACTGATCTCAGCAGCAAAATGACGCAAATTTCAAAATTAACCGAAGAGGCAGGCAAAATTGAAGCTTCGCAGGCTGCTATCGCCAAGCAGCTCACTGCCAAAAATGCCGAGCTTAGGCAGCAGACTGCCAAAAGCACCCAGCAAGACAACCAATAGTGGTAAGCAGAACAACTTAATGCTCAGTGAGACGACCAATAAAAGTGAGCAGGACAACCATTCGCCTTAAGCGAGAGACCTTCCACAAGTTCAATTAAGCTTATGGAGGTCTCTTTGCTTTGGTTTCTTTTTTAGAAATCAGCCGCTTTTCCGTCCCCTCATTCGATCGCCCGTATACTTTGACCAAACACGCGCATCCTATTGAAAAAAAAGCAGGGCGGCGATTGTATGCATACGGTTTGGAAAGGTGCAATTAGCTTTGGATTGGTTCATGTGCCAGTGAAAATGTTTACGGCAACTGAGGACAAGGATGTCCATTTCCGACAAATCCACAAGACATGCGGCATGCCTATTTCATATGTGAAAACATGCCCGCATTGCGAAGAAGAGGTTAAGCCAGAGGACATCTCCAAAGGCTTTGAGTATGAGAAAGGCAAGTTTGTACTGTTCAACGAGGAAGAGCTGGAAGCGATGAAGCCCGAGTCTGCGCGGGTCATCCAAATACTCGATTTTGTCGATCTAACGGATATCGATCCATTGTATTTTCAAAAGCCCTATTACCTCTCCCCTGATATGGCGGGCTCCGGCGCATATAGTCTGCTGCTTGAGGCAATCAGGCAAACAGGCAAAATCGGCATCGCCAAAATTTCGATTCGAAGCAAAAGCAGCTTGGCGGCGATTCGGGCCGTTGGCAACTGCTTGTGCATGGAGACGATGCATTATCCGGATGAAATTCGCTCGCTCACGGAAGTGCCTAATCTTCCTGAGCAAACTGTTGTGAATGAAAAAGAGCTGCAAATGGCAAAGCAGCTCATTGAGCAGCTTTCGGAGCCATTTCAAGCTGAGAAGTATACGGACGATTACCGAGCAGCGATGCTGGACGCGATTTCGCATAAAATTGCCGGTGAAAGCGTCGATAAGGTATCAGCGCCAGCTGCTGGCCGCACGAATGTCATTGACCTGATGAGCGCGCTGCAAGCTTCACTTGAGGCTGCAAAAATACCGCCAGCCGAACCGAAACCGAAAAAACGGAAGACCACCACTCGGAAAGCCAAGGATGAGGATGTCGTTTCGTAAGGATGATGGTGCGTGCGGATCATAAGAGAGCTAAGCCTCCAACTCCACCTTCAAGATGTGGTTGGGGGCTTTTTCAATTGCTATTAGGATTCTCTGTCCGCTGAAGCTCTCATTTACAGCATCACCTTCATGCCTGATTAGTTTGCAGCTAGTGTATATACGTATTTAATCTCATCCAGGTGAGAATATTGCTTGGAACTCGGTGTCTCCAAAATGAAAGGCAGATCCCTTAGTACAGGGCTGTGCAAAAGCTCTATCATATTATTTTCGCCGATATACCCCTTTCCAACATTCGCATGCCGTTCCCTAAAGGAGCTGCTTGGAAATACGGAGTCATTCAAATGTATCGCTTTAAGGTTGGTGAAGTACCCGAGTTCAATCCCCTTCTCCATGATTTCAGTCCAATTATGCCCTGTCCATAACCCGCTTGCGAATGCGTGGCAGGTATCGAAGCAAAATCCAATTTTATCGGGATAATCCGTCAGTTTACGGATTTGCACAAGCTCCTCCAACATGGTCCCCATTTTCACCCCTTGCCCAGCATTATTCTCAATAAGCAGAAGGGATTTGCCTTTCCAGTTCATAAGAACTTTATTAAGCATATCGATCATTAATTTATATCCCTGCAGGGGGTCAGCACCTTTATATTTTCCAAAATGAACGACAACGCCGATGGATCCGCACGCTTCAGCAATATCCAAATCGTTTAAAATCGAACTTATCATTAATTGCTGCATTTCTGGACCTTCGATCGATAAATTAGTCGTATATGGCGTGTGGGCAATGGAAACCAGTCCATGCTCTTGGCAAAAACGAGCACAGCCATCTGTATCCCTATGATCATAGGCCTTCACAGATAGGCTGCGCGGGTTTTTAGGAAAATACTGAAAAGCTTTTGCCCCAAGCTTTACCGCCTCCTTGGCCGCGGCTAGATACCCGTTGCTAATTGTCACATGGCTTCCAAGCTTCATCTTTATCCCTCCCGCTCCAAAACCATTTCATGCTCTCAGCAAATATTCATCCTATATGCTTTCTATACGGAATATCAAATATACCAGAATTGAGAAAGAATGCTTTGCGATCATCAAATCTCACACCACCGATGATTTCTAATTGGCTCTATTGCTGAATTCCATTTGGGAATCCTAAAGAGTGAAAAGAGTGATTCTTGTTATGGTGCAGCCTGCATATGGACAAACTTGAGCTATAAAATTTCGGGAGGTTGTGTATGGAGCTAAAACCCATTTATCCATTCGAGCCTATTAGTACGTCTATTCCGCCTAAGGGAGCTAACTGGGTGGCGCAAATCAAATGGGACGGAGTCCGAGTATTGCTTTATTTTGACGGCAACGAAACCAAACTGTTCAACCGGAGAATGAATGAACGGACGCTGCAGTATCCCGAGCTTCTTAACACAAGCGAATTCTGCAAAGCCGATTCTGTTATTCTTGATGGCGAAATTATTGCGTTCGATCAGAATAAGCCGTCATTTTATGAAGTTATGAAGAGGGACAGCTTAAAGCAATCTCAAAAAATTAAGCAATCATCAGAGCGAACCCCAGTTACCTATATGATCTTTGACGTATTATTTTATAACGGGGATTGGGTAACGGATAAGCCATTAGAGTATCGGCTGGCATTGCTTGAGAAAATATTGATTCCGCAAAACAACCTTCAAATCATACAAAATTTTGATGATGGAATAGCCTTATTCGATCTGATGAAACAATATCAAATGGAAGGTGTCATTTTTAAGGACCTTCACAGTACTTATCGCATCAATGGAAAAGACGGGCGTTGGCGAAAACAGAAGGTCATGAAGGACCTATTCGCCGTTGTAGGCGGGGTCACTTTTAGACATAACATAGTAAACGCACTATTGCTTGGTATTTATACGAATGACGGTGAAATGATATACATCGGCCATGCTGGCACCGGTAAATTAACCCAGAGGGATTGGGCAGCAATAACGGAAGACATAAAGGAAAAGCAAGCAACCCATAGGCCATTCATTAATGAACCAGAACGGTCCAAAGATGCTGTCTGGGTAACGCCTGCGCTTACAGTCAAAGTCGAATATCTCGAGTTTACCCCTGGAGGGACCATGCGTCACCCAAGCATTCAAGCTATTGTTAATATGGATAGTAGCGAATGCACGGTTGACCAGTTAAAGGGAGAGTAGTGTGCATAAACTCTGAATAGTACGCCAGCGATGCTATGTATGTCAGCAGAAAATAAAGGATAAGACTGGATGTCTTTATTCCACGCGGCTTTTCGAATTGTCATACCGTCAGACTCCATAGATTAAGTTTTAGACTGACCCTAGAAATTAAAACAGCGACAGCCAAGGACGAGAAAATAAAGTCCTAGACTGTCGCTGTTTCATAGAACTAACGTTACCCGTTAGTTGAACAACTACTACTACTTTCTAAGTGCAATCTCCCCCTTTGTTCGCCCGTTTTCAATATGCCTGTGAGACACTACGATCTGTTCTAAAGGATAGCATCTCTCAATATCAGATTTTTTTATGATTTGTGTTATGTATCATCCGGAGTGGCATTGTTAACTTTCCCTGAGGATCCAAGGAGGAAAAATTCTGACAAATCTTGCTCAGTACTTGTCGACAATCGCACCTAGCACGGCCGCTTTCACATATCTTTGCCCCTGAAGCGCCTTCAGACTATCAGCCGTTCCCGTCACGACGACGCCTAGTATACGCACGTCACTTGTGTCTGGTTTCTCCTTATCCATACGTAAATAATCGTAAATGCGCTCATACTCCTGATTATATTTTCCATTAGCGCGCAGTCCAATATCCAGATCATCAAGAAAATTTTTTTCCGAGACATCAAAGTAATCCGGTCGAACTCCGAAGCCATATACATATCGCGCTGATTCGGGAAAAGGATTAATAATGGATCCATCAGGCATTTTATCGGCTAGGTATGGTTTCATATCCGAATAAGTATCCACCCAATACCATACTGGATGTACACCCGTCGGTAGCATCGCCTTGATCTGCTTTAAGGTATAATTGGTGTCGAAAGAGATACCCAGCTCGACCAGCCTCTTTCCATCCATATCATTAAGCTGTGGAATCTCGTTGAGATAGCTAGCGTATTTTACAACTGGAAGGTAGAACATCATCTCTCGCTCACCATTGCGGGGATTGTAAGGTCGGTGATAATGAAATCCTTTCTCTTGCATGACACGGTCCGGAAGCGACAGGTCAGAATAGTTGCCGGGGGGGCGTGAAAAAGTTCTCCAGGAGCTAAACTCGTAGGCTTCCGCATCCCAAATGACCGGAACGCCATCTATAAGCTTATAAGTTTGGTATTCGAGCGTGCCACGCAGAAAACCGTAATTAATCTGGGAGCTAGATAAATATAAGTTGGGACCGCTGATCTCCTTAAGCATTTCAATGTCATGCTGCGCATTTTCCGAGCTTCTATACTGCAGCTGTAGATTGGTGAACCACCCTCCCCCAAGAATAAATAGCGTAATTGCCAACGAGATGCCTGCGTTTCTCCAAATTGTTCTGCGCCGAGCCTTCCTGACCAGCGCCGACAGTTTTTCTCCCTCGTCAATTGTCTCGTTATCGTTCATCGTATATTCCTCCATATATTTTCTGAAATTTCTTACGCGCACGATATAAATACGTCTTCACCATCTCCTCGCTGATGCCTACTAAATCGGAGATTTCTCGATAGCTGAAATCCAGCTCGTATTTTAAAATGAGCAACTGCTTATAAATCGGGGTTAGCGCTTCCATCACTCGCTCGATCTCATCTCTCAGTTCCTTTCGCAGCAGAACTTCATCTGGGATTTCGTTGCTTTCCACGGCGTCCTCTTCGATCGACAACTGTATTCGTTTGTGCTTCCGAAGAATGTCGTAATAACGATTGAGCGCGACCCTGTACAACCACGCTGGAAACTTATCTGGCACGATGGAATCAAGATAAAGGAGCGCTTTGTATACCGTGTCCTGAACGATATCCTCGGCGTCAGCCTGGCTCGCTCCCATGCGAATCAAGTACCGCTGTAAATGCTTCATTTTGTCCTGCAGCAGCAGCAACATCCGCTCGTTATTCACTTTCAACCTCCCTTCAACCTATACAACGTACTGGCGGGCGAAATGTATACATGCCCTACAAAAAAAAGCAAATTTAACAGGAAAAACTCCTTTTATTTATAGAAAAACGACCTCATCATAAATGCCCCAGAAGCCAAGGAAGTACATACGCAAATCATTCAGTTTGACGGAAGTGAGCGGAATTTCATCCTTTTTCCCATTTCCATTCGCATCTTCGTCCTTAACGCGCTTCAGATAGGCATACAGTTCTTCTGTCGTTTTAGGCTCTGATGCCCCAAGCGATTTCAGGAATTTACCGTTGTACCACATCGGACCGCGGTACCAAACCGCTGCTAGGTCGACCGTAGGCAGCGCATAAATATGACCGTCTGGCGTTGTGAATGACTTGCGTATTTCGGGATGGTCATCAAAGATTTTTTTGATATTAGGCGCATAGCCCTCATCAATATATTTTTCTAGAGGGACAAGAACGCCTTGCGAGCCGTAAGTTACTTGCTCTGCTGGTTTAAGATCTGCTGCATAGAACATATCCGGCAAATCGCCGCTTGCAAATACAAGGTTCTTCTTGGTGGCAACGCTGTCAAGCGGGGCGTTCTGGAATTCAAGCTTAATGCCTGTCAATTTCTCCATCTCTTGTAGAACAGGCATCTTATTCCAATCCGCAACACCGACATCCTGAGACATCATCTTGAGCGTAATCGGTTCGATTACGACAGGAAATCCGTCTTTGCTCACACCTTCGGCTTCATTGGACGGTGTGTTTCCTGTGCCAGCGTTGTTTCCGTTTGTTTTCCCCTCATCATTCGCGGAACCGCAGGCTGTTAGTACGGAGATAAGCAGCGTGAGGCTAAGCAATGCCGAAGATGCTTTCTGTAGCTTTTTCAACCAAAAACCCTCTCCCTTTTTCCATATCATTTATGAGCAAGATCAGCCCTTTACGGAGCCAATCATGACACCTTGCACAAAGTAACGCTGAAGGAACGGATAAATCGCGATAATCGGCGCTGTCGCAACGATAATAACGGTGTATTTGACCAGCGAAGCGATCTCTGCTTTGTTGTTCAGAGTAGACGCGCTCGCCGCATCCAGTGCGCCTCCGCCTTGAGCCGACATCTCCTGCAGAACTAGAATCTGGCGCAGGACAA
The DNA here is from genome assembly GCF_057221575.1 of Paenibacillus sp. Y660. Lineage (NCBI taxonomy): Bacteria > Bacillati > Bacillota > Bacilli > Caryophanales > Paenibacillaceae > Paenibacillus > Paenibacillus sp. Y660. The sequence goes on along the minus strand of NZ_JBXBBJ010000016.1, from coordinate 19,083 downwards.
GCTGCAGAGGGTATTTCGCAGCATCGTTCAAATAGATAAGCGCTGAGAAGTAGCTGTTCCAGTTGCCTACGCCGTAGAACAAAGCCATAACAGCAATGATCGACATCGACAGCGGCAAAATGATCTTCATGAACAGCCTCAGGTTCGTGCAGCCGTCAATCTGTGCAGCCTCTTGCAGCTCTTTCGGAATCGAGGATTGAAAAAACGTACGGGCTACGATAATGTTCCAGATCGATGCGGCTGAAGGGATGACAATCGCCCACATCGTATTGACCATTCCGAGCTCCTTGACGAGCAAATAGGTTGGCACAAGACCGCCGCCGAAGAACATCGTAACCATGAACATGCCCATAAAAATGTTTCGTCCCATAAAATCCATGCGGCTTAGCGCATAAGCCACTGGCAGCGTTACCAATAAGTTGATCGTCGTGCCTACCACCGTATACAGGATGGTGTTGCCGTATCCGGTCCATATACTCGAGTTCTGGAACACTCGCTGGTAGCCTTCGAATGTTATGCCTTTGGGCCACAGCCACATCTCACCTGAACCGACTAACTTCGGATCGCTTATCGAAGCGCTGATCATATAAATGACAGGATAAGCTACGACAATAAAAGCCAAGAACACATAGATATAGTTGCAAATCAGAAATACTTTATCCCGTCCGCTCTCTTTAACGGCGCTAGTCATCGGTCGCACCCCCTTCTTTTACCACAAGCTGTTTTCATTGGTACGTCTTACAATCTGATTCACCACAACTAACACAAACGCGTTAATTAAGGAATTGAACAAGCCGATAGCGGTGGAGAAGCTGTACTGGGCATCTACAAGTCCTGAACGATACACGAATGTAGAAATAACATCAGATGCTCCCATATTCAGCGAGTTTTGCAGCAATAAAATTTTCTCAAACCCTACCCCTAGCAGACTTCCCATATTTAGAATTAAAAGTATAGTCATTGTCGGGACAATCGTCGGAATGTTAATATGGCGTACGCGTTGGAAGCGTGAAGCGCCGTCAATAATCGCGGCCTCATGCAGCCCAGGATCTACTCCTGAAAGTGCAGCTAAATAAATGATGGTACCCCAACCAGCGCTTTGCCATACACCTGAGAGCACATACATCGTCTTGAACCATCTAGGATCAGTCAGAAAATCAGGTGCGTCAAACCCAAGCCATTCAAGCATGTGCGTGACAATTCCGGACGATGGCGATAGGAATGTAATAATCATCCCCGCCATGACGACGACTGAAATGAAATGCGGCGCATAAGTGACCGTCTGAGCCATCTTCTTAAAGAACCCGCCCCTAATCTCATTGAAGGCCAGCGCCAGAATAATCGGAATCGGGAACCCTACAGACAATTCATAAAGGCTAATGCTCAAAGTATTCCATATCAAGTCCCAAAAGTAATAAGAATCAAAAAATCGGACAAAATGATCAAAACCTACCCAAGGGCTTCCTAAAATCCCTTTTGTCGGTATAAAGTTTTTGAATGCAATTTGTATGCCGTACATCGGAAGATAAGAGAATATTAGAAAGTAGAAAAAGGCGGGGGCAATGAATAGATACAGCTCCCAGTTTTGAAGCAGTCTTTTTCCCATTCTGCTCTTCATCTTGCCCGGCTCCTTCAGCATGCTGCCCGCTGCAATACGTTTAACCTCCTGCACGGAATCACTCCTTCCTGGTTACTAACACAACGATAGCCGACAAAAGGAAACCCCGTAAATATGTCGTTTTCAACATCGCATGAAAGCGCATACTCTAATGGGGAAAAGCGAGATAAAGCTTCCGTTTTGCTTCATATGACTTTAACGCAAAAAAAAAAAGAGTATCCGTATTTACATACAGTTACTCTCTACTTTTAAGTGTGCTCCAAATGCTTTAAGGTTTGAACAAAAATCTCTTTCACATGGTCATCATCAATGGAATAATAAACCGTCTTGCCTTCCTTGCGTCGCTTAACGATTCTCACATTGCGCAAATAACGAAGCTGATGAGATACGGCGGACTGCGCCATGCTTAGTACGACACATAGATCATGAACGCATAATTCGTTATTGAGCAAAGCATGTATCATTTTTACCCTTGTAGGATCACCTAGCGCTTTAAACAATTCAGCCAAATCAACCGCCGTTTGCTCCTGCAGCTTCGCTTGATTCAACACATTTAGATTCATTTCGGTGCCTAAGCACGTATCGTCGCATTGTTCCTCCACTACTCGATCCATCTCACTTGCCACCGCCCTTTATGTTCGTACTATCCATTATATCAAAAAGATTACGTTTAAGGCAGTCAATTCAAGCGATCCAAACGCATATTGTAATTGCTGTTCCACTATTTTCAACCAATTGTCATATGAGCATACATTCACTTGTTAATAGCTGTGATATGATTCACTTAAACTAACTATCGTTAAGGAATTTGGAGCTGGTACATTTGTATATTTATTTTTTTGAGACGCTGCTTTATTTGTCATTTGCCTTTACTGGCGGATATCTATTGCTTCAATTCATTCCCGATCGTTCAAAACCAGACATGACAAATCCATTTGGCCTATTTCAATATGCCATTCTGGGCATTCCGTTATTCTCGTTTATGTCTATCATACGGACAACCATTGTCCTCAGCGATTTTGCCGAAAATCTGTCCTTTGTACAAATTTTGCTCATCGTATTAAAGGATTACAACTACGGGAACGCATGGGTCTGGAACCTAATCATCTGTACGGTTATGTATATGATCACTGTTTTAAGCGGTTTCCAGCAAAAGTGGACCAAATGGCTGCTTGCCTCGTTATGGATTTGCAGCATTATCGCGCATGGCTGGGCAAGCCATCCAACGAGCTTCTCTGCCGTATGGGGCTTGCTCTCCCAAACGCTGCATGTCGCAGCCGTATCCATTTGGCTCGGAACACTCCTCTTGGTTGCATGGTTCGCAAGGGGCGAACTGAAATGGAATGCTTTTATCCGCTGGTTTACGCCGCTATCGATTGTAAGCATGGGGCTTATCATTGCCGCTGGATTAGTGATGATGTCGCTCATCGTTGAAGGATATATTAATTCATGGGGCATTAATTACGGTGAAGCACTCCTGCTCAAGCATCTCGTATTTCTGCCGCTTCTCCTTCTTGGTTTTATGAATGGTTTTCTATCGAAGCTAACGAATAATGGGACAGATACGCGCAGGCTGCTCTGGTGGCTTCGCCTTGAAACGTTCATTGCCCTTGCGGTTCTTATCATAACAGCTTTTATGGGTGTACAGGAGCCTCCACATGAAGACGAGTTTGAGCTGCCCTCTCCTTCTCCGTTATTTAAATGGCTGCATGGCAATGTGCAGAGCTTAGATCTCCAATGGAGCTGGGGCTTTGCCGAGCTTGCGATGATCGCACTCGGGCTCATATCTCTGGTTATGCTGATTCCATTGTATAAAAAAGATAAACGCGGCCTATTTGTCAGCTTGGCGATTATCGGCATCCTGCTTCCGTTCCTCGGTATACTCTTGTCTGTTAAGTAAAAGGCACGTGAGATCATATAATGTGAATAGAATACCATCGGACTGTTACTCAGAAATGGATCGATGGTTTTTTTATGTTTTTATTACACATTTGGGGAGAATAAGTTTGACATAAATGTTGGATTCACATATTATATGAGCAAGTATTCATATATTGATTTTGAAAGAAGGCTAGCTTATGAATGAATATCGAATAAAAGGACTTTCTTGCGGCGGCTGTGCCCTTCGCATGGAAGAAGAAATTAAACAATTGGAGCATGGCGAGGGTGCAAAGCTAAGCTATAACTCGGCAAAATTAACAGTAAATCCGAAAATTTCAATGGCTGAAGTCAAGAAGATTTTAAAATCGGACAATGCCTATATCGAAACGTGCGCTGAATCGAATACCGGAGACGGCCACATCCATCACGCTCATGGTGGGCATGATCATGATGGACACAGTCATGATGGGCATGGGGGTCATAGCCATGCTGATGGCAATGGGAAAATGCTTAAATTGCTTATCGCATCCGGCGTTATTTATGCCGCGGCATTGCTGCTTGACGGAGTGCTCGACAAACAAGCGGTCATTCTTCTATATGTGATCGCCACGATCATTAGCGGCTACACGACCTTTTTCCGAGGACTCAAAAACCTACTTAAATTAAAATTTAATATCGATACCTTAATGACCATTGCGTTAGTGGGTGCCGTTGCCATTGGCGAATGGAAGGAAGCTACGCTCGTTGCGATTCTGTTCGGCCTTAATGAGCTGCTCGAAGGATATGGGATGGAGAAGGCGCGGCGTTCCATGGAAGCTTTGCTCCAAGTGGCCCCAAAGGAAGCCTTAAAGGTGGAGAACGGCCAGGAGCTCATCGTTCCGATCGCCTCCCTTCAAGTCGGTGATTTTGTGAAAATAAAGCCTGGCGAGAAAATCCCTTCGGACGGTATGGTTTCAGAGGGAAAAAGCTCGGTGAATGAGGCTGCCATTACGGGCGAGTCGCTTCCAGTCGAGAAGGAGCCCGGAGAGCTCGTTTATGGCGGGAGCATCAACAATGAAGGGCTTCTGCTTGTCCGTATCGATAAAGCATACAAGGATTCCTCCTTGGCCAAAATACTCCATCTCATTCAGGAAGCGCAAGAGACCAAAACACCAACCGAGCTGTTTATCAATAAATTCGCCAAATATTATACGCCGCTTATTATGATTGTTGCAGCTCTTGTTATGCTTGTACCTCCCCTCCTCTTTCAAGGCGATTGGATGTCATGGCTGTATCAAGGCTTATCCGTATTAATTGTTGGCTGCCCTTGCGCGCTCATCCTTTCCTCTCCTATTGCGATTGTTTTGGGTATTACGAGAAACGCGCGGAACGGCGTGCTGGTTAAAGGCGGCGTGTTTCTAGAGCAGCTTGGCAAGATCGATACGCTTGCTTTTGACAAGACAGGGACATTAACGAAGGGCGAGCCGCATGTAGCACAGCTGGTGTCCTATGATGAAGAACGGTTTTTCCAGGTTGCCGGTGCTATCGAGAAGTCGTCTTCCCACCCGCTGGCGAAAGCGATCATGAAAGAAATAGGCAGCAGAAGCATCTCCGTGCCTGAGCCGGATGAGATTCAGACGATTACAGGTAGAGGAATTAAAGCGAAAGTTAACGGTCAGGCGTATTGGCTTGGAAATGAAAAAAGCATCTCGCACATTGCAATACCCGATGCTATTCAAATCCGAATTGAACAATTAAAGGACGATGGCCTTACCCTCGTACTCGTCGCAGATGAGCAGCACGTGCTTGGGATGTTCGGCATTGCAGACGAAATCCGTGAAGAAAGCCGTTCGGTTATCTCTGCCTTGCACAAGCTGGGAATTACACGAACCATCATGCTGACTGGCGACCATCAGAAGACTGCAGAGAAAGTAGCCACGGCAGTAGGCGTATCCGAGTTTTACGGAAATCTGCTTCCCGAGGGCAAAGTGCAGCGGATTAAAGAACTCTCTGCCAACCATACGATAGCTATGATTGGCGACGGTATTAATGACGCTCCCGCTCTCGCATCCGCGCAGCTCGGCATTGCGATGGGCAAAGGAACGGACAGCGCCATCGAGACAGCGGACATCGTCCTGATGCAGGACCATTTGGGCAAGCTTCCAGAGGCGGTTTCAATTGCGAAGAAAGTAAACCGTGTCATAAGGTTCAACATCATTGTCTCGCTTGGACTGAAAGTAATCGCGCTCCTGCTGACCATCCCCGGATGGCTCACCTTATGGATCGCCATTCTTTCCGATATGGGAGCAACGATATTCGTTACGCTGGTGAGCTTGACCATTTTAATTGAAGGCAAGAAACGTCTTGGTTAAGTGAGCTATAAGAGCATATGCGTGCTTAGTGCCTTAATTCGTCGTCACTCATACGCCAAATCTGAGCTATAAGCGCATATGTGCGCTTATAGCTCACCAACACACATGATTTGTGGGCTATAAGAGCATATGCGTGCTTAATGCCTTAATTCGTCGTCGATCATACGTCAAATCTGAGCAATAAGCGCATATTTGCGCTTATCGCTCACCAAAACACACAATTTGTCTGCTGTAAGAGCATATGCGTGCTTAATGCCTTAATTCGTCGTCGATCATACGTCAAATCTGAGCGATAAGCGCATATTTGCGCTTATCGCTCACCAACACACATGATTTATGAGCTGTAAGAGCATATGCGTGTTTGATGCCTTAATTCGTCGTCGCTCATACGCCAAATCTGAGCCATAAGCGCATATGCGCTCATTAAATTACCTATAATATGGCAAATAAAGCAACTATTGACTAAAATAAAAAATGACGGTAAAGGAATATCCCTTGCACCGCCATCTTTGCATGTTTTTAATCACTTTTGTTCAAAGCGAGTTATCCTCCTGCGTGCATACTCCCTTTGTAACAGCCCATTTGCTTGATTATTTAGTTTCCTTTGGTTGCTCCGGCTCCGGCACCTGCTGCTTTTCATCCTGGTCTATTAATCCTTTTGCCCCTCTTCTGAACTCTGACAACGTCGTTCCAATCGCCCGCCCCAGCTGCGGCAGCTTGGATGGCCCGAACAGTAGCAAGCCTAAAATAACAAGCAATACAATTCCCGCAAAGCCTATATTCATCGGCATTTTAATTTCCCCATTTCTATTTGGTTCTAAAAGTTAACCAATAGAGCCGTTACATACATCAGCAAGATTCCTAGCGTTAGGCTTGAGAAGTTAAGCCACGAGACGGTAGGTGCGCCTGCAGCCTTCGCATCTCTTATAATCATTTTGAAGATGACATAAATGACTTGAATGATAGCACCTGCGCCAATCCCGAAGAACAATGCCGCTAACGTCTGATTAAAGACAAATCCGCCGACCCAAGTTCCGATAATAGCCGGTCCACCGCCCAAGACAGCTAAGGCCAAGAAAGTTTTTAGCGTCGGCTTCGCTTGCAAGAGAGGCGCTGCGATGCCGATCCCTTCCGTAATGTTATGCAGCGTAAATCCGATAATAAGAAATGATCCGAGCGCAGCCTCGCCGGCAGCAAAGGCAGCGCCAATTGCGAGACCTTCACCGAGATTATGAAGACCTATCCCGCCAGCTATTTTGAAAGATACCTGCTTGCCCGCATCATGATGGTTTAACGACTTCTTCGAATTCGTCTGATCAACGGCAATCAAGAACAAGAAGCTGAGCGCCGCTCCGAACCAGACCAAGCCTGTTCCTTGGAATACGCCAGGAGCTTCTGCACCAAGCTCAATCCCTTCTTGAATCGTATCAATCGCAAGGAAAAATAATAAACCAACCGTGAATGCCATAACCGCTTGAATGCCTTTGGATGAGAATCGGCGCATAAAGGGATACCATAATAGCCCGAGTCCCACCGGTATAACACCAACATAAAAGCCAATAAGCGAATATTGCAGGAACCTGTTGGTATCAGCAGCCGGCGTTTTTATTGCAGCAGCTACTTCCCCTACAAAGATTAAACCGTTGGAGGTAATTAGCTTAATTTCATGAGGATCTCCCTCCACCCACGGATATGGAATTGAGATCGTTGCGCTGCCGAACCTCTCTAGCGTTGGGCTTGGTAAATAAGTCGCATTCCAGAAGGAGCCATCCACCACCACTTGAGCAACGGTCAGCTCCTTAGGTCCAGAATTGAGAATACTCACCTCGAAGCCATTATCGGTCAAAATAATGCGTTCAATATTCAGCACTTCTATTGGAGCTGCCTGCTGCTCCTTCACGCCTGTTCCCCATGTCGCAATAATGGAGATCATGCCTGCCAGCAGCAGCAAAGGCAGTACGCCAAGCAGCCAAGCTGCTTTTTTATTAGACTTTTTAATTACTCTCTCGGCCTGCACATCATACACCCCCTCTTGTTATACGACTTCAAAAAACCCCATCCAGCCGAGCTCTGTGAACTCGCTCTGATGAGCATGGAACATATATTTTCCTGGAGAAGGGAACGTCACTTCAATGATGCCTCTCTCCCCTTGGCAAAGCATAATCGTATCCGTATAGTAAGGCCTCGCATCCGGATCAGCTCCAGTCGCATAATAATGAAAGAAATTAGCATGCAAATGAAAGGAATTAATCGGATCAAATTCAGTTAGGTTGCTGATATAAATTCGTACCAGCTCTCCCGCTTTCACTTGAATAGGTCTGGATTGGTAAGCAAATGCGTAGCCATTTACCGTATATACCTCGTTCTCGCCATCTAAATCCAAGTCAAAGCCATTCATCACCATGCTTAACTCTTTTGCCGGCTTCCTTGGCTTCTTAGGATCAATTATGAATTGACCATACAGACCTTTGTGAATATGTCTGGCCAGCGGTGGAACATGGCAGTGATACGGCTGCAGCCCTGCTGGCTTCGCTTCAAATTCATACACAAACTCGCTTCCTGACGGAACAGGCTCCATGCCGTCCATATGGGTTGGATGAATACCATGCAAATGAATAGAATGCGGGTGCGCTGAGCCGTTCCCGAACTTGATCCTGATGATATCGCCCTCCGTACAACGCAAGGTTGGTCCCGGAATCGTACCGTTAAAGGTCCACCCTGGAAACTTGAGACCCTTCGCTACTTCCACTTCGGCATCCCATGCTTGAATATCATATTCCCGAATCGTTCTGCCATCTGGCGAGGCACTGACAACACCATAGTTGAATGCCGTCAATGCTTTTACTGCTGCTTCCAATCCCGGAGTAGAATCCGTTCCCGGGTCGTAACCATGCGCCATCCCGTGCTTCATTTGATCTTTGAGCGTGTGGTGCATTTCATCCTTTCCCATCGCACTGGCAGACTTGCCGAATAATGCACTTGTATTTAGAAAACTGCTTCCAAGCACGCCTAATAGGCCGGCAGCTCCGACTTTAAGAATGCTTCTTCTTGAAATTTTTCGATTTGGGTCAAGTGCCATTACGTTCACCTCCGTGTTTATCTATGGAAATTATTTTGCCTCTATGCAAAAAAATTAATAAAAAAATTTTATTTTACTCGGGGACAAAAAGTTTGCCTGAGGAAACTTTTTATATGTGTAAAATATATGATAGCCTAGGCGCTTTGTAAAGTGTTTTTTTGATCGCTTGTTCTGCCTCGTTTTTATGAAGAAAAAGTTAATTTACATGGATTTTAGCGGGCTCCACGATCATGACATGGCATGTGATTGAGCTTCCGCATTCATCATTTGAAATCATAAAAGACCGCCAAGCAGCTTGGCGGTCTTGTCATACATTAGTTGATAAATTGCAGTGATTGCAGCATACGCTTCAGCGTTACGGCAGCTTGCGCACGCGTCGCAGGCTCGCCCGGCGCAAATGTCTTGTCGGACATTCCTTGAATGAGACCTGCTGTCAGCGCTTGCGAAATGGCATCTCTTGACCAGTCGGCAATATCCGAAAGGTCAGCGAACCGATTTAATAAAGCCGGGTCACCCTGTAGCTCCTTGCCGCCCGCTTTTATCGCCCGAATCATCATCGCCACCATTTGCTCGCGAGTAATGTTGGCGTTTGGTCTAAAGGAACCGTCCTCATAACCGTTGATCAATCCGGCTTTAAACGCCGTGCTTACGGCTCCGGCAAACCAATCGCTTGGCTTCACGTCATTGAATCCATCCGCCTTCACTTCAGTTAATCCAAGCGAACGAACCAACATGGCCGCAAACTCGGCACGTGTAATTTGGGCATCCGGTACAAATTGCTCATCGGTTTTACCGTTTAAAATCCATTTATTCGCCAGCAGCTCTACATCCGCTTTTGCCCAATGCCCTTGCAAATCGGCAAACGATTTTTCGGATTGGATGACGGTGTATATGCTGTTATGCGGCGAACGAATCGTAATCTCGGAGGATCCGTCCTTCGTTGTAATAATGGCAGGAACGAAGTGGAGTTGATTGTTCGCATCCACCCATACGGCTGTTGCTTTGCTAGAGTCAATCGTTAATGCACCCAAGCTAATAGTACGATTGACATAAACGCTGCCGAAGTCAGTCCTTTCTTTGCCGTTGACCGTGACCACAAATTCGATCGGATTCAAAATCACTGGCTTCGCGTTTAAGCTATTGACCGCAGCGTTGATATCGTCTCCGGCTTTACCGGTTACTTTAGAAATTATAACGCTTACGGTTGAATCCTTAGGCAGCTCTTTAAACAAGCTTATTGGCAGCTCGTAGCTTGCGCCATTCGCTTTAATCTGGATAACCACATTGCCTTGCTTACTGATCGCATTCTGAATGGCATTGCCAGGCAGCTCTACATGAACGATAGAATCGCTGCCCTTCACTTCGATCAACACAACCGGAGCCGCCAATGCTTTCTCCAGCTTCTCTGCGTCTACAGCAACCTTCGTCACCGAGCTTCCGTCAGCCGTTGTTTCTTTCGTTACTTTTGCATCCTTTTCAACATCGATAATGCCCGTATTGCCAGCTGGTGGAGCGGTTGGCGTTGGTGTCGGGCTGCCAGGATTTGTTTCTGGCCCTGTAGAACCGTTAGACTTCGTAACGGTTATCACGGCTTCTGCCTTGATGGCTGTACCTTCTACCGTTGCCGTAATTGTTGCAGAGCCTTCCTTTATACCTGCAACGAGACCTGTTTGGTCAACGGTTGCAACAGCATCATCGCTTGAATGCCATACGAGCGTTTTGTTTGCAGCATTACTGGGTAATACTGTCGCTTCAAGCTTCTCAGATGAGCCCTTGTTGATCGAAAGACTGCTCTTGTTCAGCGATACCGATTCCGCAAAAACCGGTACCAACAGCGTTGGTGCCGAAATCATAAACTTGCGGGAATACGTGTCTGTTCCCTTTGACCTTACCGTAATATTGGACAAATCAGTCACATCACTAGGCAAAATAAAGCTTGTCTCGCCTGCCGCTAAGTCAGCCAGCACCGCTTCGCCGTTGTAAACCGTGTAGCCCTCGCTTGAAGCATTGGATTCCCATTTCACCGTTTTAGCTGAGCCGCTAATGTCTAACCTAAGATTTTGCGGAGGCGTTGGCGCATTAAATACCTGCACTTGTGTAAGCCGCGGCGGCCCCGTAAGATCCGTATCTGCATTGCCTCCCGATGCGTTCTCTACCGTTACTTTGATATATCTGGAATGATAGGTCTTGCCCAGGTTTATCGGGTAGGATTTGTCCTCCGCATCTGTACCTCCGTCATTGTTGCCTGTAGCAAACGTGTATCCGTCGGCTGTCTTTTTATCCACTTGCGTAAATGTCATGGCGTCGAATTCAGCAGCCGTAGTATGGTTGCCCAAATCATCAGAGACATAAACGGTCGCGCCTTTTAACCGGGTCGATTTTGCAAACAGCCTTAGCTGGCTATAATCCATCGCTTGTCCCAGGTCGATTACGAAGCTTCCTTTTCGCTCGCCATCGGTACCGAGCCATGAATAATTTCCAATTTGATCAAGGCTCGTAACGCTGGTGACCGGCCATACCTTCGGGTCCTGCAGCACGCCGCTCGTCAGCTTGTTGGCATTTCCGTATACATTAGCCGTTACCGATTGCTGCTGAACCGGGTTAGCGCCCGCTGTTGGGCCTACGTTATACGCTTTTTTATTAAGCGCAAGGTTCACAGAGGATAGGCCTGATGCTGCCTTGCTTATCGTAATATCCGAAAGCTGAAGCTCCGCATCATATGCAGAGTTTGTGCCATTATTAGAGCTGCGGTAGATGCCCCATTTTGGACGCAAATATTGATCAAAGGTAGCGGGATATTCGGTTTCAAAGCCGCCGCTTCTCTCCGGTCTTCTCCATAAGTCTTTGCCGCCGTCGGTTGCGCCTTTGTCTGCGAATGGTTGAAAAACATCCGGATTGTCAAACGTATATATTTTGCCGGTAACCTTATCCGTAATCTTAACGGTGAACCAGCCGGAGTCCGAAATAAGCGCGTCAAGCTCAACCTTAATCCAGTGTCCGTCGATTTCCTTTAACGGAATTCTTAGCATCGTCTTGTCGCCGTCATAACGGTTATGGTTCACAACAAGCGTCCTGTTGGTCGTTCCGGAGATTGAAATCGCGAGAATATATGCACCGTTTTCACCGCCAGCGTTGCCGCCCGGCAATGTATCCTTCTTATGCGCGTTCGTCGCTTTCAACTGGAAAAGATGTCTGAAGTTCGACTGGTTCCACTGATTTCCATCGGGAATATTCCAGAGCCATTCATAGGAAACCAAGTCGCCCTCATACGCTGTAAAATCGTTGGTTGAATCCTCGCTTGGGCGAATTTCAATTCTCTGCCTGTCCGTAATTGCCGCTCCGCCTACAACGTAACCTTTTTGCGGGTCAAAAACACCTTTATGGGCGTATTCGCCATCGCGAACCTTCTCTTCAAATTCGTTATTCAAGCCTCTGCCGTCAGCCTTGACCTTAAACACATTTTTGTTAAGCGTGCTGTCCCAAACGCTAGTGATATGGTCGTCAGCTGCAGTCGCCATAGGCTGATTGCCGTAATAGTCGTGGTAAGCATCCCTAATCCGTTTGGTCACGCCTTCCACCGGCTCGTCAGTACCCATTGCGCCGCTCAAAATATTATAGGGTGACACGCCTTCAATGGGGTTCAGCTTGATGGTTTTGTGATTCGCGCCATAGCCGCGGGCTGTTACGTCCAGTGCGAATATGGATGGGTCACCGTTGTTAAAATGGATCGCAAACTCATTTGTGCCGAGCGGCAGCTTAGCAAGGTATGGGAGTTCGAATGTAACCGTATTTCCCGATAACGAATAGTCCGTACCCGAAACAAGCGTATTGCCGCCTTTCGTTATGCTAGCAAGAGTCTGTCCGTCAGCAAAATTAATCGTTGTCGTTATTGGTTCAGTCTGATCCCATGTACTGTAAGTAGCTTTGGCAGGTTCCAGTACAGTCGCATTATTGACCGCATCTTTGCCGTAGATAGCCAGGCCCGATAAACCCATCTTCGATGCGTCATCGTTCGCGCGCAAATCGCGCGGGCCAACCAGCACCGTATTGATCATCACATACCGGGCTGTAAACGGATACAAAAATGTCTTCGTATCAAATCCCCACTGTTGTCCGTTGTATGTAACAAATGACCACAAGCCTTCCGTTTCCGTACCTCCGGCCAGCGTCCAGCCATTTCCTTTCCAGTCGTAATTGTACGCCGAATCGGCAACCGTAGGCGCGCTTTCCCATGAACTGATGTTATTGGAGTAATAGACCTCAAATCTAGTCGCATTGCTTTGGATATTTGGGATGGTGTTCGGTAATTCAAGGTACAGCTTATCAACCGTTTTGGGAGCGCCTAAGTCAAGGGTTAAAGCCAGTGATGATGGCGAGTAGTCGTTCATATATACATTTGAGCTTGAATTTCGCCAATATCCGCTGCCGCCAGTCCGCAGAGCGTCTGCTCCCGGATGATTCGGGTCCTCCGAGCTTACTTTAAGATTCACATCTGCCACTGGCGTAAAAAGGGACGGGTCCAGCAGGTTGACAGAACCTGCTGCTGCTGCTGAATGAACTGCCGGATTATCCGCCGCTTCCGTCGATGCCGGAAAAACGCTGATAAGCGAAAGCACAAGCGCAAATGAAAGGACAGAGCTAAATGCCTTTTTTATACCTTTTTGCTTAAACATCATAAAACCTCCTTGGAGTCAGTTAATGATTCATTAAACGCGGGTGGAAAGAGATTAGCAGCTGCATGTTGTGGAAAAAATGGATGGCAAAACGTATTGCGTTATTTGGGATTGAGCATTTTGACGCTTTTTTTGAATTTGAGTGAAAAGGTTCGAGTTAACAGGATAACTTGAAATCGCTTACAAGACTTTCTTTGTGATCATCTCCTTCCCTAGCAATACCTAGCAATAGCAATCTTAAAATACTAGCCTCCTTCCGAATATGGAAAAATTTACGATGAAGGTTGCATTATTTATCATCTGGTAGAAAAGGTTGGTTTCCCTGCTAGCTTTTGCGCTCTCTATTTAAAGAAGAAGAGACCTTTCACAAGTTTAATGAACTCGTGAAAGGTCTCTTCTTATAAATATACGTTTGAATATCTCAAAGTGCCCTACTCATCCAAACCTTTTACAGCAGCTCGTTCTTCCTCTTGCCTAATCGAATCACATGCCAGGAGTGCTTAGCCAGGCGCGCCTCCAACAAGCTATCCTTCACGGTCGATTGCCCGCCGCTATGCGGCTTCACATCCTGCCCCGCAATCGAATTTACCGCTTTTAAATTCTCGTTTTCCAGTACTATTTGCTCGAATACGGCGTATTCTGGAAAGCTTCTAATGTCACATTCTAAGCTTAGCGCCTCCTCCAGACTGCGGTTGATCGCAAACACCGTTAATTCCTCTGCCATAGACAGATGCATGCATATACGGATAATTGATCGTTTGCTTCCATGATCCGCCTCCGTTCACCGTCATAATCGGCGCAATGACGTTGACAAGCTGAGCCAAGCAGGCGATCTTGACCCGATCCGCATGCTTCAATAGTGTAATCAACATACTGCCGACAAGCAGCGCATCCTCAAACGTATAAATATCCTCCGGCTGCGGGGCGCCAATAGACCAAGGCTCAATCTGCTTATCTGCCTCGTTCGAATGAAACCATACATTCCATTCATCAAAGCTCAAATTAAACCGCGGAACATCGCAACTTTGGCGATTGCTTCACCCTTTGCTGGATAAAAAGTACCGAGACGCTCAACTACACCCTTAGAACTCGCGGATGGTAAAATAGCTTCCATCTCAGATAATTGCTTAGGAAACAGCCTTTAATAGGCAATGAATGAGCTGTATCTAGCTGTAAGCAGCTTTTCTGCTTCTTCACGATCCGCTGCTACAGCAATTCGATCCGCCTGCTCTTCCTTGCAAATAAGCTGTATTTTTTCAATAGCACGTTCAACCATTTCTGGTTCACCATCCTGCTCAATAATGAGGATCGCGGCCATATCTAGCGGCAAACCGATTTTCGCGAAATCATCAACAACCCGAATGGTCGGATTATCCAATACTTCTAATCTTGCCGGAATCATTTGATTTTTAATGCATAACCATCACAATCCCGCCTTGCAAGGGTACTGTACCACCGCAAAGATTCGAACCCGAGCCTCTTGTTACAATCGGAATAAGATTGCTGTTAGCTATCTTCATAATTTCTGAAACCTGCTCTGTTGATTCTGGATAAATAACCCCATCAGGCATTGCCTGCAACATCGGCGTTCCATCATAGGAATGTGCGATTAACGCCTCCTGATCTGTCCGAAAAAACTTTTCTCCTACAATCTCTCGCATTTGACTAACTACAGCTTTATTCAACATAATCGATCCCTCCATCGCAAAAGTGAGCAGGTCATCTGATGACTTCGTGTTGATTATAGTGTAATAAAGTTGTACAGTATAGTCTATAGTTGTATCTTCGGGAGGTTAAAAGCTCTATGCAGCCGATAAAGGTAGAAACTGAAAAAGGACATGAGCTTGTGCAAAGAGCCATTCTTTCACAAATTGAGGAAGGTCACTTACAGCCTGGCCAAAAACTACCGTCCGTAGTTGACCTTAGTACCTCCTTTGGAGTAGGTCGCTCCACCATTCGTGAAGCATTGAGCGCATTAAAGGCTACAGGCTGGATAGATGTTAAGCATGGCGGAGGTACCTTTGTATGTAAAGTATTGCCTGCCTCACAAAGCAACTCGCGTGATCCATTCGAGGAATCGGAAAATGTAAAAGAAATACTGGAGGTTCGTATTTGG
The DNA here is from genome assembly GCF_057221575.1 of Paenibacillus sp. Y660. Classification (NCBI taxonomy): domain Bacteria; kingdom Bacillati; phylum Bacillota; class Bacilli; order Caryophanales; family Paenibacillaceae; genus Paenibacillus; species Paenibacillus sp. Y660. The sequence goes on along the minus strand of NZ_JBXBBJ010000016.1, from coordinate 3,365 downwards.
CTTGAAAGCGGCAGTGCTGCATTCGCTGCCGAGCGTCGAAACGATAAGGATCTCGAGAGGTTAAAGCAAATTATTGAACAAATGGAGCAAGCTTTGGAAATGAACAATACGCAAATGAGTGAACAGGCGGATATCGAATTTCATCTAGCTATAGCGGCTGCCTCACATAATGAACTGCTTAATACATTAATGAGCTCACTTACTTGCAAGCTAACCGAGACAATAGGAAAAACTCGTCAGCTGTGGTTTTTCGAGGACAAGTCCTCTTCCACATTGCTCTTAAAAGAGCATCAATCTATATATGATGCCATATTAGCTCAGGATAGCGAGCTTGCCAGCCAGTTAATTCAAGCTCATTTACATAAAGTCGAAAGTGTACTGAAACGTGGAGCCATTCAAGATTAATTCTGTTCAATATAAAGTCAAATATAGAACTGCAGTTCTATATTTGGCTTTATTTTTGTTAATTCTAAGATGAGTCCGACTGAAACGAGATGATATGATGCTAAAATTGAATACTCACTTAAAAAGTCCAATTATATCCCTGCTGAATAAATATTTCACAGGAGCATCGATGGACTACAAACAAATATTTTCGATGATTATTCCGATCTTCGTTGATTCTGCCTTCATTGTATTAATCAGCATTTTGAATACAGCAATGATCAGCTCCTCAGGCGTTGAAGCAGTTAGTGCAGTGAGCATGGTCGAATCGGTAAACATTTTCATTATTAGCGTGTTTATTGCGATCTCAACAGGTGGAACTGTAATTGTCGCTCAATACACAGGCAGTCGAAACCAAGAGCAGGCATCTCGTGCCGCAACTCAGGCGATCTCATCTGTCGCTACGCTTTCCATCGTAATATGCGCGCTCGTTATCATTTTTCATTCCACTATTATAGACCTTTTATTTGGCAGTGCTGATCCTGATGTTATCTCTAATGCGAAAATATTTCTTATTGGCAGTTGTATCTCCTATCCCTTTTTCGCAATCTATCAAGGTGTTGTCGGAGCCTTGCGAGGTGTGTCTGAAACAAAAGCTTGTCTAGTCTTGTCTGTCATACTAAACTTGTCGTACTTTATCTTGAACCTATTATTCATTACCATTTTGGATATGGGTGTGCTTGGACTAGCTATTTCCTTAATTAGCGCACGTGTACTAGGGGCTGTTGTATCACTGATTTATCTTTTACGTTACAATCACACACTACGCTTTAAGCTTAAAAACGCACTTAAATTGCATGTTCCATTATTGAAAAAAATTATGTTTATTGGTCTTCCTTTTGCAGCGGAGCAATTGTTCTTCAACGGCGGTAAATTGCTTACGCAAACCTATATCGTTCAGCTCGGTACATTGCCAATTACGGTCAATGCAATCAGTAATTCATTATCTATGCTATTCCAAATCGGAGGAACGGCATTAAGTGTAGCGATTGTTACCGTAGTTGGACAATGCATGGGGAGGAGAGATATCGCCGATGCAAGAAAGTTTATTAAATCATTCTTAGCACTTTCAAGTGTCTTCTTCGTGTTGATTACTGCAATCTTATTGCTCATTTTCCCATGGCTAGTTAACCTGTATTCGCCACCTGAATCAATCGTATCAGACGTCTTCCAGCTCATTCTATTAATCGCTATAGCTCAGCCTATCGTTTGGTCATTGAGCTTTATATTGCCTTCTGCTCTACGTGCGGCTGGCGATTCGAAATTCACTTCGATTACTTCGCTGCTCACCATGTGGCTATTCCGAGTCATTCTTGGCTACATATTAGGAATTTCGCTTCAGCTTGGTGTTGTGGGGGTATGGATCGCAATGGTTACGGAATGGGCAATACGAGGCATAATCTTTGGATTACGATTTAAGGGAGAAGCGTGGTATAAGCATAAGATTGTATGAGAGCTGCTCATTTTGAGAGACGCTTAAGATCATATTGATTTGTGCATTAGCATAAATAAAAACATCTTAGAGAATTTTAGGATTCAATCCTACATTCTCTAAGATGTCTTCATTCTACATCTTGAGGTCAAAACGTGGGCATCCGATGTATTTTTGAAAGAGAGTCCTTGCTACGCAAGGACTCAAGCCTCTTATTCCATCATGCCGCCCATTTTTCATTAACATTCGCATGCAATCACCTGTGACCACGTTAAATATCCATACCCATAGCTGAGTCATTTCTTGTTTATACTGAATGTTACTGGATATAGATATTAGCGACCAAATTGGATATCTTCAAAAGGTATGTATTTGTTCGGATTAATTTCTTTATATACCCGAACATATTTTACGTTAATGGTCGGAAAAGGAGCTAAGGCGTAAATCGCTGAGAGTTTCATGTCTTCAATCTCCACTTCATTCATCCCCCAATAGGTTTGGCCCAAGGTCAAATGAGGATGAAAGCGATCCAATTCAAAGTATCGTTCGATTAGTTCAGGTGACGGTGATACAGTACCCACCAGTCGCTTATGTAAATCATATACATCATCCGATTCAACGCTAAGGAATGTAACAGCGTTCCCAAACGTTCCTGGTTCTACGAATGATAACTGAAAGCATTGGATTGAGGCACAGGTTTCCCTTATATTATCAAGCCAGCGCATATCTTCCGTAAGTCCACCTTGCGCCTTGACAGTAATGTGAGGCTCCACAACATCCTTGAGACGATTACTTGTCCAACGATTACGAAACAGCGCAATTTGCTCTTTATATTCGTCTGGTGGGACAATACCAATGAAATATTGCATTTCACACCTCATCTGACATCCTTCCTTTATATAGGATCTCGTTTATCGATTCATAGTTTCCTCTTATTTCTACAAGTCATTACCGCTATCCTGCCAGTTAGTTTGACACACCGTCAGTCTAAAGCTTTATTTTCTCTGTGTTATTTTGCAAGGAATGCTACCTTTTCGTTACCTTAAACAAAAAAAGGACCCCGAAGGGTCCTCTAATCTCAGATAAATCAAGGGTTTTGATGATGCGATTACATCATACCGCCCATTTTTCATTACCTTTCGCACACTTTCATTATTGTTCATTTTTCATGTTTATTAAACATATTAACAAGATAACCCCTAAAGAATTTCGTTAACTTTCATCTTTAACCGATTTTTCTGTGACTTATTCGGTGACTTTTTTCTTCTTGTGACTTTTTTACTGAATATCATCTGTTCAAGGAAAACAAAGTATATCGTTTCCCGTTAGCTCAACGAAGAATGTGTTGCCAGTTTGGAGGCAACACATAGTGAAGTTAGACTGAATAGTAGACACAGATTATACTAGATTCAACAACTTGAACGAGGGAGACTGTGTCTGTGAAGAAGATCGAGCATGATGAAACATACAAGAAGCAAACAGTTCAATA